>VGZG01000084.1 GCA_016872675.1 Planctomycetota bacterium
CGCCCGCCGCGTAGCGTCGCGCCCCGTATGTCCCGCACGTCGTACCCGCGCCACAAGATCCGCATCGCGCTGCTCGAGAGCATCCATCCGGCGGCGCGCGATACCCTGACGGCCGCCGGCTACACGGTCGACGTGATCGAGAAGGCGCTCGAAGGCGACGAGCTCGCCGCGGTGCTCAAGGACGCGCACGTCGTCGGCCTGCGTTCCCGCACCAAGCTGCGCGCCGCGCAGCTGGCGCTCGGCGGCAAGCTGATGGCCGTCGGCTGCTTCTCGGTCGGCACCGACCAGGTCGAGATCGACGCCGCCGCGCGCCGCGGCGTCCCGGTGTTCAACGCGCCGCACGCCAGCACGCGCTCGGTCGCCGAGTTGACGATGGGCTGCGTGATCGCGCTGGCCCGGCGCCTCGGCGACAAGAGCGGCAAGCTGCACCACGGCCAGTGGGACAAGTCGCTCGCCGGCGCGCACGAGGTCCGCGGCCGCACGATCGGCCTCGTCGGCTATGGCCACATCGGCCAGCAGGTGGGCCTGCTCGCCGAGGCCTTCGGCATGCGCGTGCTGTTCTTCGACATCCAGCGCAAGCTGCCGCTCGGCCTCGCGAAGCCGCTGTCGACGATCGAGCAGCTGCTCGATGAAGCCGACTTCGTGTCGCTGCACGTGCCCGAGACGCAGCTGACGCGCGGCATGGTCGGCGCGCCGCAGATCGCGCGCATGAAGGCGGGCAGCTATCTGCTCAACCTCAGCCGCGGCAGCATCGTCGCGGTCGACGCGCTGTGCGCGGCGTTGCGCGCCGGCAAGCTCGGCGGCGCAGCGCTCGACGTCTTCCCGCAGGAGCCGACGCCGACGCAGGCCGAGTGGCGCAGCGAGTTGGCCGGCCTGCCCAACGTGATCCTGACGCCGCACGTCGGCGGCAACACCGAGGAAGCGCAGCGCAACATCGGCATCGAGGTCGCCAATGCGCTGGTTGCGTTCATCGATCGAGGCGTCACCGAAAGCGCGGTCAACTTCCCGCAGATCAGCCTGCCGCCGCGCGAGGGCACGCACCGGCTGCTCGACATCCATTGCAACGTGCCCGGTGTGCTGGCGTCGGTCACCGCGATCGTCAGCGAACTGGGGGCGAACATCGAGGCCCAGCAACTTGGCACCACGAAGGACGTTGGGTACCTGGTCATGGACATCGACCGGGAGCTGTCCGACGCGGTGCGCGACCGCATCGCCGCGTTGCCGAGCAGCATCAAGACGCGGCTGCTGTACTGACCGCCGACGTCAACGATGGTGAAGCGCCGCGCGCTCGCGCGACGGCTCGCTGTGGCGGCGCGTCGACGCATGACATCGCGGCGCGGGCGTGGGGCGTGACGCTAAGGACGCTCATGTCTAGGATCTGGCAGCTGACGCCGCGGCGACCCCTTGCGGCTTCGCGACCGCCATGTTCACGCTGCAGATCCTCGACGACGGCAAGTTCTTCCAGCACCCGCTCGCCGGTCCGACGACCACGGTCGGCAGCAGCAGCGCCGCGGGGATCGCCCTGCAAGCGGCGGGCGCGGCCGCCGAGCACGCCCGCTTCGAATCGACCGGCGACGGCGTCCGCCTCGTCGCGCTCGTGCCTGTCAAGGTCAACGGCAAGTCGGTTGACGCCGTCGACCTGCAGCTTGGCGATCGCATCGAGATTGGCGGCAGCTACCTGGTGCTCGGTCGCGCCGTCGCCGCGCCGGCTGCGACGCAAGCGCCGAACGAGCCGGCGCCCGCGCTGGCGTCGCGGCCGCGCCGCGAGACCGCGCCGACGCCGCGCACGAATTGGCTCATGCTCGCGGCAGCCGGCATCGTCATCGTCGCGCTCGCGGCCTTTGCGGCGCTCGGCGGCGATCCGCAGCAGGAACTGCGCGATCAGGTGGCCATCGCCCGCCGCATGCTCGAGACGGGCAAGCTCGATGACGCCACCGCCAAGCTCGATCAGTTGGCGCAGCAATGGGCCGATGCGACCGACGGCCGCCTCCAGTTGCTGCAGCCTCTGCGCGACGCGATCGCTGCCGCCAGCATTGCCGAGGAGGAGTTGCGTCGGCAGATCGTCGATCCTGCCGACCCGCGCAACTACAAGCAGTGGATCGAGGAATTGCAGCAACTCGAACAGGCCGGTCGTCCCGAACAGCGCATTGGCGCGCGCCGCGTGCGCGGCAACCTGCGCGCGACGTACGCGCTGAAGCCAAAGGGCGCCAACGCGCCTGCGGAGGCGGACGTCGGCGATGACGCGCCGGCCGCCAACGTGCCGCCTGTCGCCGACCTGTCGAAGCTGGCGCAGCCGTCGGCCGCGCCGGCGCCGGCGACGATCGAAGCGACGCGCAAGTCCGACCCGGCGGAGGCGACGAAGCTCGCCAAGGCGGGCTTGTTCGCGCCTGCGCTCACGCTGCTGCAGGCGAGCCTCGGCGAACAGGATGACACCGCGGCTCTGCGCGTGGTCGAGTCTCAGATCGCCGAAGTGCGCATGCAGGCCAAGGCGGCGATGGAGAAGACGCTGGCCGAAGCGGCCGACGAGGCGCGCGGTGACGCGCGTGAAGCCGCCAAGATGCTGCACGCAGTCCGGCACCGGTTTCCGCCCAGCGGCGACTTCATGGCGCTCGACGAACGCATCCGCGCGTACGAGACCGCCGCGGCGGCGCCAACTGGCGGTATGCCGGCGACGCTGTTGGCCAATGCGCCAGCGGCTGCTGGCGTCACGCCGGCGGCCACCGCCGCCGGCGTGACCAGCCTCGCGGCCATGCGCGGACTGCTCGACCAGGTGCGCCAGGCTGAGGAAGCCGGCGACTTCGAGCGCACGGCCGACCGCTTGCGCGCCGCGGCGGACGCCGTGCGCACGCGGGACGCGGCGTTCGCCGGCCGCTTGCTCGCGCGCGCCGAGGAAGCGGCGCTGTTCGCGGCGTGGCACGTCGCCGTCGCCGATGCGCTGCGCGGCGGCGCTAAGCTGGAGACGACGCTCGTTGCCGGCGGCAAGGCGGCGTTGCAGTCGGTCGAAGGGGCGCAGCTCGTGCTCGCCGCCGATGGCCGTCACATCGGCTGGCTCGACGTCGCGCCGGAGGGCGTCAGCGCGCTCGCTTACCAGATGAAGCCGCGCGGTGACGCGGCGCTTGGCGCCGCGGCGCTCTTGTACCGGAAGGCGACGCCGGCAGCCGCCGAGACGGCGTTGCTCAGGGCGCTCAAGGCCGAGCCGGAGCTGAAGGAGGGGGCCGATCGCGTCATCGCGCGCGGCCGCGGCGAACCGCTCACGGCCGGCGGGTACACGGTCACCAAGGACGGCTTCACGTCGGCGAAGTCGGTGGAGATCCAGAAGCAGGCGGTGGCGCTGCGCGCGCGGCTCGACGGTGCCCTGCGCGATCGCAATCCCAAGGCGCGCACTGACCTGTGGGGCGAGTCGATGGCCGCCGGCCCCGAGGCCGTGCAGGCGCTCGCCGCGGCGATGAAGAAGCAGCTGACGGTCCTCGCGGGCAACTACGACCGCGCGTCCTGGCGCAAGGACCACGACAAGCTGATCGCGGCGCGGCAGGCGCTCGACGCCGCGCGGCAGCACGCCCGCGACCTGATCTACGACGAGGTGAAGTACTTCTACCCGTACAAGCCACCGGCGGTGTCGTCCGACCGCTACGCCGAGTACATCCGCGTGCAGGCCGAGGTCAACCGCCGCGTCGCCGCGCTGCGCGCGCTGTGGAACGACCAGAAGCTCAGCCTGACCGTGCCGACGTCGCTGCAGACCGACCTCGAGCGCATCGACTGGCTGGCCGCGCGACTCGCCGATCTCGGCGACGGCGACGACGCGACGATGGCGCGGCTGGCCTGGCTCCGCGCGCTGCCGTCGGGCAAGAAGGTCACGGTGCGCGAGCTCAGCCTGACGGCCGAGGAGCAGACGCAGTGGGAGGAGTGGCTTCGCATCGACCGCTACAACGGCATCGTCGGTCGCACGTTGATGTCGTCGCAGCGCGAGCAGCTCAAGGTCACCAACGACTACCGCGCGATGTTCCGCCACCGGCCGTTGGCGATCGTGCCGGTCATCTGCACGGCGGCGCAGGGGCACGCCGAGGAGATGTCGAAGCTCGGCTACTTCGCGCACCAATCACCGACGCCGGGTCGCACCACGCCGTTCGACCGCATGCGCCTCGCCGGCTACGACAGGGGCGCGAGCGAGAACATCGCGCTCGTCGACGGCGCGCAGGGAGCGCACGACGCGTGGTGCCGGTCGAGCGGCCACCATCGCAACCTGCTCGACCCGAGCCACCACGAGGTCGGCATCGGCAACGACGGCCGCTACTGGGTGCAGAACTTCGGCGGCGCGCAGGTCTACCGCCAGTCGGTGGCCTGGGATCAGTCCGAGAAGGCGAAGTAGCGGACGCCGCCCGGCGCGCGTCCCGCGCGCAGGCTCCTAGCCGCGACGACGCAAGGCCAGCACGGCCCGCGCGGCGGCGCCCGGCAGGGCGCGGCCGGCGGCGACGTCGGCCTCGGCGCGATGCAGCGCCTTTGCGAGCTGCGGGTCGCCGAGGAACTCGGCGAGCAACCGGTCCTTGACTGTCTGTTCGAGCCACGCGGCCGCCTGCCTGCTGCGGCGCGCGGTGAATGCGCCGCTGGCCTGCGCCGCGGCGGCGCTTGCCTCGATCGCGCGCCAGAGCTCGTCGAGGCCCCGGCCGCTGACCGAGCTGCCGATGACGACCGGCGGCGGCGCGGCGTCGCCGCTGTGCAGCACGCGCATCGCCAGCAGGCACTGTTGCGCGGCGCGGTCGGCGGCCGGAGCGAGGTCGCCGTCAGCCTTGTGCACCAGCACGCCGTCGGCGAGTTCCATCACGCCGCGCTTGATGCCCTGCAGCTCGTCGCCGGCGGCCGGCGACAGCAACACGAGGAAGAAGTCGACCATGCCGTGCACGGCGATCTCCGACTGGCCGGTGCCGATGGTCTCGACCAGGACGACGTCGAAGCCGGCCGCTTCGCACAGCAGCAGCGCCTCGCGCGTGCGGCTGGCGACGCCGCCGAGCGTGTCGCCGCCCGGCGACGGGCGGATGAAGGCGTTGGCGTGCCGCGACAGGTCCGTCATCCGCGTCTTGTCGCCGAGGATGCTGCCGCCGGTCACCGCCGAGCTCGGGTCGACCGCCAGCACCGCGACCTTGCGGCCCTGCGCGCACAGCCGCACGCCGAGCGCTTCGATCAGCGTGCTCTTGCCGACGCCCGGCGCGCCGGTGACGCCGACTCGCATGGCCCCGCCGGCGTGCGGCAGCAGCGCCTGTAGCAGCGCCTCGCCGGTGGCGACGTCGGCCTCGCGCCGGCTCTCGACCAGCGTGATGCCGCGCGCCAGCGCGGTGCGGTCGCCGGCGCGGATCGCGGCGGCCAACTCGGTGGGGGACTGCACGCGGCACACGCTACCTCGCAGGCGGCGAGGCGCAACGGCGCGCCCTGGTGGGTTGTCAATACCAGAAATCGACGCGCAAAAGCTCGCAAGTGCGAGCGACAACATCCTACGATCATGGCATGGTTGCCTACCGTCTCGGCCACGCCGCCCGCATCCTCGGCGTCAGCGTCGACACCGTCCGGCGGCTCGCCGACGACGGCAAGCTGAAGACGACGCGCAGCAAGGGCGGCCAGCGGCTCGTCGACGGCGCGCGGCTGGCGAAGCTGGCCGAGACGATCGACGACGACCCGGCGTTCGCGGTGGTCTCGTCGGCGCGCAACCACCTGCTCGGCATCGTCACCCGCGTCGTGCGCGACAAGGTCGCCGCCCAGGTCGAGCTGCGCTGCGGGCCATTCCGCTTGGTCGCGCTGGTGACGCGCGAGTCGGTCGACGCCATGAAGCTGCAACCCGGCACGATGGCGTACGCCGTGGTGAAGGCGACGAACGTCGTCGTCGAACTCGCCGACGCCGCCGTCGCGGCGATGGCGGGCGATGGCGACGCGCCGGAGCGGTCGGCGACCCGGCGGCGGGGCGCGCAGTGAGCCATCGGCGCATGCGCGCAGCTTCGAGCTTTAGCGCGTCTCTGAGCGCCTCGGATTGCGGTCGCAGGGATGCGCTGGGCGCCGCAGGCGTCTCCGCGCCGTGTGCCGCGACGGTGAGGCGACGGCTCGTTGTGGGAACGTTCGCGCTGCTCGGCGCGGCCTGCGGCGGAGCGCGCGCGCCGGCCGCGCCCACGCCGTTACGGGTGTTCGCGGCGGCGTCGCTGGCGCAGCCGTTCGCCGCGCTCGCCGAAGCCGCGCCCGACGACGCTCGCCCGCGGCTGTCGTTCGCCGGATCGGCGCAACTGGCGCTGCAACTGCAGCAGGGCGCGCAGGCGTGCGTGTTCGCGTCGGCGGACGCCGTCACCATGCACAAGGTCGTCGCCGCCGGCCTCGCGGTTGGCGAGCCGGCAGTGTTCGCTCGCAATCGCCTCGCCATCGCTGTGCCGGCCGGCAATCCCAAGGGCGTGCGCGGGCTCGCCGACCTGGCCCGCCGCGACCTCGTCGTTCTGCTCGGCGCGCCCGACGTGCCGGCGGGCCGCTACGCGCGGCAGGCGCTGCAGCGCGCTGGCGTCGCCGTGATCGCGAGTTCCGACGAGCCGAGCGTCCGCGCCATCGTCGGCAAGGTGCAGGCCGGCGAGGCCGACGCCGGCATCGTCTACCGCACCGATTGCGCGGTCGCGGGTGTCACCGGCGTGCCGCTCGATCCGGCGCACGACGTCGTCGCCGAGTGCCTCGTCGTCGCGTTGACATCCGCCGCCGATCCGGCGCGCGCGCTCGCCTTCGTCGAGCGGCTGCGCGGCGACGTCGGCCGGCGGATCCTCGCCCGCCACGGCTTCGAACTGCCATGAACGCCGCCGCACCGACCCGCTGGTTCGCCGGCGTCCTCGCTGCCGCCGCCGTGCTGCTGTTCGCGCTGCCGCTGCTCGGCCTGTTGTTGCGCGCGCCGTGGGCGGACCTGCCGACGCTGCTCGCCGACCCCGCCGTGCACCGCGCGATGGGTCTGTCGCTGCTGAGTTCGCTGGCAGCGCTCGCGCTCGCCGTCGCCTTCGGCATGCCGCTGGCGCTGTGGCTGGCGAGCGGCGATTCGCGGCTACGCACCGTTGCGCGTCTGGTCGCGCTGCTGCCGCTGGTGCTGCCGCCGATCGTTGCCGGGATCGCGCTGCTGCTCGCCTTCGGCCGCAACGGCGTGCTCGGCGGTTGGATCGCGACCGTGACCGGTGGCGCCTTGCCGTACACGACGGCAGCGACTGTGTTGGCGGCGGCGTACATGGGCATGCCGTTTTTTGTGCTCAGCGCCGAAGCCGGCCTGCGCGCGTTCGATCGCCGCCAGCTCGCCGTCGCCGCCACGCTCGGCGCCGGCCCGTGGCGGCGCTTCTGGACGGTCACCGTGCCGCTGACGCTGCCGGCGCTGCGCACCGGCGCGCTGCTGTGCTGGGCCCGCGCGCTCGGCGAGTACTGCGCCACGCAGATGTTCGCCGGCAACATCGATGGCGTGACCCGCACGATGCCGCTGGCGTGCGGCCTGGCGATGGAAGGCGAGCCGGCGACGGCGATCGCGCTTGGCCTCGTGCTGGCGACGACGTCGCTCGGCGTGTTGTTCCTGCTGCGGCGCGGGTTGCTTGGAGAGGCGCGATGATGCTCGCGTTGCACGGCGAGGTGGCGCGCGGCGCGCAGCGCCTCTGGTTCGACCTCGATGTCGCGCCGGGCGAGACGGTCGCGCTCGTCGGGCCCAACGGCGCTGGCAAGTCGAGCTGTGTCGAGGCGATTGCCGGCCTGCTGCGCCTGCAGCGCGGCGAACTGCGCCTTGGCGAGGTCGTGCTCGACTCGCCGGCGGCCGGCTCCTATGTGCCGCCGGAAGCGCGCGGCATCGGCTGGCTGCCGCAGGACGGGCTGCTCTTCCCGCACTTGTCGGCGCGCGACAACGTCGCCTACGGCCGGCGCACTCGCAGTGAACCGGCGCGCGCCGCCCGCGCCCGCGCCGACGCAGCGCTCGCGCGCGTCGGCCTCGCGGGCTTTGGCGACCGCCGGCCGCGACAACTGTCCGGCGGCGAAGCCCAGCGCGTTGCCCTCGCCCGCGCGCTCGCCGCCGAGCCGCGCGCGCTGCTGCTCGACGAGCCGTTGTCGGCGGTCGATGCGTCGGCGCGCGTGGCGCTGCGGCAGGAACTGCAACGCGCGCTCGTGGACTTCCCGGGGCCGCGGCTGTTGGTCACGCACGACGCCGTCGACGCATTTGCGCTCGCCGATCGCATCGCCGTGGTCGAGCAAGGCCGCGTTGTCCAGGTCGGCACCGCGGCGGTGATTGGCGGCAGCCCGCGCACGCGCTACGTCGCCGACCTCGTCGGCCTCAACTTCCTGCGCGGCCACGCGCACGACGGCGTGTTCATTGCCAGTAGCGGCGGCCGGCTCGTGGTCGCCAGCCCGATCGAAGGCCCGGCGCTCGCGACCGTGCACCCGCGTGCGCTGGCGCTGTTCACCAGCAAGCCGACCGGCTCGCCGCGCAATGTCTGGCAGGCGAACGTTGCCGCGATCGAAGCCTTGCCGAGCGGCCGCCGCGTGCGCTTCGACGGCGAGATGCCGCTCGTCGCCGAGGTCACCGCCGCCGCCGTCGCCGAACTCGGCATCGCCGTCGGCAGGCCGCTGTGGCTGGCGCTGAAGGCGACCGAAGTGCGGGTCGCCGAGGCGTAGCGGCGGTGTCGCGAGCGCGCCGCTCACCAGTGCGTTGGCGTGTAGTCCTTGAGGAACTGGCCCCACATGTGCACGCCGGTGCGGAAGCCGCCGAAGATCGGGTCGACGATGCGCGCGGCGCCGTCGACGATGTCGAGCGGCGGATGGAAACCGTGCTCCTCGGTCTTGCGCGCGGCGATTTCCGCCGGGTCCTCGTCGGTGACCCAGCCGGTGTCGACGCTGTTCATGTGGATGCCGTCGCGCACGAAGTCCTTCGCCGACGTCCGCGTCATCATGTTGAGCGCCGCCTTGGCCATGTTGGTGTGCGGGTGCTTGTCGGTCTTGAACGACCGGTAGAACTGCCCCTCCATCGCCGAGACGTTGACGATGTGCTTGTCGCGCGTCGGCACGCGTAGCATCAGCGGCTTGAGCCGCGCGTTGAGCACGAACGGCGCGATGGCGTTGACCAGCTGCACCTCGAGCAGCTCGACCGTGGTGACGTCGGCGAGCGGCATGCGCCAGCTGTTCTCGGCGCGCAGGTCGATCTGCTGCAGGTCCTGGTCGAGCTTGCCCGCGGGGAACAGCGCGCCGCCGGGCACGAGGTCCTCGGCGAGCAGCTGCCGCTGGCTCAGCTCCGGCGCGTCATGCTGGCGTAGCACGTCGAGCAGCGCCGGCAGCGTGCTGGCGCCACCGCCGCCGCTCGCTGGCTGCAGGCGTAGCGCCTCGTGCGAACGCAGGACTTGCTGCGCGCCCGGCGGCAGCGCCGAGATCGGCGCTCGTTCCTGGTCCATCAGGTGCTGGTAGAAGCCCGCCGGCCGGCGCACGGTCTGGCAGGCGTTGCTGATCAGGAAGTCGAGGCGATCGAGCGTGCGGTCGAGATGGCGGCAGAACGCTTCGACGCTTGGCGTGTGGCGCAGGTCGAGGCCGTGCACGTGCAGGCGGTCGCGCCACTCTTCGAAGTCCGCCTCGCGGCTGTAGCGCAGCGCCGCGTCGTGGGGGAAGCGCGTGGTGGCGACGACGCGGCAGCCGGCGCGCAGCAGCAGGATGCTCGCCTGGTAGCCGATCTTGACACGCGCGCCGGTGACCACCGCGACGCGGCCGCGCAGGTCGGCGGTCTGCTGGCGCTTGCCGAAGTTGAAGTCGCCGCACCGCTGGCACATCGAGTCGTAGAAATGATGCAGTTCGGTGAACGTCGTCTTGCAGACGTAGCAGTTGCGTTCGTCGCGGACGACGCGCGGCTCGGCCGACGCGGCGGGCGCCGCCTCGATCCACGGCGCGTCGTCGGCCAGCGCCGCCAGCTCGGCGTCGATGTCGCCGCCCGGCGCGACCGGCGCCGGCAGCGCCGGCGGGGTGAGGAACACCGCCTCGCGGCGCAGCTTGCGGATGCCAGTCGACGACAGCTTGCGCTCGTCTTCGGCGCGCTTCTGTTCCTTGCGCTGGCGGCGGGCTTCGCGCAAGAACTCACGCTTCTGCCACGGATCGGGGCGCGCGACGCGGCCGGCGACTTCGAGCAGCCGGCGGCGCAGCTCCTCGTCGAGGTGGATCAGCATGCCGCGGTCGGCGAGCGCCCGCTCGAAGAAGTCCAGCGCCTGCTGCGCCTGCGCGCGCAGCGCGGCGAGGTCGGCCGATCCGGCGTCGGCGTTGGGGTCGGGCGCGGCCATGGGGGCGAGCAGGATAGCGGGGCCTGGCGGCGAGCGGCAGCCGATGGCGAGCGGGTGCATCCGCCGACCACCCCCGGCGAACACTCGCCGCCATGACCGACGCCCAGTTCGCCGGCACGTTCGCCATCCTCGGCGCCACCGGCGCCGTCGGCTCGACTCTGGCCCGCGAGCTCGCCGCCCGCGGCGCGACATTGGTGCTGCTGGCCCGCGACGAGGCGCGCCTGGCCGAGGTCGCCGGGCCGCTCGGCGCGCGCACCGGGCTGCTGACCGACTGCCGGCCGAGCGCGGTCAAGGACGCATTGGTCGCGGCCTGCGGCGGCGAGACCCTCGCCGGCATCGCGCACTGCGTCGGCTCGCTGTTCTTGAAGCCCGCGCACCGCACGACCGACGCCGAGTGGCAGGAAGTGCTCGACGTCAACCTCAGCAGCGCGTTCGGCGTGACGATGGCGGTGCCCGAGCTGATGAAGCAGGGCGGCGCGGTCGTGTTTGCCAGCTCGGTCGCGGCGTCGCTCGGCCTCGCCAACCACGAAGCGATCGCCGCCGCCAAAGCCGGCATCGAAGGCCTCGCGCGCGCGCTCGCCGCGACGCACAACCGCCGCGGCATCCGCGCGCACTGCGTCGCGCCAGCGCTGGTCGAGAGCCGCATGACCGCCGAGTTGCTGGCGCGCGCGGGCATGCGCGAGGCGGCGGCCAAGCTGAACCCGGCCGGCCGCATCGGCGCGCCGGCCGACGTCGCGCGCGCGATGATGTTCTTGCTCGATCCGGCCAACTCGTGGCTGTCGGGCCAGGTGCTCGGCGTCGACGGCGGCCAGGGCGTGCTGCGCCCGCTGGCCTGAGCGCGGGATCCGGCGATGGCGGGCAGCGGCGGCGAGGGCAAGGCGGCGGCGCGGCGCGCGTAGCAGACTGAGCCTGCCCGTGGCGCGGATCCCACGATGACCACTTTGCCACGGCGCGGACGCGGCGCGTTGCCGGGCGCGTGTCAGCCTCCTACGCTCGCCCGCACCACGACACGCGGAGCGGCGAGCGCGTCGAGCCGATGACGCGCGAGGAGGCGCTGCGGGCGGGGCTGCGGCCGCGGTGAGCGGGGTGGCGTCGCGCGTGGGCAGCAGGAACAGAAAGTGGTGGGCCGTGCAGGATTCGAACCTGCGACTTCGACCTTGTGACGATCGCACTCTACCAACTGAGTTAACGGCCCGTCCGAGTTGCCGAACGGCGCGGGGCTCCGTAACCCTGCGGGGCGGAAGACGGTAGCTCGCCGAACCAGGTCGTGCAAGCCTGCGTTGGTGGACGAGGACCAGCACGCGATGCGCCGTTCGCCGGCGCGCGGCGCGGCCGCACGGTCGCGCTGGCTGCGGCGAGCGCTCGCTGCCGTCGGGCGATCCGGCGCCGCGCCGGCGCGCGCGGTCAGTCGCCGAACACGATGCCCTGCGCCAGCGGCAGGCTGGTGCCGAAGTTCACCGTGCTGGTCTGGCGGCGCATGTAGACCTTCCAGCTGTCGCTGCCGCTCTCGCGGCCGCCGCCGGTCTCCTTCTCGCCGCCGAACGCGCCGCCGATCTCGGCGCCGCTGGTGCCGATGTTGACGTTGGCGATGCCGCAGTCGCTGCCGGCCGCCGACAGGAAACGCTCGGCGTCGCGGACGTTCATCGTGAAGATCGAGCTCGACAGGCCCTGCGGCACGTCGTTGTTGACCGCGATGGCTTCGTCGATCGACTTGACCGGCACGATGTAGAGGATCGGCGCGAACGTCTCCTCCTTGACGATCGGCAGCGTGCCGTTGCAGCGCACGATCGTCGGCTCGACGTAGGCGCCGCCCTTGCAGCCCTTGACGCTCGCGCGCTTGCCGCCGACGACGACCTTGCCGCCCTGCTCGACCGCCGACTTGACGGCGTGGTCGAAGGCCACGGCGCTGGCCTCGTCGATCAGCGGGCCGACGAGCGTCTTCTGGTCCATCGGGTTGCCGATGCGGCACTGGGCGTAGGCCTTGACCAGCCGCGCCTGCAGGTCGTCGACGACCGACTCGTGCACGAGCAGCCGGCGCGTCGTGGTGCAGCGCTGGCCGGCGGTGCCGACCGCGCCGAAGACGATGCCGCGCACGGCGAGCGCGAGGTCGGCGTCGGCCATCACGGCGATGGCGTTGTTGCCGCCGAGTTCCAGCAGCGAACGGCCGAAGCGCTGCGCCACGCGCGGGCCGACGATGCGGCCCATGC
>VGZG01000085.1 GCA_016872675.1 Planctomycetota bacterium
CGCCGCGCGCGAACGCCGCGCGCACCTCGGCGAGCGACAGCCGCTGCAGCGCCGCCTCGCCGCGCGGGCCGGCGGGCGCCTTCATCACCAGGAAGCTGTCGCGCGCTTCGCAGCTGCCGCAGCGGCCGTAGCGCACGATGGCGACCAGCATGCGATCGCCGCACGCGTCGCAGACGCGCAGGTAGACGAAGCGGCGGCGGCGGCGGACGGCGCGGCGCTGCACGACGAGGTCGTCGACCGGGATGTCGTGCGTGACCTCCGGCGCGTGGCCGGCGAGCCGCATCAGCGAGCGCCAATGCCGCCCGTGCGCCGGGATGTTCGGGCCGAACAGGCGGAACACCGCGACGTGCGCGGCTTCGTGCGCCAGCACCATCGGCAGGTGCTCCGGCGAGCGCGCGAGCAGCGTCGGATTGAGCTCGATGCGGCCCTGCCGCTGGAACGCGCGACCGGCGGTGGTCGTCAGGCGCTCGTTCCACTCGACGCGCACGGCGACGTTGACGACGCGCCACTCGCCCATCAGGGCGGCGACGGTGCGTTCGAGTTCGTCGGCGGGCGGCAGCGGCACGGCGGCATCGAAGCAGCGCGGCGCGCCGGCGTCGATGCCCCGGCGGTCAGGCGCGGCGGCGCGCTTCGAGTTCGCGCAGGGCGAACGGGTAACTGAGGCAACCGAAGCTGCACAGGCCGGTGATCCAGGCGCCGAGGCGCAAGTCGCTGGCGAGGAATTCGCCCGTGTCGCCGGTCGAGGCGATCAACAGACCTGCGGCGACGAACAAGCCGATCCAGCCGACGAACAGGAACACCGCCGACATGGCGCCCACGCCGGCGCGACGGTCGCCCAGCCGCGCGGCGAGGCCTTCGACCATCTGGCGGTCCAACGACGGATTGCGCAGTGCCTCCTCCAGCAGACGCAGCGTGTCGGCGCGTTCCTTGGCATTCTGTTCCACGGTGCGCTTCACCAGCGCGTAGCACAGGCAGGCGACGACGAGCGTGAGCATGGTATCCATGGTGAGGGCGGGCCGGCGAAGCGACGCTGCGCGCAGGCCGGCCGATTATTCGCCGGCAGCGGGCAAAAGTCGCCGCAACCTTGGTCAGCGGCCCATCGGCTGCAGCCCGAGGCCGGTCAGCAGATGGTCCGGGTCGCCGTTCCAGACGAACTCGCTGTCGGCGATGGCGCAGCGCGGGTTCGCGCGCCAGACGAACGGCCAGCCGAGCTTGCGCGCGGCTTCGTGGTCGGGCTCGCGGTCGCCGACCATCACCACCTTGTGGGCGTTGGCGGTCTGCTGCGCGAGGCGCAGCATGTCGGTCTTGGTCTCGACGCCGGGACTGTCGAGGCAGAACTGCCAGTCGGTCAGCGCGGCGAGGCCCTGGCCGTGCTGCATCGCGCCCATGTAGGTGCGGCGGCAGTTGCTGGCGAGCGCGACCTTGACGCCGATCGCGCGCAGGTGCGTCAGCATCGGCCGCACGCCGGGAAAGAGGTAGTCGACGCCGCGGCTGACTTCCTCCACCTCCATCGGCAGCACGACCAAGCGTAGCTCCGGCCAGCGGTGCTTGTGCGGCTCGGGCAGGAATGGCGCCCAGACGCCGGCGTCCTTCATGCCGACGACGGACTCGGCTTCGACGTCGGACGGCATCGGCGCGTCGATGCCATGCAGCGAGCAGAAGCGCTGCAGCCCGGCGCGGATGATCGGCGACCACCACCGGAACGTGTCGTGCAGGGTGCCGTCGACGTCGAAGACGACGAGGTCGGGAGGGATGTTCGCGCGGAGGAGGGGCACGTGCGGTGGCGGTCGTGGGGCGGGTGCTGCGTCGGCGCGGCTGCCGCGTAGCGCGGTTGCTGGTGGTGATCGAGCGTAGGCGGCAGCGCGGCGGGCACTCCAGCCAGAAACGGGGCGGGCGCAGCGAAGCAGCCAACTGCGGCGCAGCCACAGAGCAGGCCCGGAAAGAGGGTTGCGCGACGGGCAGCAGGCGTGTCCATGCCGCTCCGACTCGGCGCGCCCGTCGCCGCCGTCGCCGCCGCCCAACAGCCGCCCTACAGGTACTCGACCTGCACGACGTCCATGACGTTCAGCTGCTGCACGATGCGGTCGAGGTCGCGCTGCACACCGACCCGCGCGCCCTCGTCGACGTCCCTCGCCGGCGCAACTGCGACGACGAAGCGCAGCCGGTCCGCCGGCGCGAGCGCGCGCACGCGGATGCGCAGGCGCAGCACCATCGCGTCGAACGGCATGCGCTCGCCGTCCAAGCGGCAGAAGTTGTCGCCGAGGATCTCCACCTTGGCGCGGCCGGCGCCGTCGTCGAAGCCGTCGCCGCGCACCGGCGCGTCGCTGGCGCATGCGGTGAGCAGCGCCGCCGCGCACGCCGCCATTCGCGCGCGGCTCATTGCGCCGCGATCCCCTGCACTTCGATGCGGGCCTCGGGGTCGAACAGCGAGACGACCTCGAACAGCGCCATGCCGGGGTAGTGCTTGCCGCAGTGCTTGCGCCATATGCTGCCGAACTCCTTGCGCGCCGCGGCGTAGTCATCGCGGCTGGTGACGTAGAAGTTCAGCTGGACGACGTCGGCGAACGTCATGCCTGCGTCGCGCAGGATCAGGCCGATGTTCGCCATCGCCGTGTCGAGCTGCCCGGCGAGGTCAGCCTTTTGCACGATTCGGCCCGCCTTGTCGTAGCCGCACTGGCCGGCGAGGTAGAGCGTGCGCGCCGGGCCGTGCTCGACGAGCCAGCCATGCGCGAAGCCGATCGGATCGGCGAGTTCGGACGGGTTGATCGGTCGCTTGGTCATGGACTCACGGCAGGTGGCTCACGGATGGTCGGTCGGCAATTCGCGCAGGATCGCGCGCACCGGGCTGCTGTCGCCGCCGACGATGCGCAGCGGCAGCGCGATGAGTTCGTAGTCGCCTTCGGGCACGCCGCAGAGATCGAGGTTCTCGAGGATCGCGACGCGACCCTTGTACAGCGCGTGGTGGCCCGACAGGTCCTTGCTGTCGGCGTGGTCCATGCTCGGCGTGTCGATGCCAACGAGCTTCACGCCGGCGTCGGCCAGCGCCTTGGCGGCGGCGGGGCCAAGAGCGGTGAAGCCGTGGTTCCAGACGCGGTGGTCGTGCGCTTCGCTGGTGCGCAGCAGCACGCGCTCGGCGCCGCGCAGCTTCGCCGGCGGCAGGGCGCTGGCCGGCACCAGCGACGGCGAGCCCTCGCCGCGCACAGCGATCACGCGGCAGCGGCCGAGGTAGGCGTCGAGCGGCACGCTCGCCATGTCGGCGCCCTTGCCGTCGTAGTGCAGCGGCGCGTCGGTGTGCGTGCCGACGTGCGTCGACATCCGGATCGAGCTGACGTTGCACGACGCGCCGCGCTCCTGGCGCGCGACCCACTCCTGCGAAAACGGCGTGTCGCCGGGGAAGGTCGCCGACTGCGGCTCCAGCGGTTCGCTGATGTCCCAGTAGCGCATAGCGGTCACCCCGGCTTCTTCGCCTGCGCGAGGAACGGCAGGTGCTCGCCGGCGTCGAGGATGGCGCGGATCGCGCGCACGCACGCCACCACTTCGTCGTCGGTGTTGTAGAAGTGTGGCGCGACGCGGAGGCCGGCGTCCGGGCGGAAGTCGACGACGATCTCGCGCGCCGACAGCGCCTGGCAGACGGCGTAGCCCTCGGGCACGTCGAGCGCGACATGGCCGCCGCGGCGGCTGCCATCGCGCGGCGAGCGGATGGCGAGGCCCTGCCGACCAGCCTCCTCCACCAGCAGCTTCGTCTGCCGCATGCTCTTCTCGCGGATGCGCGCGACGGTCACCTCGGCAACCGTGGCGATGCCTGCCTTGCCGGCGTACAGCGCCGGCACGTTGGGCGTGCCGGTGGCGAAGCGCTGGCCGTCGTCGCGGTAGTCCTGGCCCCTGGGCGAGAACGCGAACGGCTGCTTGTGCGCCGCCCAGCCGGTGAAGCTCGGCACGAGCGACTTGCTGACGTCGGACCGCACGTACAGGAAGCAGTTGCCCGGGCCGCCGCACATCCACTTCAGCGCGCCGCCGACGATGGCGTCGACCGAGCGCGCATATGCGTCGAGCGGCACGATGCCGCCCGAGTGGAAGACGTCGAGCACGACGAACGCGCCATGCTTCTGCGCCTTCGCCACGATCGGCTCGAGGTCGGTGATCGCTGAGCTGCGGAACATCACGTGGTCGATGGCCACCAGCAGCGTCTCGTCGTCGATCGCCGCGGCGACCTGCTCGCCGTCGGTGGCGATGCCGTCGGCCGCCGGCCCCACGCGCACCAGCCGCGCGCCGTGCGCCGCGCGCGCTTCGTAGATGTACTGATCGCTCGGAAAGTTGCGGTCGGCGTAGACGACCTTGTTGCGGCGGCCGTCGAAGCGGAAGCACGACAGGATCATCTCCTGCGCGACGGCGATGTTCTGGTGCATCGTCACCGTGCCCGCCGGCAGTCCGAGCACGTTGGCGACAAGGTCGCCGACCTGCTCCTGCAGCGACCACCAGCCGTCGCCCCAGCTGCGCACGCCGCGCGTGTCCCACTGGTCGAGGAACTGCTGCACGCTCGCGCGCGCCGTCGCCGGCATCGCGCCGAGCGAGTTGTTGATCAGGTAGTTGCTCCGCTTCGTGATCGGGAAGCGGTCGCGGTAGGCGAGCAGCGGGTCGGCGGCGTTCATCAGCGGGCGCGGGGCCGACCCGTTCTAGCGCATCGCCGCGGCGGGCGCACGCTGACGGCTCAGAAGCCGAACGACCAAGAGACGACGAGGGAGAGGTCGTCGAAGCTCCCGTCGGTGTCGCCCTCGCTGACGTCGAGTCGCGACCACTCGAAGCCGACGCCGAGCGCGCTTTGAGCGGCCGACACGAACTCGACGCCAGCGCCGGCGCCGTAGGCGAGGCCGCCGTCGTCGCCCTTCGCCGTCACTCCGAGCAAGCGCTCCTCGCCCCAGAAGTGCTCGTAGCCGACGAAGAACTCGCCGTAGAGGCGGGTCGAGCCGGACATCGGCGCCAACGCGCGGAACGTCGGCATCAAGGCGAGCTGGTTCGACTCGAACTCGTAGGCCGAGACGCCGATCGTCTCATGGATCTGGCGGGCGCCACCCTTCAGGCGCAGGCCGACTTCGACGTTGTCGACGTAGTCGAGCGGCTGCACGACCTCCATTCGCAGGCTCTGTTGCGTGCCGTCCGCGGTGGCGGAAACGCCGTCGGATTCGAGTTGGAGGCGTGACGTGCCGCCGGCCACAGCCAGCCGACCGCGCTGGTCCTCCGTCGATGCGCAGGCCTACAGGAAGAGCGACGCAGAGAGCACGGTCCAGGCGAGACGCTTCATGTCGGTTTCTCTCGAGGATGCAAGTTCAGGACGACGCCGACACGGGCGAGTCATCGCCTCGGTCGCGCCATCGCGCGGCGTTCTCGGATCTCCCGTTCGCCGCGCGCGGATTCTGCGAACGGTCCTGCGCCGCGTCCAGTTCGCGCTCGGGATCCCGGCCCCGCTCAGCCGCGTTTGCCGCCGATCTCGCGGCGTACCGCGTCGGGCGTCAGCGAATCGGCGCCGAAACGGACCGCCTGCTGCAGTCGCGCGTCGGGTTGCTTGCTCACCCTCGCCAAGCGCTCCGGCTCGAGCAGGTTGTTGCTGATCAGGCGGCGTTCACCGGCGACGGTCCCGAGCGGCGGACAGCAGCGCGCATCGCAGTCCTGCTTGCCGTTGCGTCACGCAAGCATGTCGTGCGGCGCCGCCCCCACCACGGGCAGCAGGGCGTCGGCGAGCGCTAAGGCGTATACCAAGGGACCGGACATCCCGGTCGCTATTGGCCCGGCGACACGGCGCGCCGGCGCGCACATGCCCCCCCTTCACGCCGGCTGGTCGCGCTGAGCGCGGCGCGGCCGGCGGCAACGGCAGTTCGACCGAACGCGGCGCCTCGCCAGCGGCGCCCCACAGCGCGACGACGATGACCCCACCGGCGGCGGGCGCTTGCGGCGACGCCAACGGGCCGCCGAGCTGATCGGTGAAGGTCGCCGCGCGCGTGCGCCGGGGCCGCGGAACGTGCGGCGCTCTTCGGCCGGCCCGCCCGATGGCCTTTCGCCCCCCGTTCGCAGCGAAGGCCGCCGGAACGGCCCAAGAATCCCGCCGCGGGGCTATTGCCTTGCGGGTGCGGGCAGGTATGCATCGCGCCACGCCCCATTCCGGGGCCTTTCGATCCGACTTTTATGGGCAAAATCGTCCGGTGCCGTGAATGCGGCGAGGTCTACCGCGAGCTCGACCAGCTCGAGGACCTGCGCGACAACGACAGCGTCTGCCTGAAGTGCAACAACACCATCGAGGTGGCGGACTGGGACCGCGTTCTCGCTTCGTACGAAGACGAGGCCGAGGAGGGCGACGACGATGACGATTGGGAGGAGGACAACGAGGAGGACGACGACGCCAAGGCCGGCGAAGAACCCGAAGACGTCGACGCCGCGGAGGCCGACGACGACGACGACGACGAGGACGAGGACGAGGACGACGAGGATGACGACGAGGACGAGGACGAGGACGAGGACGAAAAGGACTGACCGTTGTCGCGTCGCCGCCCGCCCGTCGTTGCGCGGGCCGCTCGCCTGCCTGCGTGCTGGCTGATCCCGGCGGCTGCCGCACCCGCCCCCTGCCGCGAGGCGCGCCAAGTTGGCAGCAGCCCTGGCCGCACCAACTGCCTTCCTGGCAGAAAGGCCGTCGCGGGAGCCTGGTGACGGCGGCGGTCTTCGATCCCAACCATCTGCCAATGCATCGCTTATCGCCCAGCTGCCGCAGCGGCACGGGCGTTGCGTGCCGCGCGCGCCCGAACGAGGGCTCCGTTCCGCCCGCATGCACCAGAGCTTCCGCGTCCTACTGGTCGAAGACGACGACTCGCTGAGGTCCTGCCTCTGCGAGTTCTTGTCGTGCCAGGGCTGGGACGTGGCCGCGACGGCCTTCGCGCAGGACGCCCTGCAGTTCGCCCGCCAGCAGCGCTTCGACTTCTCGCTGCTCGACTTCCACTTGCCGGGCACGACCGGCCTGCAGCTGTTCCAGCAACTCGCCGCCCTGCGGCCGCTGCCGGCAATCTTGATGTCGGGCCTCGCCTCGGCCGAGGAAGCCGCCGCCGCCCAGCACGCCGGCTTCTTCGCCTTCCTGCGCAAGCCGCTCGACCTCGGCCGCCTGCGCGGCTCGCTGCACCTACTCATCCAGACGCACTTCGGTGGACCGCTGGCGCTGCATCACCCGGCGCGCCGGCAACCGCCGCAGCTCCCTTCCCCGCCGCCGCGCCCGATCCGCTGATTCCCGATCACGACGATCCCCGATCACGACCGGCCGCGACGCCTCCCCATCCCAACCCCCACGATCGAGAGACTGAGACCCATGTCGAAGACCAAAAGCATGACCGTGACCCCCCTCGGTGACCGCGTTCTCGTCAAGCGCGTCGCCGCCGACGACAAGACCAAGGGCGGCATCATCCTGCCCGACACCGCCAAGGAGAAGCCGCGCGAAGGCGTCGTCGTCTCGGTCGGCAACGGCAAGCTGATGGACAACGGCTCGCGCCAGACGATGTCGGTCAAGAAGAACGACCGCGTGCTGTTCTCGTCGTACGCCGGCTCGGAGATCAAGCTCGACGGCGAGGAGCTGCTGATCCTCGGCGAGGACGAGATCCTCGCGATCATCGAGAACTGATCGCTGCCCACCCACCCCCGAACACCCCACACCTGAGCATTCCCATGGCAGTCAAGAAGATCGCTTACGACCAGGAAGCCCGCGAGCGCATGCGCGACGGCGTCAAGCAACTCGCCCGCGCCGTCAAGGTCACGCTCGGCCCGCGCGGCCGCAACGTCATCATCGAGAAGTCGTTCGGCAGCCCGACGGTCACCAAGGACGGCGTCACCGTCGCCAAGGAGATCGAGCTGGCCGGCAAGTACGAGAACCTCGGCGCGCAGCTGGTGAAGGAAGTCGCGTCGAAGACGTCCGACGTCGCCGGCGACGGCACGACGACGGCCACGGTCCTCGCCGAGGCCATCTTCGAGGAAGGCATCAAGAACGTCACCGCCGGCGCCAACCCGGTCGCCATCAAGCGCGGCATCGAGAAGGCGGTCGCCAAGATCGTCGACTCGATCAAGAAGGTGAAGATCGAGGTCAAGGGCAAGAAGGAGATCGCCCAGGTCGGCTCGATCGCCGCCAACAACGACGAGGAGATCGGCAACATCCTCGCGGACGCGATGGAGCGCGTCGGCAAGGACGGCGTCATCACGGTCGAGGAGGGCAAGAGCCTCGTGACCGAGGTGAAGTGGGTCGAAGGCATGCAGTTCGACAAGGGCTACCTGTCGCCGCACTTCGTCACCAACCAGGAGAAGATGGAGGCGGTCCTCGAGAACCCCTTCATCCTGATCAACGAGAAGAAGATCTCGTCGATCAAGGACATGCTGCCGCTGCTCGAGAAGATCGCGCAGAGCGGCCGTCCGCTGCTGATCGTCGCCGAGGACATCGAGGGCGAGGCGCTGGCGACGCTGGTCGTCAACAAGCTGCGCGGCGTCTTCAAGTGCTGCGCCGTCAAGGCGCCGGGCTTCGGCGATCGCCGCAAGGCGATGCTCGAGGACCTCGCCATCGTCACCGGCGGCAAGGCCATCTTCGAGGACCTCGGCATCAACCTGGAGTCGGTCACCACGGCCGAGCTGGGCAGCGCCAAGAAGGTCGTCGTCGGCAAGGACGACTGCACCATCATCGAGGGCGCCGGCAAGGCGAAGGACTGCCAGGCCCGCATGGAGCAGATCCGCGCCGAGATCTCGCGCACGACGTCGGACTACGACCGTGAGAAGCTGCAGGAGCGGCTGGCGAAGATCGCCGGCGGCGTCGCGCAGATCATGGTCGGCGCTGCGACCGAGGCCGAGATGAAGGAGAAGAAGGCCCGCGTCGAGGACGCGCTGCACGCCACGCGCGCAGCCGTCGCCGAGGGCATCGTCGCCGGCGGCGGCGTCGCGCTGGTGCGCGCGGCCAAGGCGCTGGATGGCATCGATCTGCAGGGCGACGAGCGCATCGGCGGCGACATCGTGCGTCGCGCCGTCGAGGCGCCGATGCGCCAGATCGCGGCCAACGCCGGCGTCGACGGCTCGATCGTCATCCAGACGGTCCGCGCCAACAAGAGCGAGACGTTCGGCTACAACGCCGCGACCGACACGTACGAGGACATGGTCAAGGCCGGCGTCGTCGACCCGGCGAAGGTCACCTGCGCCGCGCTGCAGAACGCCGCGTCGGTCTCGACCCTGCTGCTGACGACCGAGGCGCTGATCACCAGCGTCCCCGAGAAGAAGGCGGCCGGCGGCGGCGGTCACGACCACGACCACGGCGGCATGGGTGGCATGGGCGGGATGGGCGGGATGGGCGGCATGGACTTCTGAGCCACGCCCCCCGCGACGCCGGCCTCGCGCCGGCGACCGCCAGCACGACGGCCCGTCGGCGCCCCGCGCGCCGGCGGGCCGTCGCGCGTTTGCGGCGACCCCGCCATCCGCCGACCGGCGCGAACGCGCCCGACGACCTCGCCCACGCGCAGCCTCCGCAGCGCACACGACGCTCGTGCCGACGCGGGCATCGCTAGCATGCGCGCATGCCCGAACGCCCGCTGGTCGCAGCCTTCCTGTTCGGCCTGGCGGCGATCCTGGCGCTCGTCGCCGCGACGCTGCTCGTCGTGCTGCTGCTGATGATCGCGTGCGGCGCCGGCGCGGAATGGCCGGCCTACGCCGGCATCGCGGCGCTGCTGGCGCTGGCGCTCGGGCTGCGCGCGCTGTCGCGCGCCTGCGAGCAGGGGCGCGTGTGAGCGAGCCGTTCGCCTGCCGCGTCGGCTGTGGCGCCTGCTGCATCGCGCCGTCGATCGCTTTGCCATTCGTCGGCATGCCGCACGGCAAGCGCGCCGGCGAACGCTGCGTGCATCTCGATGCGCACAACCGCTGCCTCTTGTTCGGCAAGCCCGAGCGGCCGCGCTTCTGCGCCGACCTGCGCGCCGAACCGGCGATGTGCGGCGGCAGCGACGCCGAGGCGCTGGCGATCCTGACGGCGTGGGAGCGGGCGACGAAGCCGTAGCAGTGGGGCGACCGTCAGCTGATCCGCGCGCCCGGATTGGCGGCGAGGAAGCGCAGCGCATACGCGCGCGACGCGAACTCGTAGTCCGTCGTGGCCTTGCCGACCGTCAGGTCGAACACCGGTGGCCGCACCACCCACCAGACGATCATCGGCGCCGAGCCGACCAGCAGCGCGATGCCGCCGACGAAGCGCTTCATGCCGCGAGCCAGCCCGAGCGTGTCCAGCCACGGCAGCACGATCGCTGCGACGACGCCGAGCCAGACGAGCAGGCCGATCGTGCGCCACCGTCGGCCGGTGACCGCCTGCGGCCGGCAGCCAGCGCACACCGGCACAGTCACCGTCACGCGCCGACCGAAGAACCACATCCACGGCATCCACAGCTCGGTCCAGTGGACGCGTCGGCCCTTCACGTCGAACGAACTGCCCGGCCGCGACGCATCGCAGACGCAGCAGAACTCGGGGAACACCGGCGCCGCGGCGCGCGGTAGCTTCACGTCGGTCGACATCGGCATGGTCGGGTTCCTCGCGCGCGCCTACGGGCCCAGCAGCCGCAGGCAGAGTTCCTTCACGTCCGTCGCGGCGACGCGATCGCGCGCCAGCCGCCGGTCGCTGCACAAGAACACCGGCCCGGCGGCGGCGTCGCTGTACAGGCGGCCGTGCGTGCCGCCGACGATCGACGGATCGGTGCCGATGACGTCCATCAGGTAGCGGAAGCCGAGCAGCTTCTTGGCGAGGTTCTTCGCCACGCGCAGCTTGGGGAAGCGCAGCGTGGGATCGACGAACAGCTCCGTCGGGTCGTAGCCGGGCTTGCGGTGGATGTCGACCGTGGTGGCGAAGTCGGGCCGGCGGCTCTCGTCGAGCCAGTAGTGGTACGCGAACCAGCAGCCCGGCTCGGCGACGCACACCAGCTCGCCGCTGCGCTCGTGGTCGATGCCGAACTCGCGCTGCTGGCCGCGGTCGAGCACGCGCGCGACGCCCGGCTGGGCGGCGAGCAGCGTGCGCACCGGCTCCAAGTCCTGCGCGTCGCGCACGTACACGTGCGCGCACTGGTGGTCGGCGACGACGAAGGCGCGGCACGCGCCGCAGTCGAGCAGCTGGCCGTGGCTCGTCTCCTGCACGCGCAGCAGGCCCTTCTCGTGCAGCACGCGGTTGAGGAACACCGGCCGGTTCGCCTTCTCGATGCCGTACTCCGACAGCACGACGACGTGCGCGTTGCGCTCGCGCGCCGCCGCGATCAGCCGCGCGCACTGCGCGTCGAGCTCGCCGACCGCCGCGACGCTGCGCGGGTGGTCGGGGCCGAAGCGCTGGTGGTCGTAGTCGAGGTGCGGCAGGTAGGCCATCACCAGCTCCGGGTCGTGCTGCTGCATCACGTCGATCGCCGACGACGCGATCCACTCGGTGCTCTTGATGCCGGCCTTCGGCCCCCAGAAGTCGAACAACGGGAACGCGCCGAGGCGGCTCTGCACGTCGCGCTGGAACTCCGGCGGCTCGCTGTAGAGCCCGGGCTTCTTGAGGCCGTTGGCGTGGTACTCGGGCCGCGGCGTCAGCGACCAGTCGACGCCCGGCGCGTACATGTTCCACCACCAGAACAGCTTGGCCGTGCGCGCGCCAAAGCGCGCCTTCGCCGCCTCGTACAGCTTCTCGCCGTGCACGAGGCCGTTGTTCTGCCGCCACAGCAGCGCCTGCGCGTGGTCCTTGAAGTACCAGCCGTTGCCGACGGCGCCGTGCGCGCGCGGCAGCAGCCCGGTGAGGAACGTCGCCTGCACCGTGCACGTGACCGCCGGGAACACCGTCGTCAGCGGCGCGGCGAAGCCGTGCTCGCCGAGCCCGCGCAGCGCCGGCGCGTGGGCGAGGTCCTTGGGGCGCAGACCGACGGCGAGCACGACGAGCAGTTTCACGCGGCGCAGTGTGCCGCGAGGTCGCGCGCCGCACAAAGGCCGCGACGACGGCGACCGCGCCGATGGCAGCAATGCCAGCCGCCAACCGAAGTCGGCCCGCGTCCGCCGCGCGCGGCCCCGCCGCTCACCCGCGCCGGATCGGCAGCGCCGGCAGCGCCAGCGCCTCGGGCGCGTCGCGCCCCTCGACGAGCCGCGCGCCGCGGTCGAGCGGGACGCCGGGGAAGCGCTGCACGCTGCCGCTTCGGGGCCAGCGCACCTCGATCGCCTCGATGCGGTCGGCGCGGCCGAGCCTAGGAGCCGGAAGGCCCGTGGCGCAAGCGAACCCTATCGTCCGACGACGATCTGCCCGCGCCGCTGCGTCACCGCGTGTTCGCTGCGCGCGCCGTCTGGCCACGCGACATCGACGCGGCAACCGTCCGGCACGTCGGCGAACCACGCGCACGGCTCGCTCTGCGCGAGGTAGCCGCTGCC
>VGZG01000086.1 GCA_016872675.1 Planctomycetota bacterium
CTCTTCGTCGTCGTCGTCGTCGTACGGGCTGGTGTTGCACGGCAGCCCGCCGGTGCCCTTCACGCCGGCGTCCTTGGCGTGCACGTAGGTCGGGTCGCCGCGGCGCGGGCCGCGGCCGTTGGCGGCGTCGCGGCGGCCCTGGATCGCCGCCTTCGGCGGGTTGGGCGGGATCAGGCACTCGGGGCCCGTGCCGATCAGGTCCTTGCGGCCGGCGTCGAGCAGCGCCTTGCGCACGGTGAACCAGTTCTCCGGCTTGAAGTACTGCATCAGCGCGCGCTGCACCTCGCGGTCCTTGAGCTTCTTGACCGTCTCGACCGGCTGCATGGTCATCGGGTCGAGGCCGGTCCAGTACATGCACGTGGCGATGTCCATGGGCGCTGGGATGAAGTCCTGCACCTGGCGCGGCTTGTAGCCGCGTTGCTTCAAGAACATCGCCAGCTCGATCATCTCGTGCACGCCGGAGCCCGGATGCGACGCGATGAAGTACGGGATCAGGTACTGCTCCTTGCCGGCGCGCTTGCTCGCGCGGGCGAACTTGGCGGCGAACTCGTCGAACGTCGACGTCGCCGGCTTCTTCATCAGGTCGAGCACCTTCTCGCTGGTGTGCTCGGGCGCGACCTTGAGCTGGCCGCCGACGTGGTGGCGCGCCATCTCCTCCAGGTACTGGTCGTCGAGGCGCGCGAGGTCCATGCGGATGCCCGAGGCGACGCGCACGGTCTTGATGCCCGGCGTCGCGCGCACCTTCTTCAGCAGGTCCTTGGTCGGGCCGTGGTCGACGCCGAGCAGCTTGCAGACCGTCGGGTGCACGCACGACAGCCGGCGGCACTTGGCCTCGACGTCGGGCTTGCTGCAGCGCATCTGGTACATGTTGGCGGTCGGGCCGCCGACGTCGCTGATGTGGCCCTTGAACTCCGGGTCGGCGGCCATCTGCCGCACTTCCTCGAGGATCGACTCCTGGCTGCGGCTCTGGATGGCGCGGCCCTGGTGCATCGTGATCGAGCAGAAGGTGCAGCCGCCGAAGCACCCGCGCATCGTCGTCACCGAGTCCTTGATCATCGCGTGCGCGGGGATCGGCTCGGTGTAGCGCGGATGCGCCTTGCGCGTGTAGGGCAGGTCGTAGATGCGGTCCATGCCCTGCTCGTCGAGCGCCAGCGCCGGCGGATTGACGACCAGCAGCCGGTCGCCGTGCTTCTGCACGAGGCGGCGGCCGTTCTTCGGGTTGGTCTCGTGGTGGATCAGCCGCGTCGCCGTCGCGAACGCGACCTTGTCCGCGGTGATCTGCTCGCAGCTCGGCAGCTCGACCGTCTTGTTGTCGCAGTTGGCGTCGTGCCACTCGTGCGGCGGCAGCGTTTCCTTGGCGCCGAGCAGGTAGGCGACGCCGCGCAGGTCGCGGCAGTCGGCGATCTTCCTGCCGTCGCGCAGGCGGCGGCAGACCTCGACGATCACGCGCTCGCCCATGCCGTAGCCGACGAGGTCGGCCTTCGACGTGACCAGGATCGACGGCTTGACCGTCTCCGACCAGTAGTCGAAGTGGGCGACGCGGCGCAGCGAGGCCTCGACGCCGCCGGCGATCACCGGCACGCCGGCGAACGCCTCGCGGCAGCGCTGCGCGTAGACGTTGGTGGCGCGGTCGGGGCGCAGCTCGATGCGGCCACCCGGCGAATAGGCGTCGTCGTTGCGCCGCTTCTTGTTCGCCGTGTAGTGGTTGATCATCGAGTCCATGTTCCCGGCGCTGACCGCGAAGCAGAGGCGCGGGCGGCCGAACTGGCGGAAGGCCTCGGCGTTGCTCCAGTCGGGCTGCGGCAGGATGGCGACGCGGAAGCCCTCGCGCTCGAGCACGCGGCTGAGCAGGGCGGCGGCGAACGACGGGTGGTCGATGTAGGCATCGCCGCTGACGAACACGACGTCGACCGCGTCCCAGCCGCGCGCCTTCATCTCGGCGGCGGTGGTCGGCAGGAAGCGGTCCGCGGCCGGCGTGCTGCAAGGGGATGCCATCGAGGGCGAGAATGGTAGCGGATCGCGGGTTGTGGGTGTGCCGCGCCGTCGATTGGATCACCGGCGGCGCCGTGCGCGCGCCGGCGCGGCCTCACGCCTTGACGTAGAAGAAGATCAGGTTGTTGACCTTCGGTCCGACCGCGGGATCGACGTCGAGCGTGAACGTCGCGTTGCCGGACTGCAGCACGCCGGTGCGCTGTTCGTCGAGCAGCGTGTCGTTGGCGTAGAGGCGCACGGCCAGCGCGACCTTGCCGAACAGCGGGTGCTCGGATGACAGCTGGAACGGCCGGATCACCAGCTTGGACTGCTGCTGCAGCCGGCACTGCCAGCCCTTGCTGATCGGCGCGCCCTTCTTGCCAGCGCCGCCGAGGTGCTCGGCGGAGGCCGTGTCGACCAGCGGGCCGTAGGCCCAAGGCACTTCGCGGTCGTTGGGATCGGCGGTGGTGCGGTCGCAGCCGGCGAGGCCGGCGACCAGCAAGGCGAGGACGGCGGCGGCGGGGAGCGAAGCGGGCGTCGTGGCGCGCATGCTGCGACGATCCGGAAGCGGCGGCGCGAATGCAAGCTGCGACCCGCGTCCTCGCCGCGTGCGCCGGCCGCCCCGCTGCGCCATGCTGGCGCGCGATGACCAGCGCCAACTTCCAGGAACTCGACGTCGTCGACTCCGAGCTCGGCGAGCTCGTGCTGCGCCGCCGCCGCACCGTCGCCGCCGGCGACGAGTGGGTCTACGAGGTCAAGCTCGCCGGCCGCTTCCTGATGTCGAGCCTCAACACGCAGAGCGAGCGCGAGCTCGCCGACCGCGCGCTGGCGAAGGTCGAAGGCGATCGCTTGCGCGTGCTCGTCGGCGGCCTCGGCCTCGGCTTCACCGCCGCCGCGGCGCTGCGCGATCCGCGCGTCGCGCAGGTCGACGTCGTCGAACGCCTGCCGCAGGTCGTCGATTGGCATCGCCGCGGCCTCGTGCCGCTCGGCACGTCGCTGTGCGCCGACGCGCGCTGCCGCTTCGTGCTCGGCGACTGCCTGCAACAGCTGCAGCAGCCCGGCGAGCGGTACGACGCCATCCTGATCGACATCGACGATTCGCCGATCCACCTGCTGGCCGACGACCACGCGTCGTTCTACGCCGTTGCCGGCCTGCAGGCGGCGCGCCGGCGGCTGCGGCCGGGCGGCGTGTTCGCGCTGTGGACCAGCCTGCCGGCGGAGCCCGAGGTGGCGGCGCGCATGCAGCTCGCGTTCGCCGACGCGGCCGTCGAGACCGTGGTGTTCGACAACCCGCTGCTCGAAGAGCCGGAAGCGAACGCGCTGTACTTCGGCCGCGCGTAAGGTCGCGACGCATCCCGCGGGTTACACCCGGATGATCGTCGGCGTCAATCCGTGACGGGACTTGCCGGCCTGGCGCTGCATCGCGGCGCGCGCGAGTTGCCGCAGTGGTGCCAGCAGCCACGCGAACACCGTGTCAGCCGACTCCGCGCGCCGGCGCGCTCGCGACCGCCATGCCGACACACAGTTCGCCGCCGACGCACACGCGGCCGAACACGCCGCCGCGCCGTTCGGGCCGCAGCGCCGCCATCAGGCCGATCCGCCCGTCGTCGTCCATCAACTCGCACGGCCGCGTCTCGCCGAGCACGTCGATCACGACGTCGCCGAGCGTGATCGCGCCGCCGATCGCTGCGCGCAGGTCGATGCCCTCGACCAGCAGGTTGGCGCGCCGCACGGCCGGGTCGAGGTCGCGGCCGAGCGCTTCGCAGGCGTCGCGCCACGCCTCGACGGCCAGCAGCGTCACCTGCCGGCGGCCGCCGACAGCGTGGTCGCCAGCGAGCCCGCGGTCGGCGACGGCGGTCGCGCGCTCGACCCGGACCACCGGCACGCGCGCGCCGGGGCGCAGGTGGATGGCGCGCAGCGTGCCCGCCGTCGCGCCCTGCGCCGGCGCGGCGTCGCTCACGCCGTCGCCGCGCCGACGTGCGCCGGCAGCGTCTTCTTGGCGATCTCGTCGAGGATGCGCGCGACGAAGTCGGCGAGCGGCAGCGTGCCAAGCTTCTCGCCGGCCTGGTTCTGCAGCGCGACCGTGCGCTCCTCGAGCTCCTTGCCGCCGACGACGGCGAAGTAGTTGACGCGCGCGAGGCGGGCGTTGCGCACCTTGGCGCCGAGCGAGTCGGCGTTCTCGTCGATGGTCACGCGCACGCCGTGGTCGAACAGCGCGTCCTTGACCTCGCGCGCGAACGCCAGCTGCGCCTCGCTGATCGGGATCACGCGCACCTGCTCGGGCGCGAGCCACAGCGGGAACTTGCCCTCGAAGTGCTCGATCAGGATGCCGAGGAAGCGCTCAAGGCTGCCGAGCGTCGCGCGGTGCAGCATGACGCAGTTCTTGCGGCTGCCGTCCTCGGCGACGTAGGTGGCGTCGAAGCGGTCCTTGCCCGGCAGGTTGGGGTCGAGCTGGATGGTGCCGCACTGCCAGCCGCGGCCGATGGCGTCGACGAGCGTGAACTCCAGCTTGGGGCCGTAGAAGGCGCCCTCGCCCGGCGAGACGACGAAGTCGAGGCCGGCGGCGCGGACGGCGTCGCCGAGCGTCTTCTCGGTGCGGTCCCACGTCGCGTCATCGCCGATGCGCTGTGCTGGCCGCGTCGCCAGCTTGACGGTGATGCGGTCGCGGCCAAAGCCGAAGTCGGCGTAGACCTCGGTCAACATGCGGCAGAACGTCGCGACCTCGCCGCCGACCTGCTCCTCGGTGCACAGGATGTGGCCGTCGTCCTGCACGAAGCCGCGCACGCGCATGATGCCGTGCAGCGCGCCCGAGGCTTCGTTGCGGCAGCACGAGCCGAACTCGGCGAGGCGCAGTGGCAGATCCCGGTAGCTCTTCAGGCTGCTCTTGTAGATCAGCAGGTGGCCCGGGCAGTTCATCGGCTTGATGGCGAAGTCGCGCTTCTCCGACTCCGTCGTGAACATGTTCTCGCGGTACTTCTCCCAGTGGCCGCTGCGCTCCCACAGCGAGCGCGCCATCACGCTGGGCGTGTGCACCTCGACGTAGCCGTACTTGCGCTGCTTCGCCCGCATGTAGTCCATCAGCGTCACGTAGATGGACCAACCCGCCGGGTGCCAGAACACCTGGCCGGGGTTGTCCTCCTCGACGTGGAAGAGGCTCATCTCCTTGCCGAGCTTGCGGTGGTTGCGGCGCTTGGCTTCCTCGAGGCGATGCAGGTGCTGCTTGAGGCCCTTCTCGTCGGCGAAGCACGTGCCGTACACGCGCGTCAGCTGGTCGCTGGTCTGGTCGCCGTGCCAGTACGCGCCGGCGACGGACATCACCTTGCTCGCCTTGAGCCAGCCGGTCGACGGCACGTGCGGGCCGGCGCAGAGGTCCTCCCAGTCCTGGCCCGGCGTGCCGGTGGTGTAGAACGACAGCGCGCCGTCGCCCTTCTGCAGGGCGCGCTCGGCGTTGTCGCGCTTGTACTTGTCGTTGGCCGTGCGCTGCAGGCCCTGGTCGGGGCCGTACTCGCAGCGGGTGAACGGCCGGTTCTGCGCGACGATCTCCTGCATCTTCGCCTCGATCGTGGCGAAGTCGCCCTCGGTGATCGGGCGCGGCGTCTTGAGGTCGTAGAAGAAGCCGTCGTCGACCGGCGGGCCGTACGCCAGCTGCGTGCCGGGGAAGGTCGCGCAGATCGCCTCGGCGAGCACGTGCGCGGCGCTGTGGCGCAGCAGGTAGAGCGCGTCGGGGTCGTCGTCCTTGGCGGTGACGATCTTGATCGTGGTGTCGCGGTCGATCGCGCGGCCGAGATCGCGCAGGTCCTTGCCGTCGAGCTTGACGCCGATCGCCTTCTTGGCGAGGCCGGGGCCGATCGCCTCGGCGACCTGCCTGCCGGTGACCGGTTGCGCGAACTCGAGGACCTTGCCGTCGGGCAGCGTGATGCGTGGCATGAGCGGCGCGCAGGGTAGCCGCCGCGCCGCGGCGCGGAAAGGCAGCGCCGGCCCGCGTCGGCTAGTTCGTTCGGCGGCGCGCGCCTGCCAGCGGCGCGAACGGCAGCAACTCGCCGCAGCACGTGCGGTATTTCGCCGGCAGTTCCTCGCCGGCCCGGGTGCGCCGCAGCGCGCGGGCGCGGCCGTTGTCGCCGGCGACGAGATCGGGCGCGTCGGCGTGGCCGACGTGCCAACCGACCGACAGGCGATTGAGGCTCGCGGGTCCGCCGACGCGATGCAACGCACGTCGCGTCGCTGCCGGCATCGCGGCCGCGGTCAGCGCAGCGCCAGCGGCCCCGTGCTGTCGCCAAAGCGCGGCTCGTCGCCGCCGAACGCGTGCAGGACGGCGAGGTACAGGTTGGCCATCGGCGTGGCCTTGGCGAGCCGTACGTGCGCGCCGGGCCGGTGGCGGCCACCGCCCTCGCCGCACAGCAGCACTGGCAGGTCGTCGTGGTTGTGGCGGTCGCCGTCGCTGATGCCGCTGCCGTACAGCACGAGCGTGTTGGCCAGCAGGTCGCCGTCGCCGTCGCGCTGGCCGGCGAGACGTTGCAGGAACGTCGCGAACTGCTCGACGTGGAAGCGGTTGATGGCGCGGATCGCCGCCAGCTTCTCCGGCTTACGGCCGTGGTGGCTGACTTCGTGGTGGCCGTCGGGCACGCCGACGAACGGGTAGCTGCGGTTGCTGCCGGCGTTGCCGAGCATGAACGTCGCGATGCGCGTGCGGTCGGCGGCGAACGCCAGCGCCAGCAGTTCGTACATGGCCGCCAAGCGCTCGGGCAGCGAGCGGGCCGCCAGCAGCTCCGGCGACGCGGCCGGCGCCGGCGGCGTCTCGCTGTCGGCGCGCTGCAGGCGCCGTTCGAGTTCGCGCACCGCGGTCAGGTAGTCGTCGAGCTTGGCGCGGTCGCCGCCGCCGAGCGCGCCGCGCAGCGCGTTGGCGTCGGCGCGCACGGCGTCGAGCACGCTCTTGGTGTGCTGGCGCTGCGCCTGCGCCGCCGCGGCGTCCAGCGCCTGCTCGGGGTCGCCGAACAAACGCGCGAACACCGCGCGCGGCTCGTGTTCCTTGCCGGCCGGCGTCGTAGGGGTGCGCCAGCTGACGTTGTTCGAGTACGCGCACGAGTACCCCGAGTCACAGATGCCGGCCTGCGCGCCGCGCTCCATGCCGAGTTCAAGCGACGGGAAGGCGGTCGCGGCGCCCAGCCGCGCGGCGAGGACCTGATCGATCGACACACCGGCCTGCAGATCGGCGCCGCCGGTCTTGCGCGGGTGCGCGCAGGTCAGGAACGACGACGCCGCGCGCGCGTGGTCGCCGGGCCCGTCGCCGTGCGCGCGGCCGCCGTCGATCGCGAGGCCGGAGAAGACGGTGACGCGCCGCTGCAGCGGCGCCAGCGGTTCGAGCAGGAATGGCAGCGCGCCGAGCTTGCCGGCGGCGGCTGGCGTCCACTCGTCCATCTTCTTGCCGTTGGGAGCGAAGACGAACAGCGCTCGGCGCGGCGCTGGCGCCAGCGCGCCGAGCGCGGGCTGCATGGCGTCGAGCCACGGCAGCGCGACCAACGCGCCGGCGCCGCGCAGGAAGCTGCGGCGGTCAAGGGCGCGGTTGCGGAAGGTCGGCACGTCGAACACAGTGTCGCCGCCAGCGGTCGGCGGTGGAAGGGGCGCTCTTCGAAGGGGCGAGGTCGCGACGTTTGCGCTGCCCCGCCGTCAGCGGCCGGCCGCGCGCCGGCGGAACGGCGGGCTGGCGACGACCTCGTGCACCAGCGCGCGCAGCGTCACCGAGCCGGCCTGCCGCAGCGCGTCGGCGCGCGCGTCGAGATGCAGCCGGTCGATCGCATCGGCGTCGCGGCCGACCGCGTACACGAACAGCTTGCGCAGCAGCGCGCGCACGAACGCCGGATCGCCGGCGACCTCGGCGGCGATCGCCGTCAGGCCGTCGACGACGCGGCCGCCGGGCAGCTCGCCGCGCGCATCGATCGCGCCGCCGGCGTCGGCGGCGCGTGGACGGCCCACGGGATCGAAGCCTTCGAGCGCGAAGCCGAGCCCGTCCATGCGGACGTGGCAACCGGCGCACTTCGGATCGGCGCGGTGCTGCGTCAGTTGCGCGCGCAACGTTGCGGCGCTGTCGATCGCGCGTTCGCCGGCGAGCGTGTCGTTGCCCGGCGGCGGCGGCGGCGGCGGCGCGGCGAGCAGGTTCTCGAGGATCCACTTGCCGCGTTTGACCGGCGACGTGCGCGTCGGATTGCTGGTCAGGACCAGCACCGAGCCGTGCCCGAGCACGCCGCCGTAGGCGCGCTGGTCGGCGGCGAGCGGGCGCCGTTCGAAGCCGTCGCCGGCGACCGGCGGCAGGCCCAGGTGCGCGGCGAGCCGGCGGTCGACGTGCACGAAGTCGCAGGCGAGCAGTTCGCGCACGTCGCGATCCTCGCGCAGCACGGTGGCGAAAAGCAGCTCGGTCTGGCGGCGCAGCGAGGCGCGCAGCGCGTCGTCGAAGCCGGGGAAGCGCGCCGGATCGGGCGTGCGCTCGGCGAGCGCGCGCAGTTCGAGCCATTGGGCCGCGAAGTCGGTCGCCAGCCAGTCGGCGCGCGGATCGGCGAGCAGGCGGTCGGTCGCCGCGCGCAGCGCCGCGAGGTCGCGCAGCCGGCCCTTGGCCGCGTCCTGCAGCAGCGCGTCGTCAGGGCCCGTGCCCCACAGGAAGAACGACAGGCGGCTGGCGAGCGCGTGGTCGGCGAGCGCTTCGCCATCGGCGTCGCCGCGGTCGGCGCTCGCGTTGCGCGGCTCGGCGCGGAACAGGAAGTGCGGCGACGCCAGCGCCGCGGCGAGCGCGAACTCCGGGTCGGCCTTGCGCAGCCGCGCCAGCTCGGCGCCGGTTGGCGGCCGGCGCCACGCGCGCAGCAGCAGCGCGCGCGCGAAGTCTTCGCCGCCGCCCTTCGCCAGCGCCGGCGGCAGCCACGCCGCGCCCGGCGGCGCCGCCGCCGCGTCGATCGGGCCGTGCACCTCCAGCCAGTCGACGTGCAGGTTGCGATCGCGCCGTTGCGGGTCCGGGTTGCCCGGGTCGTAGAAGTCGTTGACGAACGCGATCGCGAACGTCGTCGGGCCGCCGGGCAGAGGCGTCGTCAGCGCGAACTCGCGCAGCGAACGTTCCGGCACGTCGAACGCGTCGAGCAGCGCGCCGTCGCGCCGCAACTCCATGCGCGCCGGTTGGTCGCCGGCCTGGTCGGCGCCGGCGCGCAGCACGAGCCGGTAGACGCCGTCGCGCGGCAGTTCGACGACCTGCTGCAGAGTCGCGCGCGTGTGGAAGTTGGCGATCTCGCCGCCCTGGCCGACGCCGGGACCATCGGCCAGCGTCATCGCCTCGGCTTCGACGCGGCGGCCGCGCGGGTCGACGGGCCCGAAAGCGGCGACGGCGCGGCGCGCGACGTCTTCGGCGGCGGCGACGTAGGTCTCGAGGTGCAGCGTCGAGAACGACAGCGCATCGCCGATCGAGTCGAAGCCGTAGCCGAGGTCGTCGGAAGGGAAGCGCGCGGCGAGCGGCGTCGTCACCCCGGCGAGGGCCTGCGCGCTCGCCTGCCATTGCCCGCGCGACAACCGGCGCACGGTGACGCGGCCCGGCGTCCACGGCAGGCGACCGATGCCGTCGGCGAGCGTCGCGTCGCACCAACGCAGCAGCGCCGCGCGCGCGTCGGCGGCCAACGGCTCGGCGTCCGGCGGCGGCATCTCGCCGATGCGTACGCGTTCGCGAACGCGTGCGACGCTGTGCAGCCAGTCGACGCCGAAACCGCGCGCCGGCAGCGCCGTGAGGTCGAAGCGTCCCTTGCTGCTCGCGCCCTCGTGGCAGTCGCGACAGGTCGCCAGCGCAGCGGCGGCGGCGCCGAAGCCGACCGCCGGCGCCGTCGCCTGCGCGCGACCGCGCGGCGCCATCGCCGCGAGGGCGAAGGCGATGACGGCGAACCAGCGGGCGATGGCCAAGCGATCGATCACGGGGGCAGCGTGGCCCGCGGCGGCGCAGGCGGCAAGCCCGGAGCGGGACGTGACAGACATGGCGCGGGTTGCCACAATTCTGCGTGTGCGGGCAAACGTCGCCAACTGGTTGTCGCTCGTGGTCGCCGGCGCGCTGTCGGCCCAAGGTCAGGAGCAGGTCGCGGCCCCGCTGGACCTCGCCGCGACCATCGCCGCGTTCGCGCAGCCGTTCGTCGACGAAGGCTACGCCGGCAGCGTCGTCGTCGGCGTGATCGACGGCGATGCGCGCTGCGTGCGCGGCTTCGGCCGCGTCGGCGACGCGGCGCCGACGGGTCGCACGCGCTACGAGATCGGCTCGGTGACCAAGGTGTTCACCAGCTTGCTGCTTGCTGACGCGGTCGTGCGCGGCGTGGTTGCGCTCGACGATCCGGTGCAGGGATTGCTGCCCGACGGCGCGACGTTGCCGCAGTTCGAGGACCAGCCGATCCGGTTGTGGCACCTGGCGACGCACACGTCGGGGCTACCGCGTCTGCCCGACATGAAGGGCAGCGCCGCGCGCGATCCGTACGCGCACTTCGACGACGAACGCTTGTTCGCAGCGCTTGGCACGGCGCGCGTGCGCCGCGCGCCCGGCGACAAGTACGTCTACTCCAACCTTGGCGTCGGCCTGCTCGGCCGCGCGCTGGCGCACAAGCAGGGAGCTGCCAGCTACGACGCGCTGCTGCGCGAACGCGTGCTCGCGCCGCTTGGGCTCCTGGCGACAGGCTGCGAACTGTCGGCCGACGCGCCGCCGCGCACCGTCGACGGCGACGCCGAGCAGCCGTGGCGCTTGGCGTCGCTGGCCGGCGCCGGCGGCTTGCGCAGCGACGTCGACGACCTGCTGACGTTCCTGCAGGCGCAGTGGGCGTCGCCGGAGTCGCTGCGCCCCGCGATCGAGCTCGCGCTGCAGAAGCGCCACGACGGCCAGGGAGGCATCGCCATCGGGCTCGGTTGGCACATCGCGAAGGACGGATTCACCCGCTGGCACAGCGGCGGCACCGGTGGCTACCGCTCGATGGTCCTCGTCGTGCGCGAAAAACGCCGCGCCGTCGTCGTGCTCGCCAACACCACGAGCGAATTCGTCGACCAGGTCGGCGAACGGCTGGTGCAGCGCCTGTTCGGCCTGCCGGCGGAGCCGCCGAAGTTCGAGCGCGCCGTCGCCGTGCCCGCCGAGCAGTTGGCGGCGCTGTGCGGCGACTACCGCATGCCGATGGTCGGCGAGTTACGCATCACGCGCGACGAGCGCGGCCTGTTGGCCCAGCTGACCGGCCAACCGCGGTTGCGTCTGCACGCGCGCTCGCCGAGCGAGTTCTGCTACCGCGCCGTCGATGCATGGATCGGCTTTGAGGTCGCCGAAGGCGGCGCTGCGACGGCGCTCGTGCTGCACCAGCACGGCCAGCGCATCCGCTGCGAGCGGCAGACGGACGCGGGCAAGTAGCCCTGCGCGGGTTGGCGCGCGGGCGCGAGAGGACGCTTGCCCACCGGCCGATGCCGTGGACCATTGCGGCATGCAGCCCGCAACGGCGCGGCGGATCTGGTGGCTCGTAGGGCTCGCGCTCGCCGTCGTGCTGGCGGGCCGCGCCGCCAGCCGCAAGCCTTCGCGCGGCGTCGTGCTCGACCACCTGGAGTTCGGTCGGCGCGCGCTACACGGCGAGGAGCTGTACGGGCCATGGCGCAGCGCGCCGGACGCCGAGCTTGCGCCGCTGCACGCGCCGTATCCGCCGTCGTTCGCGCTGCTGACGCTGCCGTTCCATCTCGTCGATGCGACGCTCGGTCAGCGGCCGGCGCGCCTGTGCTGGGCGCTGCTGCAGCTCGCCAGCCTCGCCGCTCTGGCCTTGGCGCTGCGCGAGCTGCTGGCGCCGCGCGCTCAGGCGCTGGCGCGCGCCGAGGAATCGCCCTGGCGCTGGCAGTGGCTGTGGCTCGGTGCCTTCCTGCTCGGCGCGCGCTTCGTGCTGCGCGACACGCACGGCGGCGGCGGCAACGCCATCAACACCGCGCTCGCCGTTGGCGCGTTCCTGTGCGCCGAGCGCGGCCGCGACCGTGCTGCAGGCGCGCTGTTGGCGTTCTCGCTGGTCACCAAGCCGACGATGGTCTGGCTCGTGCCGGTGTTCTGGCTCGTCGGCCGTGGCCGCAGTGTCGCGTGGACGGCGGCGTGGGGCGCTTGTTTGCTGGCGCTGGCGTTCGCGCTGTTCCGCTGCGATCCCGCGCCGTGGGCGCGCTGGTGGGCGGGCAGCCTCGCGCTGATGACGCAAGCCGATCCATGGGCCGTGCCGGCCTACGGCTTCCCGCCGTTCCAGTGGATGAACACGGCGCTGCGCTTCTGCGTCGCGCGCTGGTGCGGCGACGTGCCGCCGGAGTTCGCCGCGCGCGTGCCCGGCGGCGTCGCGTCCGGCCTCGGACTCGCCGCCGCGACCGTCGCGTGGCTCGCGCGCG
>VGZG01000087.1 GCA_016872675.1 Planctomycetota bacterium
GGCGTCGGATGGCCAGGCCAGGCCGGCGCCGTCCTGCTGCTACTTCTGGGGCTGCTCGCTGTGATCCGGCGGCGGCGGTGACGAAGGCGCGATTCGCTGCCGCTGCAGCCGCCCAACGAACGCGACGCCATCGTTACGCCCCGCGCGGCTGCATGCGCGCGTCTGGGCGTACCATCCAGCGCCTCGATGCTGCGCGCTTGCTCGTTCGCCGCAGTCGCCTGCGCCTTCGCGATCGTCGCGATGGGTCAGTCGCTGCGCGCCCAGGGCGCTGCCGCTGACGTCGCGGCGCTCGTCGCCACACACTGCGCGTCATGCCACGAAGGCCCGGACGCCGAACGCGGCTTCGACGTCATGGCGCTGTTCGCGCCGGCGGCGGGGACGCTGGCCATGCGCGCCAGCGCCAGCAACGACAGCAACACCAGCAGCGCCAGCGCCGGCGGCAACGCCGCGGACCAGGCGGCGACCAGTGTCCGGGGCGCTGTGGACGGCGCCGCAAAGGCGAACGCCGTTCCCCGCGCGCGCGGCGCCACGCCACCGCATGCGGTCGACGCCAACGACGCCGCCGCAGCCACCGACCCCGCCGCCGCCGCCACCGCCGCCGACCCCGCCACCCAGCGCCACGAGCGCGCGCAGACCGCGCTGCAGCGCGTCCGCTCGCGCACGATGCCGCCGCCCGACGCCGACGAACAGCCGGACCCCGCGGCGCGCGCGGCCCTCGTCGCTGCCTTCGCGTCGCTCGCGCCCGCCGAGCCCGGCGCGCGCGTCGCCTCGGCGCGCCGGCTGACGCGGCTGCAGTTCGAGCGCTCGGTGCGCGACCTCGTCGGCGTGTCGTGGTCGGCGCGCGACCAGTTGCCCGAGGACCCGCGCGTGCACGGCTTCGACACGATCGGCGACGCGTCGGGCGTCACGCCGTCGCTGTTCGAGGTGTACGTGCGCGCCGCGTCGGCCATCGCCGACGCCGTGCTCGCCGACCCGCAGCGGCGCGAACGCGCGTTCCCGGCGGCGATGCCGCGCGCCGACGCGATCCAGCAGCTGCTGCGCCGGGCCTTCCGCCGGCCGCCGCACGACGACGAGGTAGCCGACCGCGTCGCGCTGTTCGACGACGCGAGCGCGGCGACCGGCAGCGACGAGCGGGCGCTGGCCGCGGTGCTGCAGTCGGTGTTCGCGTCGCCGGCGTTCCTTTTGCGCACCGAGGTCGGCCGCGTCGACGCGCCCGCGCGCCTCACCGACCACGAACTCGCCGGCCGCCTCAGCTACCTGCTCGCCGCCAGCACGCCCGACGACGCGCTGCTCGCCGCCGCCGACCGCGGCGAGTTGTCGGCGCCCGGCGGCCTCGCGGCGCCCGCTCGCCGGCTGCTCGCCGCCGACGGTGGCCGTGCGTTCGCCGACGACTTCGGCGCGCAGTGGCTGCGCTTCCGCGACGTGCTCGTCGCCAACGCCGACTTCCGCCGCTACCCGCAGATCTGGAACGGCGCGCTGCGGCCGGCCTTCTACGAAGAAGCGGCGTCGTTCTTCGCCGCCGTTGCGCGCGACGACCTCAGCGTGCTGACGCTGCTCGACAGCGACTTCACCTACGCCAACCAGACGCTCGCCAAGCACTATGGCCTGCCGCCGGTCGCCGGCGACGCGTTCGTGCGCGTGGCGCTGCCCGATCGCCGGCGCGGCGGCGTGCTCGGCATGGGCGCGATGCTGATGGTGGCGAGCTATCCACTGCGCACGAGCCCGGTGCAGCGCGGCCGCTGGATCCTCGACGCGCTGCTCGACCAGACGCCGCCGCCACCGCCGCCGGGCGTCGGTTCGCTGCCGGCCGAGGACACGCCGAAGGGCGACCAGTCGCTGCGCGCGCAGCTCGAACACCACCGCAGCGCGCGCGCGTGCGCGTCGTGCCACGCGCACATGGACCCGCTCGGCTTCGCGCTCGAGAACTACGACGTGCTCGGCCAGTGGCGCGACGAACTGCACGGCCAGCGCGTCGACGCCGCCGCAGCACTGCCTGACGGCGGGCGACTCGACGGACCGGGCGCGCTCAAGGATGCGCTGCTCGCGCGCGGCGACGAGTTCGTGCGCGCGTTCGCCGCGCGCCTGCTGGCCTTCGCGATCGGCCGGCCGATGCTGCCCGCCGACGAAGCCGAACTGCGTCGCATCGTCGCCGCGTCGGCGGCGGGCGGGCACCGATTCGCCGCGCTGCTCGACGCCGTGCTCGCGTCGCCGTTGTTCGTGCTGCGCGATCCGGAGGCCCGATGACCCAGCGTCCCGACCGCCGGCTCTTCCTCCGCGGCCTCGGCGCCACGATGGCGCTGCCGTGGCTCGAATCGTGCTCCGTTGCGCCGGCCCGCCCGACTGCCGAGCGCGACGAACGCCCCGCGCGCATGGTCGTTGTCGTGATGCCCAACGGCGCGCTGCCGTCGGCGTGGAAGCCGGCGTCCGACGGCCAGGGCGGCTATGTGCCGTCGTTCGCGCTGACGCCGCTCGGCGCGCTGCAGCCGCAGGTCTCCGTGCTGACCGGCCTCGCCAACCGCCAGTCGTTCGACGGCGACGGCCACTACGCCAAGGTCGCGCCGCTGCTGACCGGCAAGAAGGTGCGTCGCACCGGCGGCCGCGACCTGCAAAACGGCGTGTCGATGGACCAGTTGGCGGCACAGGCGCGCGGCGATCGCACGCCGCTGCCGTCGCTCGAACTCGGCTGCGACCCGATCTACCCGGTCGAGGACATGGGCTACTCGACCGTGTACGGCGGCACGATCGCGTGGAGTGCTCCGGATCGGCCGTGCACCAAGGAGATCGTGCCGCAGCGCGCGTTCGACCGGTTGTTCCGCGCGCACGAACTCGCCGCCGACCCCGTGCGGCCCAGCGTGCTCGACGTCGTCAAGGCCGACGCCGATCGCCTGCGCCGCCGACTGTCGCGCCGCGACCAGGACAGGCTCGGCGAGTACCAGGACTCGGTGCGCGCGCTCGAACGCCGCATCGCCGCCGCCGTCGCCAACCGCCGCGCCGACGTCGATCCGGCGCAAGCGCCGCCCGACGGCGTGCCGGCCGACTACCCGACGCACGTCGCGCTGATGTTCGATCTCATCGCGCTCGCGTTCGCGACCGACACCACGCGCATCGCGACGTTCTTGATGGCCAACGAGGTCTCGGGCCGGCCGTTCGGCTTCGTCGAAGGCTGCGGCGGCGGCTTCCATGAGTACTCGCACCACGAAGGCAAGGAGTCGAAACAGGAGCCGTACCGCCGCATCACGCGCTGGCACGTTGCCCAGTTCGCCACGCTGCTCGAACGCCTGCAGCGCGTCGACGACGGTCACGGCGCGCGTCTGCTCGACCGCACGATGGCGGTGTTCTGCTCGCCGATGAGCGACGGCAACGCCCACTCGCCGCACGACCTGCCGGTGCTGCTCGCCGGCGGCGGCGCGCTCACCGTGCCGCAGGGGCGGCTGATCAGCTCGCCCAAGGACACGCCGTTGTGCCGGCTGTGGCTGGCGATGCTGCAGCGCTTTGGGGTGGGCGTCGACCGCTTCGCAGATGCCGCTGCGCCGTTGGTGTGACGGGGTGAAATCACTCCGTTGCCCGCTAGCGTTCCACCATGACGCGCGCGCTTCCGCCGGCCAGCGAACGGCTCACGGTCCTCGGCTGGTGGTTTCGGCCCGATGCGCCGAGCGAGCTGCCGATGCCGCAGCGGCTCGTCGGCGGCTGGGACGCCGACGCGCGCGCGGCGACGCTGCGGTATCTGCGCGCGGGGACCGTGCTGATGACGTACCCCGACGCGTCGTTCTGCCGCTTCGAATGCGGCGTCGGCGAACTCGGCCGGGCTGACCTGACCGACGGCAGCTATGTCTGGCCCGACGGGCTGCCGCACTACGTCGAGCAGCACGACGTGCGCTTGCCCGACGACTTCGTCGCGCGCGCGGTGGCCGCTGGCGGCGAGATCGCGCCGTTCCGTGCGCCGAAGCCGCGTTTTGGCCTCTACGACTCGTCGTCGTGGCTGCAGTGGGGGCGCAGCCGCGGCGCCTGCCTCGCGTTCGATGGCTTCGCGGTGCCCGGCGAAGCGATCGCCGAGCGCATCGCCGCCGACCTCGACGACGACGACTACGAGATCATCCTGCTGTGCAACGGCGGCACGCGCGAGGTCGTGCTGCAGCTCGCCGACGGCACGCTCGAACTGCGGCACGTGCAGGCCGGCGGCCGGCCGCCGCAGCGCTTCGCCGATTGGCTGGCGTGGCCGGTGGCTGGCGCCGCGAGCGCTCGACCGGACGGCAAGCCGCCCGCGCGCGGTGGCCTGCCGAAGCCGCCCGATCGCCCTGGCCGCGGCCTGACCATGGCGGAGTTCTTCGCCAAGCGGAAGGCATCGGATGGCGATGGCGGACACGATCCCAAGAACTGACCCGGGCGCGCTCGCCGCGCCTCACCCCTTCGCCAACGCCGCCCGCAGCGCGCCATCCAGCGCGCCGTGCTCGTACCTGAACCCCGCCGCCGCGAGCGCCTTTGGCGCGCAGCGCTGGCTGCTCAGCAGCAGCGCCTGGGCCATCTCGCCGAGTAGCAGCCGCAGCGCGAACGCCGGCGCGGGCAAGACCGCAGGCCGGCGCAGCACGCGGCCGAGCGCGCGGCCGAAGTCGCGGTTGGTGACCGGTGTTGGCGCAGTCGCCAGCACGGCGCCGCGCAGCCGTTCGTTGCCGAGCGCGAACAGGATCGCGCGCACGAGGTCGGACAGGCTGATCCAGCTCATCCACTGCCGGCCGCTGCCGAGCGGGCCGCCAAGCCCAAGCCGGAACGGCGGCAGCATGCGCGGCAGCGCGCCGCCGTCGCGCGCGAGCACCACGCCGATGCGCAGCAGCACGACGCGTGCGCCCGTCTGCGCCAGCGGCGCTGTGCCCGCTTCCCACGCGCGCGCGACGTTGGCGAGGAAGCCCTGGCCGGGCGTGCTCGTCTCGTCGAGCGTCTCGTCGCCGCGGTCGCCGTAGACGCCGGTCGCTGACGCCGACACCAGCACCTTTGGCGGCGCCGGTAGCGCGGCGAGCGTGCGGCACAGCGCTTCGGTCGCCGGCCCGCGGCTGCCGGCGATCGCCGCCTTGCGCGCCTTGGACCAGCGGCCGCCGGCCACGTTCTCGCCGGCGAGGTGCACCACCGCGTCGACCGCGCCGAGCGCCTGTGCGTCGATCGCGCCGGTCGCCGGGTCCCACGCCGCTGTGCCCGGCTCGCCTGTGCCCGGCTCGCCGCGCGCGGCGCGCACGAGCCGCACGACGTCCCAACCGGCAGCCACCGCGGCGCGGCAGAGCGCCTTGCCGACGAGTCCAGTCGAGCCGGTGACGGCGAGGCGTGGGCGGCGGGTCATGGGTGGTTCGTTCGGCGCGCGTTGGCGCACGGATGCGCGGCGCAGGCTACCATGCGGCCCATGCTCCTCCCGCGCGCCACGTTGCACATGTTGCTCGCTGCGCTCGGCGTGCTCGCCGCGGCGAGCGCGCAAGGCGGCGACAAACCAAAGCGCGTCGCGGCGCCGGCGGCGGCGGGCGCGGCGGCGCAGGATCCCGCCAAGCTCGCCGAACGTGTCGCGCAGGCGCTCGACGATGCGCGGCCGGCGCTGCTCGCGCATCTGCAGGAGACCACCAACCGGCGCAACTGCGCCGGCGAACTGGCGTTGATCCTGCTCGCGGCGACGCACGATGGCGTCGATCCCAAGGACAAGCGCTTCGTCGCCGCCGTCGAGGAGTTGGCCGCCGCGCAGGCGCTCGGCACGTACGACCTCGCGCTGCGGCTGATGGTGATGGAGGCGTTGCCCGACTTCCCGGATCGCAAGAAGCTCGCCGCTGCCGACGCCAGGGCCTTGCTGCTCTGCCGCGACGCGCCCGGAGCGTTTAGGTACAACGCGCGACCCGGGCGTTGGGACCTCAGCAACACCCAGTACGGCGCGCTCGGCCTGCGCGCCGCCGCGGCGCTCGGCATCGCGATCGAGCGCGGCGTCTGGAGCAAACTCGCCGACGTGATCGGCGACGAGCAGGACAGCTATGGCGGCTGGGACTACGACCAGGGCGGCGGCGCGGCGTACGCGTCGATGACCGCGGCCGGCATCGCCGTGATGGCCATCTGCCAGCAGCAGCTCGCCGCCGGTGGCGAGGCGCCCAAGTGGATCGACCAGAAGCTCGCGCGCGGCTGGCAGTGGTTCGCGCGCAACGCCAAGGTCATCGGCAGTTCCAACGAGCGCAGCAGCTTCTACTTCCACTACGGCCTCGAACGCGCCGCCATCCTGTGCGACGTGCAGAAGGTCGGCGAGCTCGATTGGTACGCCGCCGGCGCGACGATGCTGTGCGAATCGCAGGACGACGGCGGCGGCTGGCGCAGCATCAGCGACCTGGGTTCCGGCATCACGCTGACCAAGGGCCGCGGCGACATGGTGCCGACCGCGTTCGCGATCCTGTTCCTGCGGCGCAAGTTCCAGAAGGTCGCCGGCCCGATCACGCCGCGCGTCGTCGTGTTCGCCAACCTCGGCCCGCAGTCGAAGCCCGAGGACGTCGAAGCCTGCGCCAAGGGCCTGATCGCGCGCGGCAAGTCGGCGCTGCCCGAGGTCCTGCACGCGCTGCGCAGCGAAGTCGGCACGCAGCGGCAAGCCGCCGCGCTGGCGCTGCGCGCGCTCGCCGGCCAGGACTTCGGCTTCGACCCTGCCCGCGACCCGCTACAGAGCCGCGACGCGATCCACGCCGCGGAGCTGTGGTACCTGCGGAATCGGTGAGCGGGCGCCACCCCGCCGCCCCGTCACTTCGCCGCGAACCGCACTCGCTCGTACGCGCGCAGCGGCAGGTCCTTGGCCGGCAGGCTGCCGTCGTCGACGCGGTCGTAGACGGCGATCACGTCGGCGAGGCCGTCGCCGTCGAAGGCGCCGACCAGCAGGTCGCCGAGCCGCCACTGCTTGGCGTCGCGCAGCGGCGTGCTGGCGACCGGCGGCGTGTCGCCGACGAGGCCGCCCGACACTTCGTCGAGGAAGCCGCCGACGAGCGTCAGCACGCGGTCGAGGTCGAACACCGGGTTCGGGTCCTCGAACAGCACGCGGCGCATCAGCCGGCGGCCCGCGGCCGACGCGAGCGTTGGCGCCTGCCCGTCCATCGCGTGCAGGTCGAGCGCGAGCCCGTCCGAGCGCACGAGCGCGAGGTCGCTGCGGCCCTTGCCGGTGAACGCGCCGCGCACGCCGAGCCGCGCCTTGTCGGCGACGGCCTGCACCTTGGCGAGCAGTTCGTCCTGCTTGCCGATCAGCTGCAGGATCGGCGGAATGCGCAGCGTGATCGTGCGGCGCCACTTCGGCGCGCCGGCGAACGCGCCGGCCTCGCTGCGGTAGCCGACCGCCTTGATGTCGATGTCGATCGACTGCACGAGGCCGAGCAGCAAGGCGCCGATGCCCGGCACCTGCACCTGGAACGCGAGCAGGTCGGCCTTCTTGTCGTCGTCAAGGTCGGCGAGCAGCACAGCCGACACGTCGTCGGCGACCGCCTGCGTGTGCGCCTTGGTGAACTGCGGGCCGTCCTTGCTCGACAAGAACGTCCACACCTTGCGGCGATGGGCGATGACGAAGTCGGGGATGCCGTCGCCATCGATGTCGCCGCGCTGCAGCAGCTGGCGGTCGCCGAGCACGAGTGTGCTGCCCGGCGCGACCGCGGCCTTCGGCGTGCTGTCCTCGAACTGCGCGAGGTCGACGGTGCGCGGCGCGCGGAAGCCGCCCTTCTCGTCCTGCAGGTGGAAGGCGTGCACGTTGCCTTCGCGCGTCAGCAGGTCGGGCTTGCCGTCGCCGTCGAGGTCTTCGGTCTCGATGCGCGGCACCACGAAGCTGCCGGTGCGCTCGCGCACCGGCCGGCCGTCGCGTTCGAGCCCCGGGTCGTCGACTCTGGCGCGCACCGGCGTGACTAGTCGATCGAGCGCTCGGAACGACCGGCTGCCATCGGCGGCCAGCGCCTCCTGGCGATACGGCGTCACGCCTTGGAGCGACGGCACCAGCAGGTCGACGCGACCGTCCTGGTCGAGGTCCTGCGTGAACGACGACGCCTGCGGCTGACCGAGGGCTAGCGTGCAGCGCGCGCGTCGCGCCAGCGGCACGGCCGGCCGCGCGACGCCGTCGGCGCCGGGGAACGGCAGCCAGCTCGTGCCCGTGCTGTCGCAGCAGACGAGTTCCTCGCCGGGCGCGCCGTCGACGTCGGCGACGGCGATCAGGCTGTGCGTCGGATCGCTGAGTTGCAGCGCGCCGATGGCGCGGAAGGCGCCGTCGCTGCCGAGCGCGTGGCGGGTGACGAGGCCCGCGCGCGTGATCACCAGCAGCTCGACGCAGCCGTCGCCGTCGGTGTCGGCGAGCAGTTCGCAGGCGATCGGCGCGGCGGGCTCGAGGGCGGGCGGTTGCTGGGCCGCGAGCGGCGAGCGGAGCGCAAGCGCGAAGATGGCGGCGGCGAGCTCGCAGAGACCGAAGCGAGCGCCCATCACGGCAGCCTCACGTGCGTCAGTTCGTGCGCGCGGCGCACGAAGGCTTCCTTGGCATCGTTGGCCGCCTGCAGCCGCGCGCCCTTGGGCAATGGCATGGCGCAGTCTGGCGGGTCGAGGCGTAGCTTGCGGCCGTCGGCGGCAAGCGGCCGGCGCAGCAACTGGTCGTCTTCGCGCAGCAGCACGCTGCCGGCCTGGCCGCGCGGCGCGTGGAGCACGCGCAGGTACGGTTGGCCGGCGTCTTGGCGCGCGGCCACCTGCAGCACCGTCGCCAGCATCGCCGGCTGCACGAACCGGTCGCCGGCGCCGCGGAAGATCGTCAGCTGCGTCTCGATGGACGTCGGCGCTTCGCCGTTGAACGCCCGCAGCGCGTCGAGCTTGACCGTGCGCAGCGCGAGGTCGAGCACGCCGTCGCCGTCGCAGTCGACGAGCTGCGGCGGGACGGCGAGCGTCTGCACGCGCAGCCGCGCGTCCTGCTTGTCGCCGAACGCGCCGTTGGCGCGGGCGAGGAACAGGTCGACGCGCACTTCGAGTTCGTCGCCGCGGCGCGCCGAGGTCGTCAGCAGCAGGTCGGCCTTGGTGTCGCCGTTGCAGTCGGCGAACTGCACGTCGAACGCCGGATCGAACGCGATCAGCCGGTCGGCCGGCAGCGGCAGCGTGATCGCGCTCGCTTGCAACGCGCCGTCGCGCATGCGCGCGACGAAGGCCTTGTCGTTGCGCACAGCCACGACTTCGACCGCGCCATCGCCGTCGAGGTCGATCCGCCGCATCGTCGGCGTGCGGAAGCTGGCGCGCGCCAGCGGGCCGTTGTCGCGAGCGGCCTCGGCGTCGCCGTCGTCGAAAGTCAGCTGTGCTTCCAGGCGCGAGCCGTCGAAGCGCAGGCCGGTGGCGCCGTTCTGGCCGGCGGTCGCCGGATTGCGCCACGCCGGCAACGACCAACGCAGTGGCTCCTTTTCGGCGCGCAGCCACGCCGCGCCGTCAGGTTCGGGCAGCAGCAGGTCGTCGTCACCGTCGCCGTCGAGGTCGCCGCAGGCGTCGTCGAGCAGTATCGCCTGCCCGCGCGCGACAGCCGGCCACACCAGCTGGATCGCGCCGAGCGGCGTGTACTCCGGCGAACCGTCGGCGGCGAACGTCGCCGCCACTGCCCGCTCCGGCGTCAGCAGCACGCATTCGCGGCCCGGCGCTGGCAGAAGGTCGGCGAACGCCACCGCGACGACGTCGCGATCGAGCGCGAACGGCGGCCGCGACGGCGACGCGGCGAACGGCGCGCCGTCCTTGGCGCGCAGGTGCACCTGAACGGCGGCAGCGCGTTCGCCGCGGTTGCGTGTCGCCAGCACAAGGTCGAGCAGGCCGTCGCCGTCGACGTCCTGTTCCACCACGTCGGCAATCGTCGTCGTCTCAGGCAGCTGGATCGTCATCACCGTCGGTTGCGGCGGCGTCTGCGCGGCGAGCGGCGCGAGCAGCAGCGCGGTGGTGGTGGCGATGGCGCAGCCAGCGCGGTATCGGGCGTCGTCGCGCGTGCGCGCGGCGGCGAGAGCCGCTTGCTCCTGCGCTTGGCAGTAGGGAGGCATCAGCCGTCCACCTCCAGCAACTGGTCGCTGTCGCCGCCGCCGAACGAGATCAGCCACAGCAGGCGCACGCGCCACGCTGCCTTGGTGCTGCGGTAATTCAGCATGCCGATCACCGCCGACCACTCGGTCGCGCTGCGCGCGTGTTCGTACGAGTAGAGCAGCGGCACCGAGATCTTCTGCAGTTCTTGCGCGCGCGTCGTCAGCGGCGCTGCGACCTCGGCGGTTGCATCGCCGCGGCGGTACGCGAGCTTGACCGTCTCGCGGTCCGGCGCGCGCAGCGCCTGCAGCAGCGTCTCGGGATGCGCCACGGTCGCGCCGTCGACGGCGGTGATCAGGTCGCCGTAGCGCAGGCCGGCCGCGCGCCATGGGCTGCGGCGCGACATGCCGACCAGCACGGCGCCAGCGCCCGGCGCGAGGCCGCCGGCGCGCGCTTCGACCTCGGTGGCGGTGCGGAAGACCACGCCGACGCGGTCCTCTTCGCGGAAGCGTTGGGTCGCTTGCCGCGGCAGCGGGGCCACGCGCGGCTGCAGCGTCAGCGTCGCGCGCACCGCGCGGCCGCCGCGATCGAGCGTCAGCTGCATCGGCTTGCCGGCCTCGGCGCGCAGCTCGACGTCGCGCCACTCGCTCGGCCGCGTCAGCGCGCGCGTGCCGGTGTCGCCGACGGCGACCTCGAGCAGCAGGTCGTCGACCTGCACGCCGGCGGCGGCGGCCGGCGAGTTCTCGACGATTTCGATCACCTTCAGCGCCGGGTCCTCGTCGCCGAGCTTGGCGGCCAGCGAGTCGCGCGCGTCGGCGACCTTGAGGCCCGAGAACATGCCGAGCGCGAGCTTCGCGCGGGCGGCCTCGTCGTCGGGCTCGGCGCGGAGGTCGAGCGGCTCGTCCATGTCGGTGAGCGCGGGCGCCTTGTCGGGCAGTCGGTCCGGCAACAGCGAGCAGGCGGCGAATGGGAGCAACAGCAGCGGCAGCAGCGGGCGAAGCCTCATGTTCCTCGGGCGCGGGGTGGGGCGGAGTAGTGTCGGGCGCGCGGCCGCGGGTCGCAACGGCGTTGGCGTTTGTGGCCGATGGGCGGCGGATCTGTCGCGCGTCGTGGCGGGAGGACGGGCGGGGATTCGGTCGGCAGCGGCAGTCGGGCGGGGGCCGATCCCACGGGTGTGGATGGTGCCGCTGTCGCGCCGTCGCCACGGCGAGCCTACGCTCGCGACCCCGCGCGACGCCGCGCCGGTCGCCAATGAAAGAAACCGCCTATCTGCTGCAGGCCGCGCTGGTCCTGGCGTGGTGGGTCGGGCTGGCGCTGTCGGAGCGGTGCTTCGCGGCCTTCCAGTTCGACGGCATCCCGCCCGTCGCGTTCTGGTCGTTTTTCGCGCCGGATGTCCTGGTGGTCGGCGCGCTGTCGGTCGTGCGCGCGTACCGGCGCGTGCTGTGGATCGAGTGGACGATCCTCGGCGCGTTTGCGTATGCGACGCTCTACTGCCTCAATGCCGCCGTGCTGACGCGCAGCGGTTGGCTGCCCGCCGGCGCGATGGCCGTAGGGCTTGGCTACAACGCGTTCCTGTGCTGGGAGACGGCGATGTTCCGGCGCGCGACCACCGGCACGGCCGCCAACGCCGCCAAGACGCTGGTGCAGATCGCGTGCATCTGGACGCTGGCGCTGGCGGTGATCCCCGGCGTGCTGCTTGATGCATTCCCACCGACGGCCGCGGCGCCGTCGACGGCGTGGACCGTGGCCAGCGTCGCGCTGTTCGCCGTCGCCAGTGCGCTTGGGCTGGCCAGCGGCTTCGTCTTCGTGCGCGACGGCCGCGGCACGCCGCTGCCACTCGACCAGACCAACGCGCTCGTCGTCACCGGGCCGTATCGCTACGTGCGCAATCCAATGGCCATCGCCGGCATCGCGCAGGGCGTCGCGATCGGCATGTTCTTCCAGTCGTTGCCGATCGTCGCCTATGCCGCGGTCGGCGCCGTGCTCTGGCACGCGGTCGTTCGCCCGGCGGAAGAGCGGGACCTGGCGGCGCGGTTTGGCGCGGCGTATCTGGCGTATCGCGCGCGGGTGCGGTGTTGGGTGCCGACGGTGCGGGGGCGGGGGTAGTCCGATCGCCTGACTGCGCCCCAGCCTTGCCGCAGCGAGCAAGGCGCAACGCTCCCCGCCACTACGCCACCCGCTGCCGCCGCAGCAACAACCCCGCCATTACCAACCCACCCGCCAGCCACGCCAGCGGCGCGAGCGTCGCCTGCGCCTCGAAGCGCCACAGGGCATCCGCCGCGCCGCGTGCGACG
>VGZG01000088.1 GCA_016872675.1 Planctomycetota bacterium
GCGCGCACGGCGTTGGCCGTGACCGGCGGTTGCGCGGCGGCGCTGCAGCTCGGCGCCTTCGGCGGCTCGGTCACCACGGGCGTCGTGCGCGGTTTGCCGGCCGACTCGCCGGTGCACGCGTTCCTGCGCGCGCAGGCGACGGCGCGCGCAGCCGGAGGCGGCTTCACGTTCGCGCGCGGCGGCGTCGACTGCGAACTCCCGGCGCAACTGCCGCCGGGGCAGGTGATGGTCGCCGGCGCGCGCGATCTGCAGTTCTACAGCCACTTCGACGGCAAGACGCTGCAGCCGCTGCAGCGCCTGCTCGGCGCCGAGTTGGGCAAGCTGCACGCCGGCAAGGGCTACCTGACCGCGGCGCTGCCGCACACGCTGCCGACGCCGACGCTCGCCGGCCAGGTCGCACGCGGCGAGGTCGCTGCCGAGTCGCTGACGAACCACCCGTTCGAGAGCCCGCTGCTCGACCTGTTCGGCGTGCGCTACGTGCTGTCGGTCGGCAGCGGCCCGCTGCCGCACGTCGGCGAGCGCGTGGCCGTCGCCGGCGCGCCAGCGGACTTCGTCGTGCAGGAACGGCCCAGCGCGCTGCCGCGCGCGTTCGCAGTCGCGTCTGTGCAAAGCCACGCCACCGACGACGCCGTGCTCACAGCGCTGCTGCAGCCGGACTTCGCGCCGCGCCGCGTCGCGCACGCGTGCGCTGCCGACTTGCCAGCCGATCTGCCGGCCGCGGCCGCCGTCGACGCGCCGCCGCGCGCGGTGACGTTCGCCGTCGACCTGCCGACGCGCATCGAGCTCGACGTCGCCGCTGGCGCGCAGCCGTGGCTGCTGCTGGCCGACGCCTGGCTGCCCGGTTGGAGCGCAACCGTCGATGGCGCGGCGACGACGATTCACCGCGCCGACCACGGCTTCCGGCTGGTTCCGCTGGGGCCTGGCGCCTGTCGTGTCGCCCTCGCCTACCGCGCGCCGGGTCTCGCCGGCGGCGCCATCGCAGCATTGGTGGCGCTCGTCACGCTGGCCGCGCTGGCATGGCGCCACCGGCGCGCTGGCTGACGTCACGCTGCGGTCGCCAGGGCGACGATGCGGGCGGGTGGTGAACCGCCCACACACACCAGAGCGCGACCAGCCGCCAGCCGATGCTGGCTACGCGCCGCGGCGACAACGCGGTCGCGACCATGCCAACCGCGTCGTGACGCTACTTCGCCGCGTCGTTGTGGCTCGCCGTCACCGCGCTCGCCGTGGCGCGGTCCATGTCGACGCGCAGCTTCCAGGCGCACATGAGGCCGGCGGCGGCGAAGCCGGCCATGATGAAAAAAGCGCGCCCGGCGACGAAGTCGTAGGCGAAGCCGCCGGCAAGCCCGCAGACGACCATGCCGACGCCCGAAGTCGCGGCGCCGAGCAGGCCCTGCGCCGTCGCGCGCAGCGGCGCCGGCACGCGCCGGTCGAGCGCGCGCAGCGCGCCGAGGTAGGTGCAGCCGAACGACAGCGCGTGCAGCCAACCGGTGGCGAGCAGCAAGCCGACGTCGGTCGTCGCGCCGATGACGATCCAGCGCGCGATCGCCGCTGCCCCGCCGATCAGCATCAGCGTCGTCGGCCGCAGCTTGTCGGCGCTGCGCGCGAACCAGAACAGCACGATCTCGGCGAGGATGCCCTCGGCCCAGACCAGGCTCGCCGTCGACGCATCGATGCCGTGGTCGCCCCAGTGCAGCGTCGACAGGTTGTAGAACGTCGCGTGGCTGCCCTGGATCAGCGCCGACGCGCCGAGCACGAGCCATAGGCTCTTCTGCCGCAGCAGCGAAGTCCACGGCGGCCGCGCGGCGGCGACGGCGGCCGGCGCGGCGTTGCGCATCGGCGCCGTCGGCAACAGCAGCGCGCTGACGGCCATCGCCACCATGGCGACGAGCAGGATGCCATAGGTCGGGGCGATGCCGTGGCGGTCGAGCGCCGCGCCGACGGCGACGATGACGACGAGGTACGTCGCCGAGCCGGCGACGCGCAGCCGGCCGAACGAGAAGCCATGCCGTGCCGCCGCCGCCATCGCCGCGGCGTCGCAGATCGGGTACATCGGCGAGTACAGGCTGCCGAACAGAAAGGCGACGCACCACAGCGTGACGAGGTTCTGCGACGCCCCGAACAGCGCGAACGCGCCGACGCTGACGCTGGCGAGCAGAACGAGGATGGGCCGCGCGTCGCCGCGTCGGTCGACGAGGTGCGCCCACCACGTGCCGAGCAGCGTGCGCGCGATCGTCTGCGCCGACAGCACGACCGCGACCTCCGACTCGGTCAGCCCGGCGACTTCGTGCAGCCAGCCGGGGAAGAACTGCATGAACACGCCGAGCGCGCCGAAGCTCGCCATGTAGAAGGCGGCGAAGCCGAGCCAACAGCGGGCGGGCGTCTCGGCGGCGGCGTTCGGCACGCGACCATCGTGCCGCGCCGGCGGAGCGCGCGCTACCGCTGCACGAAGACGCCGCCGTTTTGCGCCGCCAGCGCGCGCAGCAAGTCGGCGCCGCGACCATCGCCGGTGAAAACGCAGTGGATGCGGACCTTGGCGTACTTGTTCGCCTCGCGAACCTCCCGCAGCAGCGGCTCGGCGTCCTGCATGTCGCCGACCGTCGGCACGCCGTCGCTGAGCACGAACAGTTCGTCGATCATCGCCGCCGTCGGTTCGCCGAAGCGTCGGGCCTCGACCTGCAGCGCTTGCGCGAGGCCAGCGTGCAGGTCGGTGCCACCGTGCGCGCGCAAGCGGCTCAGCAGTTCGGTAAGCGAGCGCAGGCTCTGCGGCGTCGGCGTGATCGGCGTCGGCGTCCATGCCTTGGCCTGCTCCGCGAAGGTGTAGATCTGCATCGTCGCGCCTGGCGGCATCGCCTGCGCGGCCTGCAGCAGCTGCTCCTTGGCGGCGGTCAGGCGCGTCGGCGCGAGTCGGCGCTGTCGCATCGCCGCGTCGTCGACGTCGTCGCCCATGCTGCCACTGACGTCGATCAGGAACGCCGTCTCGCCGCCGGCGACCGGAACGCCGTAGAAGGTCGCGCGCGTGCCCTCGTCGCGCTGCACCACCAACGGATCGGGCACCACGACGCGCTCGCCTTCGCGCGCCCAGAACTCGCGCCAGCCCGGCGCCGTGTCGCCGGCGACGATCGCGCCGGTCATCGCACGCAGTAGTTCGACGAGCCGCTGGCGCAACAGCGGCGAGGCGGACTTATTGACCGCGCCGACCAGCTTGTCGGGCGCGCGCGCAGCGCCGGTGAGCGCGTCGATCAGCAGCGGCACGTGCGCCTTGCGCGGGAACGCCTCGACGAGGTCGAGCAGGTCCATGTCGGTGCGCCAACCGCACCGGCCGAAGCGCGCGAGCGCCTCGGTCACCAGCAGGTCGAGCGCTTCCTCGTCGACGTCCTCGGGCGGCTGCTTGCGCGCATCGAGCACCAGCCGCACCAGCGCCTGCGAGACGACCGGATGCCGCTCGGCGGCGAGCGCGCCGGCGACGGCGCGCATCGCCTCGACGCGCCACGGCGCGGCCAGCGCCTCGGCGGCGCCCAGGCGCACGCGCGGATCGACGTCCGTCAGCGCGTCCTCGATGGTCGCCCGCCACGCCGGTCGACCGCGCGCGGCGAGCAGGCGCAGCGCGGCGACGCGCCGGGCCGGCCCGGGCGCGACCGGCGCGTCGGCGCGGCCGTCGACGCCGCCCTGGCTGCCGAGCAACATGCGATCGCCGGCGGCGGCGCGCAGCAGCATCGACCACACGCGCGGCTCGTCGACGCGCAGCAGCGCGGCGTGGCCGAGTTCGCGCAGCTCGATCGCGTCGCGGTCGAGGAACGCGCCCTCGAGTCCGATCGCGGCGATGCCGAGCAGCGCCGCGCCGAGCTCGCCGTCGGGGCGCTTCTCGGCGTGCTGCATCAGCTTCTGCAGCGCCTCTGTGTGCGTGATGTTGGTCTCGTCGCGCTCGGTGACGTAGCCGGCGGCGCGCGCCGGCGCGACGTAGGCAGGCTGGCGCTCGACGCCACGCTGCAGCACGGCGCGCGCGCCAAGCCGCCCCTGCTCGAACGCCGCCGTCCACTCGCGCAGGGCGCGCGCGACCAAGGCCGACTGCTGCGACGAGCCGAACGGCACGACGTCCTGCGCGCGCGCCGCGGCGAGGGCGAGCGCGACGGCGCAGAGCGGCGCGAGGAAGCGGAAGCGCGGCGTCACGGCGCGGCAGCGGAGGTTCAAACGCGGTGGCGAGAAGAATGAACGCCGCCCCCCCGCGGCTGCGGGGGTGCGGCGAATGGTGGAGGCGGCGGGAATCGAACCCGCGTCCCGAGATGCTCCGTCCTGGGCCTCTACGCGCGTAGTCCGTCGTTTGTCGTCATCCGCGTCGCTCCGACGAACAGGATCGCCGCGGACCAGCCCGACTGTGTCTCGTCGCCGACGGGCCGAGCAGCCGCCGACGACCAGCCTGCTGTGTGTCGCCTCGGCCCCCCGCAGGCGAAGGGACCTCGGCGTCGTTGCCTAGTTCTTAGGCAGCGAGGGAGTAGTGCGTGTTGGCACTTGGTTGTTTCCGGTCGGATTTACGAGGTGCCCGGCCCTCGGCGCGCCACCGCAGGTCGAGTCGGCATCCGGTCGAAGCCGATCGCCCCCGTGTCGTGCGCTGTTTATCGACGATGGCCGGCGCGCGCACAAGGCGGCCGTGCATTCCATGGCTGGATAGGCCCCGGGCCCGGCGCGACCCCGATCGCGGCGTCACTGCGCGTGGATCGTGCTGGCGATTGCGTTCGACAGCACCACGCCGAGACTGTTCTGCCCGTTCGGCAAACTGTTCGCCGCAATGATGGCCGCGCCCTGCGCGTACAGGTTGAAGCCGGCCGGCACGCCCGGCGGGATCGTGAACGTCGTCGTCTGCGTGGCGCCGACACCGAGGAACGAGAACGTCGCATCGAGCGACGCCACGTGCAGCCGGCAGCCCGGCGCGCCGAGGAAGGCGAGGTCCGTGCCGGCGAGGTTCTGGCCGACACTCAGGATCGTCAGGCCGATGTGGAGACCGCTGCCGGAGCCCGCTTCGGGGACGCCGCTGTGCGTGTACGTCACGACCGTGCCGGTGGTCGCGGTCGACACCGGCGCTGGCGCCGCGGTCAGCGCGACGGGCGCGAGGTTCGCCGTCAACACCGCATACGGCAGGCTGGTCGCGAGGTTCTGGCTGCCGCCGTCCACCGACGGGCCGCCCGGCGAGTAGCCGACGAGCGTCGCCGAGCCGAACGTGCTGCTGGCGTTGGCGCTGACCTGCTGGAAGATGACGACGATCTGGCCGGTCGCCAGCGTCAACTGCGCCTGGATGGTGCTGCGGTTCTGCACCTCGGGGAAGGCGTAGCTCTCGACGTCGTTCCAAGTGACGTAGAGCACGCCGCCGACCTGCTGGCTCACGATGCGGCCGCTGTTGGGCTCCTGCTCGTTGTGGTCGTGCCAGAACCATACGCCGGCGTTGCCGGCGTTGAGGAAGCCGCCAGGCGTCGGCGTGAAGCTGTTGCTGCCCGGAAAGGTCTGCGGCAGGCCGCCCCATGAGATGACGCCGTTGCTGTGCACACGCAGCGACGCCTGCGGCCCCTGCGGCGTCAGCAGCGGCGCGCTCAGCGGCAGCAGCGCCTCGGCGTCGTCCACTGGCGTGGCGAAGACGTTGGTCGCGCCAGCGCCAGGCTGGACGAACGTGCCGCCGCCAGCGGTGACCAGGTATGTGGTCCCGGTGTTGGTCAGCGTGAACGACTGGCCCTGCAGTCCGGCGTTGGCGGCGACGGCGTCAGCGAACAGCGCGTAGAACGAGTCGCTGAGCGTGTAGCAACCGGAGCCGTACGCAGCGTGCGTCGCCAGCGTCGGGCTGCACGCGATCGTCTGCGTGTAGCCGCCGGCGTTGGGCACGAAGCGCACCGTCTTGCCGGACAGGTCCCACGACGCGGCGTTGGCGAAGGACTCCCACAGCAGCGGGATCGCGCTGCTGGCGCCGTTGGCGAAGTTCGACGCCGGCGTCGATGTGGCGCCGACGGCGTTGCCCGACGAAACGCCGACGAACGTCGCCGAGATCGCGAACACGTCGTAGCTGAACTCGATCGCGCCGGTGGCGAACAGTTTGGCGCTGAAGCTGCGCGCCGGCGCGGTGGCGAGGTAGTTCGTCGTGTTGAGCCACGTCACCTTGTACGAGACGCCGGGCACGGTCTCGGCGGTGATGTCCCAGCCGGTCGGCATGGCCTGGTTGTCCTGCCAGAAGGGCGCGATGCGCGGGCTGCTGCCAGCGCTGCCGCGCAGGTTGGCGAGGTTGCCATAGGTGTAGGTCGCGGCAGCGCCGACTGGACCGCTGGCGCCCGACAGGTAGATCAGGCCGTTGGTGTCGATGCTGGCGTGCGTCAGCGCGGTGGCGACGCCCGCCAGCGGAAACGTCAGCCCCATCGCCTGCGGCGACGTGCGGCCTTCGTCGTGCAGCGGGTCAGCGCCGCCTGACGTCGACAGCAGCGCGGCGACGACGCTTGTGCCACCAGAACCGACGAAGCAAGACTGCGCGGACGCCGATGCGGCGCACACGGCGGCGGCGGCGAATGCAACGAATGACTGCGTCATGGCGAGAGGCGAAGTAGTCGACAAGGTGGGGAGCGCCGGCAACGAGCATTGCCGGACAAGAAATCATACCCTGCCGGCAGCGACCTGTCAGACGACGGCGCGCGCGCCGCGGCGTCGGCGACAACGCGTTTTCGACGCCCCAGCACGGTGGCGCGCATTCGTCGGACGCCGCCGCGAAGGGTGGGCGCCAGGACGCATGCCGGGCGTCGCAGCCTGCCGTGGCGCAGTCGCCAAGACGGGGCGCCAAGGGACGAGAGTCGAAACGGTGCGCAGGCTCGCGGTCGGAGCGAAGCCGATGACCACCGTCGAAGCGGTGGATTTGCCGGGAGTCAGCGGCGAGCCCCCCTAAGCGACGACGCGGGCCGCGCGGCGTGGCCTTCCTTGACGCAGACTCCTAGCATCCGCGCTCGATGCCTTCCCTCGCGCCCGTCCGCGAAGTCCGTGTCGGCCACGTCGTCTTCGGCGGCGGCCGGCCTTTCGCCCTGATCGCCGGCCCCTGCGTCATCGAGAGCCGGGAGCATTGCCTGCGCCACGCCCGCGCCATCCACGCGGCCTGCGCCGCGGCCAACGTGCCGCTGGTGTTCAAGTGCAGCTTCGACAAGGCCAACCGCACCTCGGGCGGCGCCTTCCGCGGCCCCGGCATGCCGGAAGGCCTGGCGATTCTCGCCGAGGTCCGCCGCGAGCTCGGCGTGCCGGTGCTGACTGACGTGCACGAACGCGAACAGTGCGCCGCCGCCGGCGCGGTCGTCGACTGCCTGCAGATCCCGGCGTTCCTCTGCCGCCAGACCGATCTGCTGCTCGCCGCCGCGGCCACCGGCAAGGCGGTCAACGTCAAGAAGGGCCAGTTCCTCGCCCCCGAAGACGTCGGCAACGTGCTCGCCAAGCCGCTGCAGTCGGGCAACCCCAACGTGATGATCACCGAACGTGGCACATCGTTCGGGTACCGCACGCTGGTCGTCGACTTCGCCGGCTTCCCGACGATGCGCGGCTTCGGCCAACCGCTCGTCTTCGACGCCACCCACTCGGTGCAGCGCCCTGGCGGCGCGGGCGCGTCGACCGGCGGCGACCGCACCAAGGTGCCGTTCCTCGCCCGCGCCGCGGTCGCGTGCGGCGTCGACGGCCTGTTCCTCGAGGTGCACGAAGATCCAGACCACGCGCCGAGCGACGGCCCCAACATGCTGCGTCTCGCGGACCTGCCGGCGCTGCTGCGCGACCTCGTGCGCCTCCAGGACGCGGTGCGCGGCGCGTGACGGCGCCGCCGCGCGTCGTCCTGTGCGGCGTCGCCGGCTGCGGCAAGACCACCGTCGGCCGCGCCCTCGCCGACCGGCTCGGCGTCGCCTTCGTCGACGCCGACGACTTCCATCCGCCGGCCAACCTCGCGCGCATGGCGCGCGGCGAACCGCTCGACGACGGCGCCCGCGCCGGCTGGCTCACGACGGTCCACGGCGAACTGGCGCGCCGCATTGACGCCGGCGGCGGCGTCGTGCTCGCGTGTTCGGCGCTGCGCGCGCGCCATCGCACGCGCCTGCAAGACGGCCTGCCACCGCTGCGGTTCGTGCACTTGCGCGTGCCGCCCGCCACGCTGGCCGCGCGCCTGGCGGCCCGCGTCGGCCACTTCTTCCCGGCGTCGCTGCTGCCGAGCCAACTCGCGGCGTGGGAAGACCTCGGCGCCGATGGCCTCGCCGTGGACGGCGACGGCCCGCCGGATCACGTCGTCGCGGCGATCGCGCGCGCGCTCGCGGCGCGATGAACCTTCACGCGGCGTTTGCCGCGCGCTCGCGGCGGTCAGCAGCATTCGCCGCCGTGAACGCGCTACCGGATGCCCTGCTGCTCTGCCTCGCCGGCCTCGCCGCCTTGCGCTGTGCCCGCTGGCGCGCGGCCGGCGTGCGCAAGCCGCTGCGCGCCGGCTGAACCGCGGCACGCGCGCGTTGCCCTGGGGAACCGCAGGACTATCCTCAGCGGACCGCCGTGCCGCTCCGCCGCACCGACGCCTTGCTGCTCGCCATGATCGCGCTGTGCGCGGCCGTGGTGGCGTTGTGCGCGCCGGACGCCGGCGCCGCGCCGCCGCCGCTTGATGACGACCCGGCCCCGGCGGCGACGACAGACGCGCCCGCGGACGACGGCGCGGCCAACGCGCCGGCCACCGGTTCGCTGGCGCCGGTGGCGTCAACGACGCGCCCAGCGCCGACTCGCGTCGACACGACCGGATGGACGAGCGGCATCGTCCGCGGCGACATCCAGTTGGCGGTCTCGATCCTCGACCGCATCCAGTCCATCACCGTCGAAGTCGTCGAAGCGCGCAGCGCCATCGGCGCCGACGGCGCGGTCAAGCTGCCGACGCGACTGATCGCGACGGTCGAGCGCGGCCGCGGCACACCGACCTTTGAACTGCGCGATGTGCCGTTCTCGGAACATCCCTACGTCGTGCTGGTGCGTTCGCCGGGCCTCAACGGCAGCCGCACGATCGTCACCATCAACGCGCAGCAACCGCTGCACGAAGACCTCGTGCTCGCGATCACCCCGGGCGTCGCGCTCTCGCTGTTGGCGCGCGACCAGGAGATGATTCCCTACACCGGCCTCGACATCGCGCTGCAGCCGCTCGGCGAGCCCGCCGGTCGCCCGCCGCGCGCCGGCCGCACCGACAACTTTGGCTCGCTCGTGCTGCCCGACATGCTCGCCGGCGAGTACGAGTTGCGCGCTACGCAGGGCGGCGCGCTCGTGTGCGACCCCGAGCGCGTGGTCGTGCAACCAGGCAACCGCGCCGCCGTCCCGGGCCAGGCGCACAAGCTGATCATCGAACGCGGCGTGCCGGTGGACGTCACTGTCGTCGACCGCAGCGGCCGGCCGATCGAGGCGGTGAAGGTCACGGCGACAGCGACCGACCGGCTGAAGCTGACGGTCCGCGAAGCGGCCTCCGACGCCGGCGGCGTGGCGCGACTGCCGCTGCTGCAAGGCGGCACATGGCACCTGACGGTGACGCTCGAGGGCTTCCACCTTTGGGACCGACAGATCACGGTGACGCCATTCCAGGATCCCATCGCGCTCGAAGCGCGCCTCGTGCCGATCCGTCGCTGACAGCCGGGAGCACGCCGCCACGACCGGACGAAGACGCACGGCGAATCGCTTCCGGCCACCGCGGCGCGCCGCTATCGTCCGCGCGAGCAATGGGCCAACCGATCGTCGACCTCGCGACCCTTGACCTCAGCCGCGCCGTCGTGCCAGACGACGAACTGCGCGCGTGCCTGCCCCACCGGCACGAATTCCAGTTGCTCGACGGCATCTGCCACTACGACGCCGAGCGCGGCATCGCCGTCGGCTGGAAGAACTGGGACGACAACCCCTGGTGGGGCCGCGGTCACGTGCCGGGCCGCCCCATCATGCCCGGCGTGCTGATGATCGAAGGCGCGGCGCAGATCGCCACGTTCCTGGTCAAGCAGAGGAGCGACTGGGCGCGCGACCGCATGATCGGCCTCGCCGGCCTCGACGACGTGCGCATCCGCGGCCAGATCCTGCCGGGTTCGCGCGTACACTTCGTCGCCGGCGACCTGCAGTTGTCGGGTCGCCGCCTCGCCAGGATGCACGCGCAGGTGTTCTGCAACGGCCAAATGACGCTTGAGACGCACGTCATGGGCGTGATGCTGTGAGCGGCGCGCGCCGCGGGCGGGACGATTGTGACAACGATCGGATGCCGCGCTGGTTCTGGTTCCTGCCGGCGATTGCGCTGGTGGCGTGGTGGCCGGTGTCGCCGTGGTGGCAGAGCGACGACTTTGTCGCCGTTCACTACGCGCAGGACGCCGGCCGCGCGTTCGCCGACTTCACCGGTCCGCAGTACGGCGCGCCCGATCTGTGGGCGTTCTGGCGGCCGCTGATCACATCGAGCTTCTGGCTCGACCAGGCGCTCGGCGGGCCCTTCCCGCCGCTGTCGCACGCCAGCAATGTGCTGGCGCACGCGCTCTCGGCGCTGCTGGTCGCGTGCGTGTGGCGGCGTTTCCTCGTCGCGGAGAACGCGTTCCTCGCCGGCCTGCTGTGGGCGCTGATGCCGACGCACCAGGGTTCGATCTGCTGGGCCGTCGGTCGCGTCGACAGCCACACCACCGTCTGGTGCCTCGCCGCCGTCGTCGTCGCGCTGCGCGGCGCCGACCGCCGCGAAGCGCCAACGCCGGCGCTGTTCGCGCTGACGGTCGGCGCGCTGATGAGCAAGGAATCGGCGCTTGTCCTGCCGGCGCTCGCCACGCTGGCCGCGGCGGCGCGCTCGCCGGCGTCCAGCTTGGCGACGCGCCTGCGCGACGGCGCCGGCCTCGCGCTCGGCGCCTGGCTGGCGCTGGCGCTGTGCCTGCCGTTTCGCTGGTGGGCGCTCGGGCGCTTTGGCGGCTACGACGCGGCGCCCTTCGACGTGCCGGCGATGGCGCGCGGGCTAGTCAGCGTGCTCGGCCAGTTGGGCGCGCCGTTGCGCTGGATCGGCGTGCCCGACGGCTTGCCGCTGCCGGCGGAAGCGTGGACGACCGCCGCGGCGCTGCCGGTGGCTGCCGCCATCGTGCTGACGGCGGCGCGCCGCCCGCGCCTCGCGCTCGTCGCCTTCGCCACCTACCTCGTCGCGATCGCGCCGGTCGCGTCGTTCCTGCCCGCCGCCGACAACCCGCAGACGCTGCGGCTGCAGTACCTGCCGAGCGTCGCGCTCGTCGGCGTCGTCGCCGCCGCCGGCCGCTGGCCGGTCGTCGCCGTCCTGATCGCCTTCGCGTGGCCGTTCGTGGCGATGCGCGGCGAGCAGATCGCCGCCGACCGCGAGTCGGCGACGATCCACCGCGCGCTGCTGCGCGAGGCGGCGGACGGGGCGCCGGATCCGATGTTCGTCGCCGGCCTGCCGCACGCGCGCAAGCGCGGCGGCGCGGTGCAGCTGCACTTCGGCGTCGACCGCATGCTGCAGCCGCCGTTCACCGCGCACGAACGGCAGCTCTACGCCTTCCGCCCGCTCGCCGTGTCGGACTCGGCGTTCCGGCTGGAACTCGTCGACGGCGCGCCGGCGGCGCTGCCGCGCGGGTCGACGTGGGTGTTCCACGGCGCCGGCTCGCTAGTGCAGGCGCTGCCGCGCATCGACCTGCCGGACCTGCCAGTCGCCGGCATCGACGGCGGCGTCGTCGATCTCACCCGCCCCGCGCTCGACGCCATGCTGCCGAAAAACGGACCGCGGCCCGTGCTGACGACGCCGGGCGTGCGCGCGATGGCGCACCGGCTGACGGTGTTCACCGCCAACGGCTACCTCGCGACCGTGTGCCGCGACCACGCGCCCGCCGACGCGCAGGACGGCGCGCTCGACTTCCGGGCATGGTTCGCCGGCGACGGCCGCTCGGAGCCGGCGCGCTACGGCGCCGGCGGCGCTGAATACGTCGGCGAGGCGCTGAGCGTGCCGACGACGATGGATCTCGACCCGGCGTTCCCGTGCTTGCTCGAAGCGGGTTCCATCGATGCCGCCGGCGCGTTCGCGCCGACACACTGCGCGCGCCGCATGTTCGTGCTACGGTTCGACCATGGGTTCGTCGGCTGGCTACGCGTGGCCCAGGGTCGTTGAGCGGAATGGCGCGTTGCCACGGCGGTCTGCGACGCTCCTGGAGTCGCGTCCCTGACGCAGACGATGCCCGGGACGGATCCGCTCGACAGCATGAAATGTGACGCCGCCAACCACGACGCGCCCGAGCTCTCGATCGTGATCGCCTGC
>VGZG01000089.1 GCA_016872675.1 Planctomycetota bacterium
CGGGCGGGTGGGCCGCCGCGCCGCGCCGGCGGACGGGGCCGCAAGGCGCATGGCCGTGACGCGCGCCGCCGAAGTCGGGCGGGGCGCGGTGCGTCGACCAGAGTCCGGTGCATGACGTTGCGCGCTTGCAGGCCCACGGTCGACCTCGGCGTCGACGCGATGAACGGGAACACTGGGAACTCGCGGCGAGGCGGCGCAGCCGCGACCTCGGACAGCAGAACTCGCCGCAACCCCAAATGGACGGCGTCATCCAGCGCCGGATCAACGCCACAACTGGCGACGGTCTCTGCACAGCCAGGTCGGGGCTTTCTTCGGTCGGGGCGATCGCTGATAACCAGGCGTATCCCGACCTCTCGCAGCCGCCCCGTTGAGCTCTGAAGCTTTCCGCCGCCTCCTGATCGAGACGAACGTCCTCGACCGCGACCGCCTCGCCAAGGCTGAGGGGACCGCGAGCGCTCGCGGCACGCCGCTCGAACGGGCGATTGTCACGCTCGGCCTCGCCGACGAGACGGCGGTCTGGCGCGCGTTGGCCAAGGCACATGGCATGAAGTTCGTCGACCCGACGAAGTACGCGCCGAATGCCGACGCCCTCAAGAAGGTGCCGAAGGAGCAGATCGAGCAGAACGAGGCGTTGCCAGTGGTCATGAAGGACGGCGAGCTCTGGGTCGCCATCGACGACCCGGTGAAGACGTTCGTCGCCGACAACCTGTCGTTCCTCGCCGGCTGCGCCGTGCAGTGCGCGCTGATGCCGCCGCAGGCGCTCAAGCAGGCGCTGCGCAAGGCCGTCGGCGCCGCCGACACCGTTGCCAAGCCGGTCGGCGGCGGCAAGGAGTCTGAGGGCGAGGATGCGCCGATCATCCGGCTGGTCGGCAAGACCATCGACGAGGCGCTGGCTGCACGCGCGAGTGATATCCACGTCGAGCCGTTCCAGCAGCGGGTGCGCGTGCGCTATCGCGTCGACGGCGTGCTCAAGGAGATCGCCTCGCTCGAGGCGTCGCTGCTGGCGCCGATGACTTCGCGCCTGAAGATCATGGCCGGCCTCGACATCGCCGAGAAGCGCAAGCCGCAGGACGGCCGCATCTCGTTCAAGGCGCAGGGCGGCCGCGACATCGACATCCGCACTTCGGTCCTGCCGGGCAACCACGGCGAGACCATCGTCATGCGTCTGCTCGACAAGGAGCGCGGCTTGATGAGTCTGCAAGCGCTCGGCTTCGAGGGCCGTGACCGCGAGCGCTTCCAGTCGGTGATCGGCCGGCCGAACGGCATCGTGCTGGTCACTGGCCCGACTGGCTCCGGCAAGACGACGACGCTCTACGCGGCGCTGCAGGAGCTCAATCGTCCCGACGTGAAGATCATCACGGCCGAGGATCCGGTCGAGTTCAACATCCGCGGCATCAACCAGTGCCAGGTGAAGGCGCGCATCGGCCTGACCTTCGCGCGCATCCTGCGCGCCATGCTGCGCCAGGCGCCAAACGTCATCCTCGTCGGCGAGATCCGCGACAAGGAGACTGCCGAGATCGCCGTGCAAGCGGCGCTCACCGGCCACCTGGTCTTCAGCACATTGCACACCAACGACAGCGCCTCGGCGATCACGCGACTGGTCGACATGGGCGTCAAGCCGTTTCTGGTCGCCGCCTCGGTGCAGGCGGTGCTGGCGCAGCGGCTGCTGCGCGTCGTGTGCAAGCAATGTCGCCAGTCTTACGAGCCGACGCCGACCGAGTTGCGCAGCGTCGGCATCGATCCCGGCCGCGCCGGTGACGCCACGTTCTACCGGGCCGAAGGCTGTGATGCTTGCGGCCACAGCGGTTACAAGGGGCGGCTAGGCATCTACGAATTGCTGCAGATGGACAACACCTTGCGCGAGATGACCTTCCGCGGCGAGCCAATGGTGCGCCTGCGCGACTACGCCTGGCAGTCGGGCGGCATGTCGACGCTGCTGCAAGACGGCGTGCGGAAGGTCATGCAGGGCCACACCACGATCCCCGAACTGCTGCGCGTCGTCGCGGCCCAGTGAACCCCAACGAGGCCAAGCAATGGACGTCTTTGCGTTGATGGACGAGGCGCACTCCCGCGGCGCCAGCGACCTGCACCTGTCGGTCGGACGCCGGCCGGTGTTGCGTCTCTCCGGCTCGTTGGTCGAGATCGGCGACGGGCCGCTCGCCGGCGCTGACACCGAAGCCATGGCCAAGGCGATCGCTCCGGCGCGCAATTGGGAAGAACTGCAGAAGGTCGGGACGACCGACTTCGGCTACGCCCACGGCAACAAGTGTCGTTTCCGCATCAGCATCCTGACCCAGAAGGGCGTCCGCGGGATCGTTATGCGCCAGATTCCGCAGAAGCTGCTGACGTTCGAGCAGATCGGCCTGCCTGAAACCGTGGTGAACCTGCTGTCGCTGCACCGCGGCCTCGTGCTCGTCACCGGCCCGACCGGCTCCGGCAAGACGACGACGTTGGCGACGATGATTGACTGGATCAACCGCAACCGCGACGCCCACATCATCACGATCGAGGACCCGGTCGAGTACTACCACACGCACAAGAAGTCGCAGGTGACCCAGCGAGAGGTCGGCACCGACGTGCCGACGTTCGCCGAGGCAATGCGCCGCGCGCTGCGCCAGGATCCCGACGTGGTCCTGCTCGGCGAGATGCGCGACCTGGAGACGACGTCGGCGGCGATCACCGCCGCCGAGACCGGCCACCTCGTGTTCGGCACGCTGCACACGACCGGCGCGGCCCGCACTGTCGATCGCATCATCGACCAGTACCCGCGCGAGTCGCAGGAGCAGATCCGTTCGCAGCTAGCGCAGTCGCTGGTGGCGGTGATCTCGCAGATCCTGATGCCAGCGGCCAGCGGCGGCCGCGTCGCGGCATTCGAGATCATGCTCAGCAACCCGGCGATCGAGAACCACATCCGCAAGTGCGAGACGTTCAAGATCCCGTCGGTGCTGCAGACGAGCCGCCGGCAGGGCATGGTGCTGATGGACGACTTCCTGCTCGACCTCTGGCGCGAGGGTCGCGTCACCAAGGAGGAGGCGCTCGAGCGCTCCTTTGACCGCAAGGCGCTGCTGGTCCGCATGGGCGAGGCGGCTGAGTAGCGCATGGCCCCGCGTCGCCTGCTCGGCCAGATCCTGAAGGAACTGGGCCTGATCCACGAGGGCATGGTCCAGGAGGCGTTGCAACTGCAGCGCGACAAGGGCGGCCGCATCGGCGAGATCCTGCTCGACCTCGGCCACATCGGCCCGGCTGATCTGTCGCGCGCGCTCGCCGAGCAGGCTGGCATCGCCTTCCACGACCTCGCGGCGGCGCCGCCGCAGCCAGAGGCCCTCGCCAAGGTCGACCTCGTCACGGCGCGGGCCTTCGGCGCGCTGCCGGTCGTCCTGCAGGGCAAGACGCTGAAGATCGCGATCGCCGACCCGGCGAGCGTCGCGATGCTGCAGGACCTGTCGTTCACCACCGGCTGCGAGATCGTCGGCGTGCTGGCCGACGGGGCGTTGCTGCAGCAGGCGCTCGATCGCCACTACCGCGAGGAAGCGGGCGAGAGCAAGCAGCGGCTGAAGGAGCTGGTGCAGGAGCTGCAGCAGCAGGGCGGCAAGATCGACCTCGAGGACAAGGCGGCGATGGCGTCCGCGGCCCCGGTCGTCAAGCTGCTCAACTACATCCTCTACCAGGCGATCCGCGACAAGGCGTCCGACATCCACCTCGAGCCGTTCGAGGGCGACTTCAAGATCCGCTATCGCGTCGACGGCTCGTTGTTCGAACTCGAAGCGCCGCCGCCGCACCTCGCCGAGGCGCTGATCGCGCGCGTCAAGGTCATGAGCGACCTCGACATCGCCGAGACCCGGCTGCCTCAGGACGGCCGCATCGAGCTGACTGTCGGCGGCCGCTCCGTCGATCTGCGCGTGTCGACCCTGCCGACGATGTACGGCGAGTCGACGGTCATGCGCATCCTCGACCGCTCCAACGTTTCGCTCAGTCTCGACAGCCTCGGACTCGTGCCCGCAGTGCGCGAGCATCTGCGCCGCTTCGTCGACCTGCCGCATGGCATCGTCCTGGTCACCGGCCCGACCGGCTCCGGCAAGACGACGACGCTGTACGCGATGCTCAACGAGGCCAACAAGGAGGACACCAAGGTCATCACCGTCGAGGACCCGGTCGAGTACGACCTCGAGGGCATCGTGCAGGTGCCGGTGAACGAGGAGATCGGCGTCAACTACGCCTCGGTCCTGCGCACGATCCTGCGCCAGGACCCCGACGTCATCCTGGTCGGTGAGATCCGCGACAAAGAGACGGCGCAGACGGCGATCGAGGCGAGCCTGACCGGCCACCTCGTGTTTACGACGTTGCACACCAACGATGCCTCGTCGGCGGTCACGCGCCTCGTCGACATCGGCATCGAGCCGTTCCTGCTTACCGCGACGGTGCAGGGCATCCTGGCGCAGCGGCTCGTCCGCCGCGTTTGCCGCGATTGCAAGACCTACTACGAGCCGGCGGACGACGTGCTGCGGCGGTTGGGCCTGACCGCCGATCAGGTCGTTGGCAAGAAGTTCGCCTATGGCAAGGGCTGCGCGACCTGCAACTTCACCGGCTACCGCGGCCGCATGGCGATCACCGAAATCCTCGACATCGACGACCGGCTGCGCGAGATGATCCTGCAGGGCGCATCGACGACGGCGCTGCAGGCGGCGGCGGTCGAGGGTGGGTTGGTGCCGCTGCGCGAAAACGGCCTGCAGGCGATCTTCGACGGCCACACCTCGGTCGAAGAGGTCCTGCGCGAGACGATCACGGTCTGATCCGGGCGTCGCGCGCGGCGGATCGCGCCATTGCCGCTGCCTTCTGCCTTGGGCTACAACCTTCAGTATGTCCGCTGTCCCGCCGAGCCCATTTGAGCAGAACGTCGCCGCCATGCTGCGCGCGCTCGATCCCGATCCGGCGCGCGAAGGCCTTCGTGACACGCCCAGGCGCGTGGAGATGGCCTTCCGTCACTACACGTCCGGCTACGGCGTCGACCCGAAGCAGGTCATCGGCGACGCGCTGTTCGAAGCCGAGACCGACGAGATGGTGGTGGTCAAGGACATCGAGATGTACTCGCTGTGCGAGCACCACCTCGCGCCGTTCTTCGGCAAGGCCCACGTGGCGTACATTCCGGCGGGCAAGATCGTCGGTCTGTCGAAGATCGCCCGCGTCGTCGAGTTGTACTCGCGGCGGCTACAGGTACAGGAGCGGCTGACGGCGCAGATCGCGAAGGCGCTGCAGGACGTCCTGCAGCCCAAGGGCGTCGGCGTGGTCATCGAGGCAAGCCACCTGTGCATGATGATGCGCGGCGTCGAGAAGCAGAACAGCAGGACGGTCACGTCCTGCCTGCTCGGCTCGTTCCGCAAGGACGAGCGCACTCGGTTGGAGTTCTTGAGCCTCGTCCGCCGCGATTGATCGGCGGTCGCGCCGCTGGGGCTGGCCTGAGCCGGGACCGCCAGCGTGGTGGCCACGTGCCGCCCGCGGCTGGTGGGCCGCAGGCGGGCGGTAGAAGTGGTAGCAGGAGCCGGACTTGAACCGGCGACCTACGGCTTATGAAGCCGCCGCTCTAACCAGCTGAGCTATCCTGCCTCGCCACGCGGGGCGGAGAGGAAACCAGAACGCCCCAGTCGACTCAAGCGAGAACTCGGTCCACCGTCGGTGGCGTGGTGTGCGACCGTTCGCGATGGCAGGATCTGCGGAAAATTGCAGGAGAATGCATCCATCCTGTAACTTTCGCGAAGCTCGTGCGTAGACAGAGACGGCGGGTTGCATGGACCCGCCAACGAGACGAGGTGGGCTCCCTGGCTGGATTCTTCCCCCTGGGAAGACCGGTTCCCCTGACCCACGGCTGCTCGAATCCCGCATTCGAACCGCACCCCCCGGCCAGGGAGCCCTTTTTTCACGCCGCAAGTGGCTGCGGCGTCGGCGTCTTGACGAGCGATCCCCATCCGGGTCGATGCCCGCCATGCCGCCAGCGCCGGCGCGCCGATCCGCTCCGACATGCTGCCGAGGGCTGGGCCGCAACCCGACCGGCGCGTTGTCGGCGCCGCTGGCGGCGCCGAGCTCCGCGACAATGCCGCCGCCATGGCCATCGGTTGCAAGAACCAGGCGATCCCGCGCCAGGCGCTCGCGAAGAACGGCGTTGCGCTGACCGCGGAGGACACCGGCGGCAACACGCCCCGCCCGTGCGCGCTCGACCTGCAGAACGGCACGGTCGTCGTCCGCGCGAAGGACGGCGACAAGTCCCTCTGGGCCCATGGCTCCGCCCTCACGCTGAAGCCGGCGACGCCATGCACCGTCGCTCCGCATCGTCGACGACTCGCCGCAGCGGCGGACGGCGGCTTCTGCGCGGTGCGTCGCAGCGACCTTGGCAAGCTGCTGGCGCTGGCGAACTGAGTGTGGTTGCGGCCGCTTGCGCCGACGCGCCGCATCCGCCAACGTGCGCGGCGATGGCGAAGGCGATCGAACTCACCGAGGCGCGTCGGCGCGTGCTGGCGCAGGCGCGCGTGCTGGCCGCCGTCGAGCGCGTGCCGCTGGCGGCAGCGCGTGGCCGGGCGCTGGCGCACGACCTGCGCACCGACGGCCCGTGGCCGGCGACCGACCGGTCGGCGATGGACGGCTTCGCGCTCGCGTGCGGCGGCGCTGGTCAGACTGCCGGCGCCGAACTGCCGGTGGTGGGAGCGAGCCTCGCCGGCGCGCCCTTCGCGCGGGCGCTGCGCGCCGGCGAGGCGATCCGCATCATGACTGGTGCGGTGGTGCCCCAAGGCGCCGATGCCGTCGTGCCGGTCGAACAGACCAGCGGCTTCCAGGGCGCGACCGTGCGCTTGCTCGCCGCCGTCCGCGCCGGCGCCAACGTCCGCAAGCAAGGCAGCGAATGCGCGGCTGGCGCGGTCGTGCTCGCCGCCGGCAGCCTGATCCGCTCGGCGGAGATCGGCGTGCTCGCCGTGCTCGGCTGCAGCGATGTCGCCGTGCGCGCGCGCCCGCGCGTCGGCATCGTCGCCACTGGCGACGAGGTGGTGCCGATCGAAGCCACGCCGGCGCCGCACCAGGTGCGTGAGAGCAACAGTTGGGCGCTCGCCGCCCAGGTCGAGGAAGCCGGTGGCGCGCCGTCGCGGTTCGGCGTCGCGCCGGACGAGGTTGCGGCCCTGCGCGCACTGTTGCAGCGCGGCCTCGCTGCCAGCGACGTGCTGATCACCATCGGCGGCATCAGCAAGGGCACGCACGACCTTGTGCACGGCACGCTGCAGGAACTCGGCGTGCGCACCGAGTTCCACGGTCTCGACCTCAAGCCCGGCAAACCGACCTACTTCGGCGTCGTCGATGGCGAAGGCGGCAGCCGCAAGTGGGTGTTCGGCCTGCCCGGCAATCCGGCTTCGAGCTTCACCGTCTTCGACCTGCTGGCGCGGCCGCTGCTGCACGCGCTGCAGGGCCGCGCGCCCGGCGAGTGGTCGGCGATGGCGACTGCGGCCGGAGCGGCGTGGCAACCGAACAGCCGCCTGCAGGCGATCCCAGCGCGTCTTGGCGTCGACGCCGACGGTCGCGCCACCGCGGCGCTGTCGGCGCCGTCGCCAAGCGGCGATCCGTTCCGACTCGTCGACGGCGACGGCTACGCGCTGATCGCCGGTCAGCAGCAACCTGCGGCTGGCGCGCTGGTGCGGATCGTCGGCGGCGGCAGCGGCGCGAGGTTGCCGTGAGCGCCGCGCGCCCGGACCTCGCCGGCCCGCTCGCCGCGGGATTGCTGCTCGCCGTGGCGACGCCGTCGGCGTGGCTGCCCTTCAGTGGCCCGCTCGTCGTGCTCGCGCTCGCGTTGGTCTTCGCGGTCCTGCGCGACCACCGGCGGCCGCTGTGGCACGGCTACGTGCTCGGCTGCGCGCACATGGCGGTGTTCTCCTGGTCGGTGCACCACGTGCTCGTCTTCGCCTGGGCGATGATCGTGCTGCTCGGCGGGCTGTACACGCTGGCCGTGCATGCGGCCGTGCGGCGCCTGCCGCCGTTGTTCGCGCCGCTCGGCTTCGGCGTGGCGCTCGCCGGCGTCTGCTGGCTGCGCGCGCACATGCCCGACATCTGCTACCCGCACGGCCAGCCGGCGCAGTCGCTGTGGCGCTGGCCAGCGCTGCTCGGCAGCGTCGCCGTCGGCGGCGAACCGCTGGCCAACGCGCTGCTCGGCTGGCTCGGTGGCGCGGTGGCCGCGCTCGCGTCGGCGTGGCGGACGGGCGCGCCGACGTGGCGTTCCGCCGGGCGCGGCGTCGCCACAGCGGCCACGGTCGCCGCGGCGCTGACGGTCGGCGGCGCGATGTTGCGGCCGGTCGCCGACGGCGGCACCCTCGATGTCGCGCTGGTCGAACCCGGCTTCCACCTCGTGCACGAACTCGACGCCGTGCCGCCCGAACGCGCGCGCGCCCGCGTCGACGAGCTGCTGGCCGAGCGCCTGCTGGCGCCGACGCGGCAGGCGCTGGCGACGTCGCCGCCGCCTTCGCTGGTGCTGTGGCCGGAGAGCAGCGTGTTCGCCACGCTGCCGGTCGAGGACGTCGTCGCGAGCGACGCGCGCCTGCTCGACCTGCGCGGCAAGCTGCCGGCGACGGCGGCGCGGCTGCTGCTCGGCGTCAACGTGCGCCAGCGCGTCGACGCGCCGCCGACGCCGGCGGCCGTGCTCTGCGAACTGCCGGGCGCGCGCGTGCTCAGCCACCAGGAGAAGCGTTGCCTCGTCCCCGGTGGCGAGTTCCAGCCGGGCGTGCGCTGGCTGCCGCGGGCCGCGGCCGAGTGGCTGTTGACGGCGTTCGCCGGCGCGCTCGGCTCCTTGCCGCAATGCGAACCAGGACGCGAACTGCCGCCGCTGCGCACCGCCGACGGCGTGCCGTTCGGCGCGCTGCTCTGCTACGACAACGCCTTCGCCGCGCCGGCCGCGGCGCAGGTCGCGCAGGGCGCGCGCCTGCTGTGCGTGCTGTCGAACGAGTCCTGGTACGAGGGCGGCGCGGAGTTGCCGCAGTTGCTGGCGATGAGCGTGTTGCGGGCCATCGAGACCGCGACGCCGGTGGTGCGCTGCACCCAGGACGGTTGGAGCGGGGTGGTGGGGCGCGACGGCCGGCTGCTCGCCGACCTGCCGCTGGCGGCGGCGCCGCAGCCGGCCGCCCGCACGCTGCGAGCCACGGTGCCTTTGGGCGCGGGCGTGCCGCCGGCCCTGGCGGGGGTGCGCGGCCTGGCCGGACCGGCGGCCGCCGTGGCGCTCCTTGTCCTGCTGCTCGCAGGTCACCGGCGGCCGCGCCCGATCTAAGACCGGGGCATGCGCCGCTCCTGCCGATGGCAACCGGACTTGCGCGGGTAACTCGTTCTTGACGGTCCATGGCACCCGGCTAGGATTCGCGGTGCCTTTCGGCCCCTCTCGCTGCGGGGCGGAGCGCGACGTGCAGCCGTCTCCAGGCTGCCGACTCGCTCCGGCAAGCGATCGTCCAACCACCCCTCTGGAATGCCCTCTCCTCGGGGCAAACGAACTGCGCGCGTCGCACGCACCTCGGTCGCCGTCGTAGTTGCTAGCTAGGAGTCACAGGTCACCATGAGTCCCATCGGCCGCGTCTTCATCATCCTCAATCTCCTGCTCGCCGGCGGCTTCGTTGTCGTCTCGGGCACGCACCTCCAGACGAAGAATAACTACAAGTTGCAGTTGGCGGACGCGAACAAGAAGAGCGCGGACGAGATCGCCAAGCTGAACGCCGAGAAGGACAAGCTCGCGGCGGAACGCAACACGTTCGAGAACGCCAAGAGCGCGAGCGAGGAACGGGCGAATCAGATGCTGAACGCCAACCAGCTGCTCACGGACGAGAACAAGCGCTACGCGCAGCAGCTCTCGTCGATGGAGGGTGACGTCAAGAAGCTGCTGGCGGCCGCCGACTCGGCCAACACGGAGATGAAGTCCGCGTTCGGCCAGGCGAAGGCGGCCTACGCGATGGCGGTCGCCGACCAGAAGGCGAAGGACGATGCCGTCCGCGCCAAGGACGCCGCCGAGGCCGAGAACCGCGATCTCAAGACCGAGGTCGCCAGCCTCAAGTCGACGATCGAGACCCGCGACGGCTCGATCAAGTCGCTCGAGTCCGAGAGGAGCCAACTCGGCCTGCTCGTCAAGGTCGCCGAGGCCAACGGCTTCTTGCGCACGATGGCCGCCCCGAATCTCTCGGGCCTGGTCACGACGTCGTCGGGCAACCTGGTCACCATCCAGATCACCGACAACCCGGGCAACGTCGACATCAAGTCGGAGATCGAGCGCGGCAAGTGGGGCTTCGCGATCTACGACGCCTCGGGCTACAAGGGCGAGGCGTATCCGGAGCGCTACGAGGCGTCGGCCAACGCCGTCCTCTGCAAGGTCGGGCTGCTCAAGGGCGGCGCGTTCCGCGAGGGCGACAAGGCCGCGACCAAGACGCCGTGAGCTGATCGCGACCCTATACCCACCGGAGCAAATCCCATGGCCAAGAAAGCACCAGCGCCCGCCGCCGACAATGGCGTCGAGGCGGTCGGCAAGCCGGGTCTCGGCATCGACGACGGCATCATCCTGACCACGTCGTTCGTGCTGGCCCTCGCGATCACCCTGGTCGTGATCGCCAACAACGCCTACGCCTGACCGGCGCCGCGCGGGCCTGCACGGCCCGCCGAACGATCGCAGCCGCGGCCCGCGCCGACCGATTGGTCGACGCGGGCCGTTTGCATTGCGGGCGGACGGTTCCGAGTCGCGCGGCCAGCGAGCCGCAGAACTGCGGAAGAATACGTTGCGACCGGAGCGGGTGCCGCTACCCTGCTCCAGGCGTCGGATTGGTCCCCGACGCGTGTCTGCTGGTCATGGTCTGCCCGCGCCATCGAAGCGGGTTTGCTGAAGGGTGTTCCATGCTGAAACCCGTCGAGTGGTTGTTGCGCGGATTCTCGGTCGATCTCGGCATCGACCTCGGCACCGCGAACACGTTGGTATTCGTTCGCGACAAGGGCATCGTGCTCGACGAGCCGTCGGTCGTCGCCGTGCGCAAGGGCTCCAGCGAAGTGTTGCTCGACGGCATGGCCGTCGGCGAAGCGGCGCTCGAATACCTTGGCCGCACGCCGCCCGGTATCCAGGCGATCCGGCCGATGAAGAGCGGCGTCATCGCCGACTTCGAGATCACCGAGAAGATGCTGCGCTACTTCATGACGAAGGCGTGCGGCGGCAAGCGCATGGTCGGGCCTCGCCTCGTCATCGCCGTGCCATGGGGCATCACGATGGTCGAGAAGCGCGCCGTGATCGGCAGCGCCGAGCGCGCCGGCGCGCGCCGCGTGTTCCTGGTCGACGAGCCGACCGCGGCCGCGATCGGCGCCGGTCTGCCGGTGCACGAGCCGCGCGGCTCGATGATCGTCGACATCGGCGGCGGCACCAGCGAGGTCGCGGTCATCTCGCTCGCGAACGTCGTGATGGCCGAGTGCCTCCGCGTCGCCGGCGACGACTTCAACGACGCCATCACGCAATACATCCGCAGCAAGTACAACCTGCTGATCGGCGAGATCACCGCCGAGCGCCTCAAGATCGCCGCCGGCAGCTGCCTGCCGATGGAGGAGGAGATCGAGGTCGAGGTCCGCGGCCGCGACAGCCTCGTCAACCTGCCGCGCCGCGCGGTCATCACGTCGGCCGACGTGCGCGAGGCCCTGCAGGAGCCGGTGCGCAAGGTCATCGGCGCGATCAAGTCGGTGCTCGAGCGCACGCCGCCCGAGCTTGCGGCCGACCTCGTCGACTCCGGCATCACGCTGTGCGGCGGCGGTTCGCTGCTGCGCGGCCTGCCGGAGCTGATCTCGCGCGAGACGGACCTCGACGTCCGCATCGCCGAGCGTCCGCTCGAGGCGGTGGCCCGCGGCACTGGCATCTTCCTCGAGAACCTCGAGCTGTACTCGCAGTTCCTCGAAGGCGGCGAAGACCTCGCCTGACCGTAGCTCAGGCCGGCGCGGTCGCCTCTGGCGACCGCGCGCGCTGTTCGCGCCATGGGCAAACCATCCACCGCGTTTCCCGTCGGACTGTACGGCGCGCTGCTGGTCGCGCTGTGCGCGCTGGCCGTGCCTACGGCCTTTGTCCGGGTCGAGCGCGCGTTGCTGGGCGGCGCGGCCCTGGTCAGCCGCTTCGTTGCCGGCGTCACCGGCGCGCCGGTGGCCGCGGCGGCGGTGCTGGCGGACGCGGCCGCGCAGCATGGCGCGGCGCTGCAGGACCGGCTCGACCGGCACCTCGCCGCGCGGGCGCCGGCGGCGGTCGCTGACAGCGCGG
>VGZG01000090.1 GCA_016872675.1 Planctomycetota bacterium
CGTCGGCCTCGGCATCGAGATGATGTTCTCGTGCGTGCGCAAGGAGGAGGTCAGCGAGGGCTACCTCGTCTCCGGCATGCTGATCGCGCTGATCGTGCCGGCCTCGATCCCGCTGTGGCAGCTCGCCGTCGGCATCGCGTTCGCCGTCGTGCTGGGCAAGGAGGTCTTCGGCGGCACGGGCATGAACATCTTCAACCCGGCGATGATGGTGCGCGCGTTCCTGTTCTTCGCGTTCGCCGCGCAGATGTCGGGCGACCTGATCTGGGTCGCCGGCAACCAGATGGCCGGCAGCGCCCCGAGCTACGTCGTCGACGGCTACAGCGCGCCGACCGCGCTCGCGGTGGTCAAGGCGTCGACCGTCAACGCCAGCGAGGCGCTCGCGGCGAAGTACAGCCACGCCGACCTGTTCTTCGGCAACATCCCCGGCAGTGCTGGCGAGATGAGCAAGCTGGCGGTGCTGCTCGGCGCCGTGTGGCTGGTGATCACCGGCGTCGGCAGCTGGCGCACGATGGTCGGCGGCGTGCTCGGCCTGCTGGCCAGCGCGTTGCTGCTGACGACGCTCTCGGGCGCCACCACGGGCCCGCTGTCGCTGCAGTGCTGGGAGCACCTGCTGTGCGGTGGCTTCCTGTTCGGCATCGTCTTCATGGCGACCGATCCGGTGAGCTCGCCGGAGACCAACACCGGCAAGTGGATCTACGGCGCGCTGGTCGGCCTCGTCACGATCCTCGTCCGCACGATCAACCCGGCGTACCCGGAGGGCACGATGCTCGCGGTCCTGCTGCTCAACGCCTTCGCGCCGGGCATCGACCACTTCGTCGTCGCCGCCAACATCAAGCGGAGGCTCGCTCGCGCATGAACACCAGCAGCAACGGCTACGTGCTCGGCTTCGCGGTCACGGTCTGCGTGACCATCAGCGCCATGCTCGCGGCGACGGCGACGTCGCTCGCGCCCGAGCAGGCCGCCGCGGCGGAGCTCGACCGCCAGAAGAACGTGATGATGGCCGCCGGGCTGCTCAAGGCCGGCGAGGTCAAGTCGAAGGAGGAACTGGTCAAGCTCTACAACGACCGCATCAAGGAAGTCGTCGTCGACACCGTCGACGGCAAGGCGCTCGACGGCAAGGCCGCGGGCGACGCCGACAAGCTCAATCAGGACGGCGCCGCGGCGGCGAAGGACCCGGCCGACAAGAAGAAGGCCGAGACCCGCTACCGCGTCGTCGCGCAGGCAAAGGGCGACGACGGATCGTCGACGTACGTGCTGCCGATCTCGGGCAAGGGCCTGTGGTCGACGATCTACGGCTACCTCGCGCTCGGCGGGGACGCGGCGACCGTCAAGGGCGTCACGTTCTACAAGCACGGCGAGACGCCGGGCCTCGGCGGCGAGTGCGAGAACCCCGAGTGGTGCGCCAAGTGGGTCGGCAAGTCGATCCTCGACGAGTCGAAGCAACTCGTCGGCGTCATCGTCAAGAAGGGCTCGATCGACCCGGCGATCCCCGAGGACAAGCGGCACAAGGTCGATGGCCTGTCGGGCGCGACGATCACGTGCAACGGCATCACGAAGTTCGTCAAGAACGACCTGACGGCCTTCGACAAGTACCTCGCCAGCGTGCGCAAGTAGCCCGCGTCATTCATTCAGCGATCCAACGAGAGAACCAAGACCCCATGACCGCTACCGCCACTCCGCCCGTCAAGAAAGGCGGCCTGTTCGGCCCGGACGAGATCAAGGTCATCAAGGACCCGCTGTGGGACAACAATCCCATCGCGTTCCAGATCCTCGGCATCTGCAGCTCTCTGGCCGTGACGACCCGCCTGGACAAGGCGCTCGTGATGGGCATCGGCGTGACGCTGGTGACGGCGCTCGCCAACCTGATCATCTCGACGATTCGCAACTTCATCCCGAACAAGATCCGCATCATCGTCCAGCTCGTCGTCGTGTCGGGCGTGGTGATCGTGTTCGACCAGTTCCTCAAGGCCTACATGTTCGACCTCAGCAAGCAGCTGTCGGTCTTCGTCGGCCTGATCATCACCAACTGCATCGTGATGGGGCGCCTGGAGGCCTACGCGATGAGCAATCCGCCGTGGCGCAGCTTTCTCGACGGCATCGGCAACGGCCTCGGGTACCTGTGGATCCTGGCGGTCGTCGGCACGGTGCGCGAGATCCTCGGCAGCGGCAAGCTGCTGGGCGCGCAGGTGATCCCGCAGTCGCTGTACGAGGCGGGCTACGTCAACAACGGGCTGATGGTGCTCGCTCCCGGCGCTTTCATCCTGCTCGGCATCATCGTCTGGGTGCAGCGCTCCATCTCGGGCTACTCGGAGAAGTGACCCATGACCGCCATGCTCGCTTTCAGTGACGAAGGCCTCCTCAGCGTCCTGCTGAAGTCGATCTTCGTCGAGAACATCCTGCTGTCCTTCTTCCTGGGGATGTGCAGCTACCTCGCCGTCAGCAAGCGCGTCGACTCGGCGATCGGTCTCGGCATCGCCGTGATCTTCGTGCAGGTCCTGACCGTGCCGATGAACTGGGCGCTGGAGGAGTTCGTGCTCGGGCCGGGCGCGCTGGCGTGGGCCGGCGTCCCGGACAGCGACCTCAGCTACCTGCTGTTCCTGACCTTCATCGCGTCGATCGCCGCCGTCGTGCAGGTCGTCGAGATGGCAGTCGACAAGTTCAGCCCGAAGCTCTACGCGGCGCTGGGCATCTTCCTGCCGCTGATCGCCGTCAACTGCGCGATCCTCGGCGGCTCGCTGTTCATGGTCGAGCGTAAGTACGACTTCGCGCAGGCCGTGACCTACGGCTTCGGCTCGGGCTTCGGTTGGGCCCTCGCGATCGTCAGCATGGCGACGATCCGCTGGCGCATGCGCACCGCGCACGTCCCGGCCCCGCTCAAGGGCCTCGGCATCACCTTCATCACGACGGGCCTCGTCGCGATGGCCTTCATGACCTTCAGCGGCATCTGACCGGCGGAGACCAAGCGATGCTCACCACGATCCTCACCGGCGTCGTCGCACTCACCGCAGTCATCGTGCTGCTGGTGCTGGTGCTGATGTTCTGCGAGAAGAAGCTCGTCGCGAAGGGCAAGGTCAAGCTGCTCATCAACGACGACCCGAGCAAGTCGCCCGAAGTCGATGTCGGCAGCAACCTGCTGCTCGCACTCAGCAACCAGAAGATCTTCCTGCCGTCGGCGTGCGGCGGCAAAGGCTCCTGCGCGATGTGCAAGTGCCAGGTCTTCGAAGGCGGCGGCGACATCCTTCCGAGCGAACTCACGCACATCAAGAAGGCCGAAGCCAAGGCCGGCTGGCGCCTCTCGTGCCAGGTCAAGGTGCGCGGCCCGATGAAGGTGAAGGTGCCGGACGAGGTGTTCGGCATCCGCAAGTGGGAGTGCACCGTCCGCAGCAACGACAACGTCGCCACCTTCATCAAGGAGCTCGTCGTCGACCTGCCCAAGGGCGAGGCCATCCACTTCGAGTCGGGCGGCTACATCCAGATCGACGTGCCGGCCTACAAGGACCTCAAGTTCAAGGACTTCGACGTCGCTGAGCGTTTCCGCGGCGACTGGGACAAGTTCAAGCTCTGGGACCTCGTCGCCAACAACCCGACGCCGATCTTCCGCGCGTACTCGATGGCCAACCACCCGGCCGAGGGCAACATGGTGATGCTCAACATCCGCATCGCCACGCCGCCGCCGAAGCAGATGGCCCTCAACCCGGGCATCTGCAGCTCGTACGTCTTCTCGCTCAAGAAGGGCGACAAGATCACGATCTCGGGCCCGTACGGCGAGTTCCACATCAACCAGACCAAGCGCGAGATGATCTACATCGGCGGTGGCGCCGGCATGGCGCCCCTGCGCAGCCACATCTTCCACCTGTTCCACACGGAGAAGACGACGCGCAAGGTCTCCTACTGGTACGGCGCGCGCAGCAAGCGCGAGATGTTCTACACCGAGGAGTTCGAGGCGATCGAGAAGCAGTTCCCGAACTTCAAGTACAACGTCGCGCTGTCGGAACCGCAGCCGGAGGACAACTGGACCGGCTTCACGGGATTCATCCACCAGGTGGTGTTCGAGAACCACCTGAAGAACCACCCGAACGTCGACGAGATCGAGTTCTATCTCTGCGGTCCGCCCATGATGAACAACGCCGTGCAGAAGATGCTCGGCGACCTGGGCGTCGAGAAGGAGATGATCCGCTTCGACGACTTCGGCAGCTGATCGCCGCCGCGATGGCAAGATGGGCGGGCGCGCGAGCGCCCGTCGTCGTTTGAGGAGACAACCCGCAGTGCCCCAGCGCCCTGTCCGAGTTCCCTGTGTTGTTCCGCTGGCGCTGGCGCTCGTCGCCTGCGGCGGCGAGCCCGTGGTCCATCAGATCGGCGGCCCGACGATGGGCTCGACGTACACGGTGAAGTACGTGGCGGCCGCGCCGCTGCCCGCCGTGCCGGCCGTCATCGCCGAGGAACTCGCCGCCGTCGACGCCGCGTTCAGCAACTGGCGCGCGGACTCCGAGATCGCGCGCGTCAACGCGCACGCCAGCGTCGAGCCGCTGCCGCTCTCGCCGCGCTTCGTCGGCGTGCTCGAACTCGCGCTCGCGATGGCCAGGGCCACCGACGGCGCGTTCGATCCGACGGTCAAGCCGCTCAGCGACCTGTATCGCGCGGCCAAAGACGACCCCGACCATCGCCTTGACGCCGACGCGCTCGCCGACGCCAAGGCGCGTGTCGGCTGGCGGCTCGTCGCGGTCCGCGGCGGCGCGTTGGTCAAGGCGCAGCCAGATGTGCAACTCGATCTCGACGGCATCGCCGCCGGGGCTGCTTGTGACGCGATCGCCGCCCGCTTGCAGGCGCTCGGCGTGGCGGACTTCTACCTCGAGGTCACCGGCGAAGTGCTGTGCCGCGGCCGCAAGCCCGGCGGTGAGCCGTGGCGCGTCGGCGTCGTCGATCCGACGGCCGACCAGATGGGGGAGGACACGCCGATCCGCGCACTGGCCCTGCGCGACCTTGCGCTGTGCACCAGCGGGGACTACCGCAACGCGATCGTCGTCGACGGCGCGCGCTTGCACCACGTGTTCGACCCGCGCACCGGCGCCAATCCTAAGAACGACATCGTCAGCGCGTCAGTGTTGGCCGACAGCGCCGCGGTCGCCGACGCGCTCGGCACGGCGTTGCTGGTGCTCGGCGCCGACGGCGCACAGGCGATCTGGCCGCGGCTCGACGCCTTCGGCGTGCGCGGCGCATTGCTGCTGTCGCCCGGTCCGGACGGCAGCGTGAAGCAGTTCGAGATAACCTGGCCCAAGGACGACGCATGAACCCCCGCTTTCCCGCGCGCTCCGCGCTGTTCGCCGTTGCGCTGCTCGCGTTCGCCGGCTGCCGGTCGCTGGGGCCGCTGGGCGTCGGCGCCGAGTGCTGGTCGCTCGATGGCCGCGCGCTCGTCTCGCCGCCGCCGGCCGCCGATACCGCAGCGCGTCTCGCCGCCGACCTGACCGAAGCCGAGCGCGCGCACGCCGCGCGCCCCGACGACCGCGACGCGGCCATCTGGCACGCGCGGCGCCTGGGCTACCTCGGCCGTTACCGCGACGCCGTCGCCGTGCTGACCGAGGCGCTGGCGCGCCATCCTGGCGATCCGTTCCTGCTGCGCCATCGCGGCCACCGCTGGCTGACGCTGCGCGAGTTCGCGCGCGCCCGCGCCGACTTGCTCGCCGCCGCTGTCGCCTGCCGCACGACGCCAGACGTGACGGAGCCCGACGGCCAGCCGACGCCGGGTCGGCCACCGCACAGCTCGCTGCACTACAACGTGCACTACCATCTCGGACTCGCGTGCTTCCTGCTCGGCGACTGGGATGCGGCCGAGCGCGCCTGGTTGTGCTGCCTCGCCGTCGTCGATGACGACGAGTCGCGCGTCGCGGTGACGCACTGGTTGTGGTGCGCGCGCATGCGGGCGGGCGACCAGGCCGGCGCGTTCGCCGTGGTTGCGCCGATCCACGCCGGCATGGATGTGGTCGAGAACGTCGCCTACCAGAACCTCTGCCTGCTCTATCGCGGCGATCGCAGCCGCGCCGACCTCGCGCCCCGCGCGGGCAGCTCGGGCAGTGCGCTGGCCTTCGGCCTCGCGCACCATGCGCTTGCCACCGGCGATCGGGTCCGGGCGCGCGGCGAGTTGCAGGCGCTGGTGGCGTCGCCCGGATGGTCGGCGTTTGGGGTGATCGCCGCCGAGGCAGAACTTGCCCGCTGGCGCGACTGACGCCGGGTCAGGCGGGGGGCACTGGCGGCTCGGCGCGCAGCGCTGCGGGCGGGAAAAAAAGCGGGCTCCGGCGAGGCACCACCCTCACCGGAGCCCATCCCTGTCACTGGCTCAAACCCATGCGTTCATTCCACCGGTCGCTTGGGAGCAGAATGTGTGCCGGCCGCGCCCGAGGCCAGAAAATCTCGGCAGAGAGTTCCTAAAGAACTTCGACAAATATACTTGTGGCGACTGTGCCAGCGGCACGTTCGGTGCGTCGCACCGCCGGTCGTCGGATTGCCGACAGTGCGCCGTCGGCGGGGCGTCAGCCCGTCGTCAGCGGTCCAGCGCCGTCCGCCCGCTCGGTTGCCTTGGCCGCGTTCCATGCTGCGTCCATCGCCGCGAGGGTCTGCCCGTGCAGGTCGAAGTCGAACGCCTGCTCGACCGCCAGGAAGCGCCGCTGGAACGTGTCGATCGTGCCGGCGAGCGCGATTTCGGGATTCACGCCGGCGTGGCGCGCGACGTTGCACAGGCTGAACAGCACGTCGCCGAGTTCGGCCGTGATCGCGGCGCGGTCGCCGCTGGCGAGCGCCTCATCCAACTCGGCGAGTTCTTCGGCGACCTTGGCGCGCGGGCCGGTTGCGTCCGGCCAGTCGAAGCCGGTTCTCGCCGCTTTCTCGCCGATGCGGAAGGCGCGCAGCAAGGCCGGCAGGGCCACAGGCACGCCGGCCAGCACGCTGCGGGCGGCGTCGCCGACCGCGGCCTTCTCCTTCTGCTTCTCCCGTTCCCAGGTGGCGTAGGCGACCTCGGCGCTCTCGGCCTTGCGGTCGCCGAAGACGTGCGGATGCCGGCGGACGAGCTTGTCGGCGGCCTGCCCGGCGACGGCGTCGAAGCCAGCGCCGCCCGACTCGCTGGCGATCTGGCGGATCATCGCGACGTTGACCAGCACGTCGCCGAGTTCTTCCTCGCTCGCGCGCAGTGCGCCGCGCCGCAGGGCGTCAGCCGCCTCGAAGGCCTCCTCGACGAGGCACGGCGCCATGCTTGCCTCGGTCTGCTTGCGGTCCCACGGGCAGCCATCTGGCGCCCGCAGCCGCGCAATCGTCGCGAGCAGGCGCTGCACGCCGGCCAGGGAAGCAGTGGGAGACGTCGGTTCGGCAGCCATGACGGCAGGGTAGCCACCAAGCCCCGGCCCCGCGCCGGTTTCCCTGGGCGCGGGCGCGCGCCCTCCGTATCGTCCTTGTCCGGCGATCCTCGCCCCTGGATCCGACGAACAAACCCCATGGCCATCGAACTCCCGCCGCTGCCGTACGCGCTCGACGCGCTCGCTCCCCACATCAACAGCCAGACCCTGACGATCCATCACGGCAAGCACCATCAGGCTTACGTGACCAACGGCAACAAGCTGATCGAGGGCACCGAGTTCGCCAGCATGTCGCTCGTCGACATCGTCAAGGCGACGGCCGGCAAGGCCGACAAGGCCGGCGTGTTCAACAATGCTGCCCAGGTCTGGAACCACACCTTCTACTGGCACTCGATGAAGCCGAAGGGCGGCGGCAAGCCGACCGGCGCGATCGCGGCCAAGATCGCCGCCGACTTTGGCAGCTACGAGAGGTTCGTCGAGCTGTTCAGCCAGGCCGGCGCGACGCAGTTCGGCAGCGGCTGGGCGTGGCTCGTGCTGAAGAACGGCAAGCTCGAGGTCACCAAGACCGGCAACGCCGAGACGCCGCTGACGCAGGCCGGCGTGACGCCGCTCTTGACGATGGACGTCTGGGAGCACGCCTACTACCTCGACTTCCAGAACCGTCGACCGGACTACATCAAGACGTTCCTGGAGCACCTGGTGAACTGGGACTTCGCCAACGCCAACCTGGCGAAGGCCTGAGAGCCCGAGAAGGAATCATTCTACGGGCTTCCAGATTGCCCCTTGTGACCGCTTTCGCGGCCACGCCGAGCCCGAGAAACGGTTGTTTCCCAGGCTCTGAGTCGCCGCCGCGCGGCCAAACGTCGCGCGGGCCTGCATGAACGTCCCCGACGCGCGCATCCTGCACTTGTTCGCCAACTACAAGTGGACAGGTCCCGCGGATCCGGCGATCCGCGCCGCGGCGCGGTTGCGCGCGCTCGGTCTCGACGTCGTCTTCGCGCAGGGCGTGGTGACGCATCGCGGCGGCGAGCATCGCATCGCGCAGGAACTCGCGCGCGCCGGCGTGCCGGCCGTCGTCGGCCTTGCGCTGCACAAGCACTTCCACCTTGGCGCGCTGCTGCGCGACGTGCGCGCGCTGCGCCGGCTGCTGGCGCGCGACCGCTACGACGTGCTGCATTGCCATCTGCCGGCCGACCACCTCATCGCCGCGCTGGCGGTGCGCGGTCTTTCGCGCCCGCCAGTGCTCGTGCGCAGCCTGTACGACCCCGAGCCGCCGGCCGGCGGCCTGCGTGCGCGCGCGGCCTTCCGCGCCACCGGCGGCGTCATCGCGCCGACGCGCGCGGCCGCCGAGGGTGTCGTGCGGCGCTTCGGCCTGCCGCCGGCCCGCGTGCTGTGGCAGGAGCCGGTCACCGAGCCGCGGCCGGTCGACGGTCCGGACCTGCGGGCTGCGTGGGGTCTTGACGCGTCGCACCGCGTCGTCGGCATCACCGCGCGCGTGCAGCCGCATCGGCGCTTCGACCTGCTGTGGGCGACGGCGCGCCGCGTCGTCGACGCCCTGCCGAACGCGCGCTTCGTGTTGCTCGGTCGCGGCAACGAGCAGGACGTCCGCGAGCACGTCACCGAGCCCGTCGCGCGGCTGGGGCTGCAGCGCCACGTCGTGCTACCCGGCTACCAGCAGGGCGACGCCTACCAGGCGGCGTTGCGGTCCTTCGACGCGTTCCTGTTCCTGGTGCCGGGCAGCGATGGCACCTGCCGCGCCGTGTGCGATGCGATGGCGTTCGGTCTGCCGGTGGTCTCGACGCGAGCCGGCATCCTGCCGGAACTGCTCGCGGAGCGGCGGTCCGGCGAGACGCCTGGCCATGCTTGCGAAGACACTCCGGCCGCCTTGGCCGCAGCGCTGCTCGCATACCTGCGCGACGACGCGCTGCGCGCGCGTGACGGCGCGGCCGCGCTGCGGCGTGCGACGGTCGACATGGATCCGACGCCTGCGGCTCGTCGCACTGCCGCGCTCTACCAGGAACTGTTGACGGCGCGCACCGAAGCCGCGCGATGAACGGCCGCGGCTCGGAGACGGCTGGCGCCGTCGTCGTCGCGCGCTGGTGGCGCGCGTTCGTCGACACGACCGCTTTGCCATCGGCGTTGGCGCTCATGCCTTCCCGCCTAGTCCGTGGCGTGCGTCGCGCGAGTCGCCGGCTGGCCCGGTCTTGGTGAAGACCATGGTCTTCCCGCGCGCGCAGGATCGGCCGTGCAACGTGTGTCGGGCGGTGTCAGCCGCGCACGAAGCGACGCTGCGGCGAGGGCTCGCCGACGCAAGCCTGCCGGTTCCCAAGGCCGTCGGCGTCCGCTGCCGGGCCGTCACGGCCGGCATCGCCTTTGCGCTGGATGCCTGTGCGCCCGCTGGCGGGGCGCCGACCGGCCAGGGAGTGCGCGCGATCGCGGAGTTCGGTTGCGAGCGCGGCATCCTGGTCCGCTCGCCGGCGGCCACCGCGGCGCGCTGACCTCGCGCCGGACACGGCGCTTTCCTAGGATCCCTACCCATGTCCAACCTGCTGCGCACGTTCCTCCTTCCCGTCCTCGGCCTCGCGGCCCTGATCCCCGCCCAAGACGACAAGGCCAAGGGCCAGGCCCCGAAGGCCGAGGCCAAGCCGGCGGTCACGGTCGACGACGCCGCCACCGCCGCCGACGCTGCGATCAAGGCGGTCGACGCCTACCTCGCCGAGAAGAAGCTCGACAAGTCCAACGCCCGGTGGCGCAACCTGCTGCCGAAGTTCCCCGACCTGACGTTCGACGCCAACAGCGACTACTTCTGGCACATGGAGACCGACGCCGGCGCGCTGAAGATCCGCTTCTACGCCGACACCGCGCCCAAGCACGTCGCCAACGGCATCTACCTCGCCCGCGCCGGCTTCTACGACGGCATCACCTTCCACCGCATCATCCCGGGCTTCATGGCGCAGGGCGGCTGCCCGAACGGCGACGGTCGCGGCAACCCGGGCTACGCCTTCGCCGGCGAGTTCAACGGCAGTCGCAAGCACACCGGCCCCGGCATGCTCAGCATGGCCAACGCCGGCCCGAGCACCGACGGCTCGCAGTTCTTCCTCACGTTCCAGCCGACGCCGCACCTCGACGGCCGCCACACGCTGTGGGGCGAGGTCGTGGACGGCAAGGACGCGCTGAAGGCGCTCGAGGGCAAGGGCACGCCGCAGGGCATGCTCGAGAAGGACAAGCAGCCCAAGATCGTCCGCACGTGGATCAGCGTCGCGCCGAAGGCCGCCAAGGCCGAAGCGAGCAAGCCGATCGACAAGAAGCCGGAAGCGCCGAAGGACGGCGAGAAGAAGTGATCGCCGGCGCGGCGCTCAGACGTCGGTCTCGAGCGCCAGCGCGATCTTGCGCGCGAGGTCTTCGACGAGTTCCTTGCGCGCGGACGTGAGGTCCTCGCCGATCGGCGTGCGGAACTCCGTCCGGTCGGTCACGCGGCGTTCGAGCACGACGCGGCCGTCGCTGCCGACCAGCCGGATCCAGACGGCGGCTGCGAAGGCGCCTTCGCGCACCGGGTCGCTGAGGATCGGGTCGACGTTGCGCCGCCCGACGACGAGCGTGCGCTCGTCCGCCGACTGCAGCACGACCGACAGGACGGCGTCGGCGCGGTTGCGCGCGGCCAGCGTCAGGTCCGACGAGACCGGCAGCTCGCGCGCGAGCGCGGCGCCGAGCTCGACCTCGAGCCGCTGCCGGAACGTGTCGTTGCCGACGACGTCGAGCGCGACGGTGCGCACGCCCTGCTCGGGCAGGCCCGACCCCATCGAGTAGCCGCAGGCGGCGAGCGCGGCGGCGAGCGCGCATGCGACGACGAGCTTCACGGCTTGCCGCTCCCGGCGGCCTTGCGCGCGTTCGCTCCAGCAAGTTGCGCTGTGGCTTCCGCGTGCCGCGGGGCGCCCGCGAAGCGCGCGTCGGCGGCGCGCTCGAGATGCAGCAACTCGCCGGCGGCGTTGCCAATGCGCGCGTAGAACGCAGCGATGCCGAGCTCGCGCTCGAGCTGCCACTCGACGAGCGAGCGCGTGGTCGCCTCGGCGACTTCGTTCATCGTCGGGTTCTCGAATTTGCCGGCGAGGTACTGTCGCAGCTCGCGCTCGGCCTCGGCCATGCGCGCCTGGTCGTATTCTGGCCCCTCGAGGCTGGCGACGATGCTCATGGCGTAGCGGAAGCGCGCGTAGGCGGTCCACTCGTCCGGGTGGTCGAGCAACAGGTCGCGGTAGCGCTGCTGCGCTAGTTCGAAGTTGCCGTCGTCGTAGGCCATGTCGCCGAGGATCTTCAGCGCGTCGCCGATGCGCGGCGACTCGGGATGGCGGGCGACGAGGTGTTCGAGCACGGTGCGCGCGCCGGTGCGATCCGACCAGAAGAAGAGGAAGCCGCTGTCGCGCCGCCGCAGCGCCTCGGCGACGTCCCATAGCATCGCCGTCGCCTCTGGCCGCAACTCGCTCAGCGGGTAGTCATCGGCGAACGGCTTGAGCCCGTTGTAGGCGTCCAGGTATTCGCCGATGGCGAAGCGGGCGCGGGCTAGCGCGAGGTCGCGGCGATCGCGCAGGCGCATCGGACACTTATCGCCGTCGATCTCGTCGAGCGCGTCGAGCGCGCCCTCCCAGTCGCTGGCAGCGACGCGCGCTTCGCCTTCGGCGAGGAGCGGGTCGGCCTCGGCGAGCGGCATGGTCGTGGTCGTGCAGGCCGTCGTGGCGAGAGTTGCGAGCAGCGCCAAGACGCAGCAGAAAGATTGCAGGTGCGGCATCGACGGGGCCATGTTCGGGCGGCGTCGGCCGCGCTGCGAGAGGTTTCTCAGCAGCGGTCGAACAGCAGCCCGCGCAGGCGGGGGCGCTGCTCGGTCGCGGCCGCCAGCCACGCCGCCGGCAGCGCCGCGGCGACGCGGGCGGGCGC
>VGZG01000091.1 GCA_016872675.1 Planctomycetota bacterium
CCGGGCGCGGCCGTGGCTGTCGGCGGCGGATCGCTGCGTGGGGTAGTCGCCATCTTGGCGGCGATGAACGCCGCGATCGCCGTCGTGCGTGAATCGCTGGCGCTGTGGGCGCCGACGCTGTGCGTCGCCGCCGCCAGCGTCGACGCGGCCGTCGGCGTGCGCGCGAGCGCGTGGCTGCCGTTCGCCAGCGCCGCCGGCGCGTTCGCCGCCGGTTGGTTGGCCGACCGCGGCGGCCGCTGCGTGTGGTGGGCGACGGTGCCGCCGGCCGCTGCTGCTGCCGCCGCTCTGGCGTGGCTGGCGCGCGCCGACCACGCGCCGTTGTCTTGGCTGCTTGCGGGGCTGGCGTTCGCCAGCGCAGCGTTGGCGATGCCGATGTCGCTGGCGAGCGGCGTGCTGCCGCTGCGGCTCGCGCCGACCGGTGGCGCACGTCGGCTCGGCCTCGTCGACGGCGCCGGTTCGGTAGGCGCGGTGCTCGCCGGCGCCGCGATGGGGCGCGCGCTCGACGCCGGCGGGGCGGCTGTGCTGTTCGCGGCGCTTGCCGTGAGCGCGGCGCTAGCGACGGCGCTGGCCGAAGCGGCGTGGCGTCTTGGCGGCCGCGGCGTCAGGGCGTGACGCCGAGCGCGATCGCGCTGCCGAGTTGCAGCGAAACGGTGCGCGACGGACCGAAGGCCTGCAGCGCGACGATCGCGCCGACGAGCGACGGATCGTTGGGCACGGCGATCGCCGCGTCGATGCGGCGGCTGGCGTCGACGACGCCGCCGACGAAGACGTAGGCCGACGCCGGGTCCAGCCGCAGGTCGCCGATCGGCGTCGCCAGCGGCGCCATCAGCGGACCGCCGGCGGCGCCGAGGCCGCCGAGGCCCGGCTCCATGCCGGCCGACGCGCGTCCGGATCGTGGCAGGCGGCCAGCAGGTCCTGCAGGCGCAGCCATTCCTTGCGCGCCTCGAGTTCCGGCGGCACGAAGCCGTTGGCCTACAACATCAGGTAGCCGGCGCGCAGCTCCGGCGGCACGCCATCGAGGTCCTTGAGCACGAGCGGCTTGCCGGCGCCCGCCAGGCCGCGGAACACGCTGGCGCGCTCGGCCTCGTCGAGCTTGCGTTCGACGAGGTGGAGGAACGGATCCATGCGCGCGCGCAGTGTAGCGCGGGCGGCTCGCGCGGTAGGCTGCGCGCGTGACCTCGACGCCGCCCGCCGCCGACCCGCGTGACGCCGCCAAGCGCTTCGGCTGGTGGTCGCTGCTCGTCTGGCTGACGCTGGGACTGCTGCTCGAGGCGCTGCATTCGTTCAAGGTCGGCTGGTACCTCGACGTCGGCAACGACGGCCGCCGGCTGCTGCTGACCCTGGCGCACGTGCACGGCACGCTGCTCGCGCTCGTGCAGTTGGCGTTCGCCGCGACGATGCCGGCCGGCGCGCCGAGGCTCGGGCGCGCCGCTTCGTGCCTGCGTTGGGCTGGCGTGCTGATGCCGCTCGGGTTCTTGGCCGCCGGCGTCTTCGCGCTCGGCGCTGATCCCGGCCTCGCGATCGTGCTCGTGCCCGTCGGCGGCGTGTTGCTGCTGGTTGGCGTGTTCCTCGCCGCGACGGCGGCGTCCGCGCGCGCCGGGGACTGAATCGCGCGCCGCGTTGCGGCCGGACGGGCGGCGCGGCTAACGTGCCGCGCCCCGACTTCGCGCCCGCTTGACCTCCTCGCCGCCCACCTCCGCGCCCGCCCCGACCGCGCTCGACCTCACCCGCGCCGCCGCGAACAAGGCAGCGCGCGGCGACGAAGCGCACGTCGTGTCGAGGGGTTGGCTGTGGCGCGCGATCCTCTGCTGCCTGCTGGTCCGCCCGCGGCGCATCGTCACGCGCCAGCCCGGACGCATCCTCGGCAAGGCCGGTTTCTTCCGCCGGCAGGCGCGCGTCTGCCGCTGCTTTTGCGAGCAAGAGTGGCGTGTGGCGGAGCGCTTCGAGCTGATCTGGTGAGCGTTCGCCGATGAAGGTCCGCCTGCTCACCGTGTCGCACAAGCAGCCATCCTGGGTGCAGGAAGGCTGCGCCGAGTACGAGAAGCGGCTGCCGCGCGAATGGGGCTTCCAGCTCGTCGAGGTGAAGCCCGAGCCGCGCACCAGCGGCGCGACGACGGCCAAGGTGCAGGCCGCCGAAGCCGCGCGCTTGCTCGCCGCCGCGCCGAAGGGCGCGTGGCTCGTCGCGCTCGACGAACGCGGCGAGGCGTGCTCGTCGCAGCAGCTCGCCGCGCGGCTCGCCAAGTGGCAGCAGTCGGGCCGCGACGTTGCGCTGCTGGTCGGCGGCGCCGACGGCCTCGACCCGGACCTGCGCGCCAAGGCCGACCTGCGCGTCGCGCTGTCGGCGATGACGCTGCCGCACGGCCTGGTGCGCGTGTTCGTCGTCGAGCAGCTCTACCGCGCGGCGACGCTGCTGCAGGGTCGCGCCTACCACAAGTGACCCGATGAACCCGCAGATCGCCGGTTGGGCCGCCGACGCCGTGGCGGCGTGGTTCGTCGATCGCAGCTCGCCGCGCGACGCCATGGCGACGATGCCGGCGCTGCGCGACGCGCGGCCTGCCGATCTCGCCGCCGTCGCCCGCGCCGCCGCCGCCGCGCTCGCTGGCATGCGCCGGCTCGAGTTTGCGCTCGCCGGCGGGCGCGGCCTCGGCGACCTGATGCCGCGCCGCCGCGCGCACGCGCTCGTGCTCGCGGCTGCGGTCGCGCGCGACGAACTGCTGCCCGACGGCGCGTTGCGGCAGTTCGGCGCCGGCGACGGCGTGGTCGACTTCGCGCGCCTGCTGCGCGCCGACGAGGCGATCGCGGCCACGCCCGACCCGGTCGTACGCTTCGGTCGGCGCCATTCGGTGCCCGACTGGTTCGCGGCGCGCTTGTTGGCGCAGCATGGCGACGAGGCCGATGCGATCGCGGCGGCCTTGTCGGCGCCAGCGCCGCGCACGCTGCGCGCCAACTTACTGAAGGTTCGCGACCGTGAGGAACTCGCGCGCGAACTGGCGACCGAGGGCGTGCCGACGCGCCCGGCGCGCTTCGCCGCCACGGCGCTGCACGTCGACGGCGACGCCGACCTGTTCGCCACCGCGGCGTTCGCGCGCGGCGCGTTCGAACAGCAGGACGAGGCGAGCCAACTGGCGTGCGCCGCCGTCGCGCCGCCGCCTGGCGGCAAGGTCCTCGACGCGTGCGCCGGCAACGGTGGCAAGACGCTTGCGCTGGCCGCCGCGCTCGGCAACCGCGGCGTCGTCGCCGCTGCGGACGTGCACGATGGCCGGCTCGACGCGCTGCGGCGGCGGGCGCGCCGGGCCAGCGCGACGAACCTCGCGGTGCATCGCGTCGAAGAGAGCGTCTGGACCGCCGACGTCGCGGCCTTCGCCGCGCGCGCCGACCGTATCCTGGTCGACGCGCCGTGCAGCGGCACTGGTTCGTGGCGGCGGCGGCCGGAGGCGCGATGGGGCGTCGACGAGGCGTCGCTGGCGCAGATGGCGCGCGCGCAGGAAGGCCTGCTCGAACGCGCCGCCGCGACGCTGCGCCCCGGCGCGCGGCTCGTCTACGCCACGTGCTCGCTGCTCGCCGAGGAGAACGAGGCGCGGGTGGCGGCGCTGTTGCGCCGGCGGCCAGGCCTCGAGGTCGTGCGCTTCGCCGAGATTCTCGGCGCCGCCGTCGCGGCCCCGATCGCCGATGCCACCGGCGTGTTCCTGTCGCTGCGACCCGACCGCCACGGTTGCGACGGCTTCTTCGCCGCGGTCCTGCGGCGGCCCCGGGCGGGCTCGGGCTAAGGACGCGGCGCGCCGGCGTTCGATGGAGGGTGGGATGCCCTGCGACATCGAGCCGGAAGCCGTGCCCCGGCAGGCGGATGCCTGCCGCGTCATGCGTCGCTGCGCCTTCGTCGGGCTCGGCGTCGTTGTCGCCGGACTGCTCGCGAGCGTGACCGGCATCGCGGCGCTGGGCTGGTCGGCGTGGACACTGGCGCCGGCGGTCGTCGTCGTCGTCGGCTTGCTCGCCGCGGCCCGGTCAATGCGCGCGACGCTCGCGCAGCGCATTGCCACGCTCGAGCAACAGCGCGTCGATGCGCTACATGAGGCGACGCGCACGGCGCAGTTCCTCGCCAGCATGAGCCACGAAATCCGCACGCCGATGAACGGCATCCTCGGCATGGCCGAACTGCTGTGCCGCTCGCGGCTCGACCCGGAACAGCAGCAGATGGCGGCCACGGTGCAGGCCTCCGCCGAGGCGCTGCTCGCGGTGCTCAACGACGTGCTCGACTACTCCAAGATGGAAGCGGGCAAGATCGAACTGGAGACGGTCGACTTCGACGTCTGGCAACTGCTCGACGACTGCGCGGGCTTGATGCACGGCAACGCCGACCAGAAGGGCGTCGAGTTGATCACCTTCGTCGATCCGCGCATCGGTCGCTGCCATCGCGGTGACTCGGCGCGCATCCGCCAGGTCCTGCTCAACTTCTTGAGCAACGCCGTCAAGTTCACCCTCGAGGGCGAGGTGGTCGCGAGCGTCGATCTGGTCGAGGACGGGTTGACCGAGCAGTCGATCCGCTTCCAGGTGAAGGACACCGGCGTCGGCATCGCCGTCGATTCGCTGGACCGGCTGTTCGCGCCGTTTGCGCAGGCCGATGTGTCGACGACGCGGCGCTTCGGCGGCACGGGCCTCGGCCTCGCGATCTGTCGTCGCCTTGTCGAGATGATGGGCGGCGCAATCGACGTCGACAGCGTCGTCGGCGCGGGCTCGACCTTCTCGTTCACGCTGCGCCTGCCGCGCGGTGACGAGGCGAAGGCGCGCACGCGCAGCGAGGAGGTGGATCTGTCGCGCCACTCCGTGCTGGTCGTCGACCACAACGAGACCAGCCGCGAACTGCTCGTCATGCAGCTGTTGCCGACGCAGATCGGCATCGACGTGGCCAGCAACGCGATCAGCGGGCTCGAGATGCTGCGCCACGCGGCGCGCATCGGCCGGCCGTTCACCATGGCGATCCTCGACATGGCGATGCCTGGCGTCGACGGCATGGCCCTCGCCCGCGCGATCCGCAACGACCCGTCGATCCCGCCGCTCGCGATCTCGCTGACCAGTTCGCTCGGCACGCGCCCGGCGCTGCCCGAGCTCGCCGAGGTCGACGTGTTCCGATGGCTCAGCAAGCCGCTGACGGCGAACCGCGTGCTCGAGGTCGTGCGCGAGATGGCGAGCCTGCGCCGTGTCGCTCCGGTCGCCGCGCCGGTGACATTGGCCGCGGCGGAAGTTGTCGACCAGGCGCCCGACGCGCCGGTGCTCGTCGCCGAGGACAACGAGATCAATCGCCGAGTGCTCGCCGGCATGTTGCGCCGCATCGGCTGCCAACCGACGTTCGCAGTCGACGGCAAGGAGGCGGTGCAGCTCGCGCAACAGCAGGAGTTCACGCTGATCCTCATGGACTGCCAGATGCCGGAGCTCGACGGCTACCAGGCGACGGCGGCGATCCGTGCGCTCGGCGGCCGTCACCGGCGCGTGCCGATCCTCGCGCTCACCGCCAACGCCCTGCCGGAGGACCGCGAAATGTGCCTCAAGGCCGGCATGGACGACTTCCTCACCAAGCCGGTGAAGCTCGACGTGCTGCGCTCGGCGGCGCGGCACTGGCTCGCGCGCGGCGCGCGGCCGGCGGTTCAGAGGTCGTAGAAGCGGAGGTCTTCGCCGGTCGCCTGCTTGGTCCAGGCGTAGATCTGGCCGGCGTGGCCGGAGCAGTGCTCGAGCACGTGCAGGACTGCGGTCAGGCCCGTCTCGCGGTAGCGGCCCTGGATCGTGCGCTCCCGCAGCAATTCGGCGACGGTCAGCCCATCGACCGCGGCGCACGCGCGCGTCCAGCAGTCCGCCAGTGCGGCGAGCAGGTGGTCGCCGCTGGCGCCGGCGCGGTCGGCGAACTCCGCTGGCCGGTCGCGTCGATCGGGCTCGCCGGCGAAAGTCGCCAGGATCCACTGCGTCGTGTTGCCGCGCAGGTGCAGCAGCAGGTTGCCGACCGAGTTGCAGGTCGGACCGGGGCGTCGCCACACGCCGTCGTCGCCGAGGCGCGCGACGCAGGCGCGCAGCCGCGGCAACGTCTCGTCGAGCAGGCGGCGGCGGAACTCGGCAGCGACGATCCGGGCGAGCGCGGTTGCGTCGTCGACGCGACCGTGGCTCAAGCGACGACGTCGTGCTCGCGGTCCGGGGCGGCGCGGTTGGCGGCGCGGCGGTCGGCAGAGCGTTGGGCCTCTTCGCGTTCGCGCAGGCGCTGGAGTTCCGCCTCGAGTAGCGCTAGCCGCTGGCCGAGGGTGCGATGGCGGTGCGTCAGGCGGCTGAGGCGGACCGAGAACTGCAGCGTCAATGCCAGCACGAACAGCATTGTGCCGAAGAACAGGGTCCACACCGGACTCGACGAGCCGACGAAGGCGCTGAGGTATGTGAGCACGTCGCCCTCCAGCGCTAGCGCGGCGACGACCACCGCGGTCGCGACCCAGACCCACGAGTACTCCTCGCGCAGTTTGCGGCGCCGGACCAGTTCGCACACGACGACGACGATGGTCGCGGCGACAGTCAGGGCGACATAACGCTGGCGGTCGAGCAGCGGCGTGATATCGCCAACGGTGTCCAGGACGCTGGCGATCACGAGCACCTCGCCACGGTGTCACGCGCCCGCAGGGGCGTTGGTCGGCGAACGGGCAGCAGCATCAGTGTCAGCAGCATCTTGTAGCCGTAGTAGGCGATCCGGGCGCCGCGATGCATCGACAGGCCGCCGGCGCGGGCGTGCATGCGAACCGGAACCTCCGTCAACTTCAATCCGGCGCGGTGATGTTCCACAAGTACGTCGGTGTCCGGATAGTCCTCGGGGAAGCCGTCGTTGACGACGCACTCAAGCGCGCGCCGGGAAAGTCCTTGGAAACCGCTCGTCGGATCGGTGATCCGCATTCCGGTCCACCGCGAAGCAATCGCCGCGAACAGCCTCGTGGCGATGCGCTTGGCGGCGGAGCTCGGCGGCGCCCCGTCGGCGACGTAGCGGGAGCCGAGCGCGACGTCGGAGCCGCGGTCGAGCGCTTCGACCAACCGGACGAGCATCGTCGGGTCGTGCTGGCCGTCGGCGTCCATCTGCAGCAGGCGCTGGTAGCCCGCGCGCCAAGCGTGGCAATAACCGGTGTGCAGGGCGCAGCCGTAGCCGAGGTTGTAGGGGTGCGAGATCACCGTCGCGCCGGCGGCGCGGGCCACCGACGCCGTCTTGTCCGTGCTGCCGTCGTCGACCACGACGACGTCGAGACCGAGGCCCTGCGCGCGCACCGCCTGGACGACCGCGCCAACGCGTTCGGCCTCGTTGAAGGCCGGGATGATCAGTATGGTCGTTGGCGGCACGGCGGTCGGTTCCCGAATGCCCCGCATTCTATGGATCCTGCGGGAATCGTGCCATGGTGACCGCGCGCTGGAACGTCCGGGTAGGGGACTGCGCTTGGCGGCGCTTTCCCCGGCGGCCGGCGCGACGCCGTTGTTTCGCCGACCCTTCCGCTTCACCATTCCGCCCATGCCGATCCACCACCTGTTCTCCTGTTCCCTCGGTGCTGCCCTGATGCTCCTCGCCGCATGCAGCGGCACCCGCGACACCCGCGTCAGCCCCGACGCGCCGGACACCGTCACTGGGACCGGGCTGCAGAGCCAGGACATCCGCACGATGGCCAACGACATGGCCGCCAAGATCAAGGCCTCGGGCGCGCTCGCGCCGGGCAAGGAAGGCGAGCGCGCGGCGTTCTTCATCTACGAACTGCGCAACGACAGCTCGGACGCCATCGACAAGGAGATCATCCTGACCAAGTTGCGCACCAACCTGTTCGAGGCCTTCGGTCGCCAGGTCAAGATCATCGACCGCTCGCCGCAGGCCAGCGACCTCGTCGACGCCGAGCGCCGCATGAAGGAGCGCGGCCAGGTCTCTGGCACGAACGACCGCAAGATCGCCGGCAGCGACTACGTGCTGAAGGGCACGATCAAGAGCCGCGACCGCCAGGCCGGCAAGCTCAAGTCGAGCTACGTGCTGGTCACGTTCGAGCTGACCGACCTCGTCACGCAGGAACTCGCCTGGACCGGCGACTACGAGATGAAGACGGAGTCGGAGAAGTCGGTCATCAACCGTTGATCGTGGGACGTCCGCTCCCGTCCCGTCTGCGCGGCGGCGCTGCCGCCGCGCTCTGCCTGCTCGCCGCCGGCTGCGCCGCCTCGCCGCCGGCCGTGCCGCTCCGTGAGTTCGCCGCGGGGGAACTGGAGTCGGTGCGCAGCTTCGCGGCCGCCGAGGCGGCGGAGGGCGCCGCCGAGAACCTCGCGCTGGTCCTCAACGTCCAGGCCCAATGCGAGCTGCTGCTCGGCCAGGACGACGCGGCGCGCGCCAACTTCGTCCGTGCCGGCCAGATCATGGGCAGCTGGGCGACGGGCTCGGGCGAGGCCGCCGCCGCGATCCTCGGCAGCGAGAGCAGCAAGACGTGGAAGGGCGATCCGTACGAGAAGGCGATGAACGCCTTCTACATCGCGTGGTGCTTCCTGCAGAAGGGCGAGCCCGACAACGCCCGCGCTGCCTGCAAGCGCGGCATCCTCGCCGACGCCGAGGTGGGCGACGAGCGCTTCCAGGCCGACAACGCGCTGCTGTTCTGGATGGCAGGACGCATGAGCCGGTTGATGGGGTCCGGTGACGCCGCCGACTTCTTCAAGGAATCACAGCAGGCGCACCGCTTCGCCATCGAGCACGGCGCCCGTGGCGAGCCCGTCGCGCCGCTGCTGGCCGACCCGGCGCGCGGCAACCTCGTCGTCCTGTGCGAATGCGGCATGGGACCGGAGAAGTACGCCGATGGCGCCCAGCACGAGTTGGCGCGTTTCCGTTCGCGCTTCCATCCGGCCGTGCGCGCGCAGCTGAGCATCGATGGCAAGCCGGTCGGCCCAACGTCCCTGCTCGTCGACGTCGACTACCAGGCCCGCACGCTCGGTGGTACGGCGATGGAGGGCATTCGCAAGGGCAAGGCGGTGTTCAAGACCGCGTCGATCGTCGCCGGCAGCGTGCTGCTCGACCAGGCGACGAGTTCGCTCGCCAATCACCGGGAGGCTGCAAAGACGCAGGCGATCGTCGGCGGCGCGCTGCTGCTCGCCGGAATCCTGACGTCGACCTCTGCCGACGTGCGCCACTGGCCGACGCTGCCGTCCTCGGTGCAGGCGATCATGCTGGACGTGCCGCCGGGACCGCACCGCATCGAAGTCGAGTTCCTCGACGCCAGCGGGCGCGGCATCCCGGACATGCGTCAGTTGCGTGACGTCGTCGTGCCGGCGACTGGCGAGTGCTGGCAACTCTTCCGCTCGTTGCCGATGCCGGCGACGGCGTCGCCATTGCCATGAGCGTTCGGCGCGCGACTGCAACGCATCGCAGCGGCCTGCGCTTGCTCGCGCCTTTGCCCGAACCCGCCATGAATCCCATGTCCATCGCCCTCGCTGCCGCGCTGTGCGCGGCGTCCATCGTCGCCCAGGAGCCGAGTCCGCCGCCGGCGCCCGTCGCGCCGGCCGCCCCGACGGTGGCGGAAGGCTGGACCGAAGGGCAGGGGCGCGGCCCGAGCTATCGTGCCGCGCTGGCGTGCGCGCTCGAGGACGCGGTCGGTCGCAAGCACGGCGTGGCGGTGCTGCGCGGCCCGGGAATCCGCAGCCGACTCGCCGTCGTCGCCAAGGACGCGAAGGCCGACGTAGCCGGCGAAGGTTGGTTCACCGGCGACGCGGAACTCGAGCGGGAGTGGGTCGGCCACCAACTCACCGGCTACGTCGAGACCTACGAGGTCGCGCGCAAGGACAAGGGCGCCGACGGCGCCTTCGACGTCGCGGTGCGCGCCAGGATCGCCGCCTACGAGCCGGGCAAGGACGCGTTCGTCATAGACCTCGTCGACGACGACCTGCGGCGTTGGCGGCTGGAGCGCTTCGAGGAGGGCGTCGACGGCGGCTCATTCGCGCGCGACGAGGGCGCCTACGAGTCGCCGTCCGTGCGCGAGAACCTGCGCGCGACGGGCCGTGTCCGCTTCGCTGCGAAGGCCGGCGGGGTGAAGGTCGGCGCCGCCGCCGACCCGCGCGAGCGCGCCAAGGAAGGCCGCCAGCTCGCGCCGTCGCACCGCGTCGTCATTGCGTGGCAGCCGATGCAGTTCCGGTCGCTGCTCGAGCGCCCCAACCGCGCGCGACCGACGACCGGACCACGGCCGCAGTGCCTGATCGCCGGCAGCGTGCGCGTCGCCGTCAAGGTCGCCGACCTCGTGCAGGACGTCGAGTTGTTCGACCGCACGCTGACGCTCGACCTGCCGATCGCGGAGCCGCCGACCGTCGACAAGCTCGACGCCCTCGCCGTGCAGCTCGGCGACCTTGCCAAGGCCGCCGTCGCCGAAGCCGTGTTCTTCGCGCTGCAGCCGCCGGTCGTGACGCGCAAGTGGGCGGCCGGCGATGGCGGCGAGTGGCACGTTGAAGTCGCCATGCCGCGTCGCGTCGCGCTCGCCTACGAGTCGTTCGCGGTGGGTATGCAGGGCTCGCTCGCCAGCCCGGACTGGCGCCCGCTCGGCCGCGCCGTGTACGTCGGCGGCGCCGACGCGCAGTGCGACTTCCGCCTCGTCGACGTCATCGACGTTTCCCGCATCGAAGAAGGCGTCGCCGAGGTCCGGCCCGCCCGCAAGTGAGACCAACATGTCGCCCCATCGCTACCTGTCGCCCGTCCTCGCCATCGCTGCCCTCGCCGCGTGCGCGTCGCCGCCCTACACGGCGGTGTCGATCGAGGCCGACGCTGAACTCGAGTCCAACGTCGTCGTCGCGGATGGCGAACTGCGCGACGTTGTCCGCGTCGGGCGCTCCGGCGTCGAGCGCGTCGCCGGCACGAACCAGCTGAAGGTCGTCGTCCCGGTGCGCAACATCGACGACGAGCCCATCCAGGTGCTGGTCCAGACCAGCTTCCTCGACGGCCAGAAGCGGCCGATCGGCGACGACACCAACCAGCAGGTCAAGATCCTGGGCCCGGGCATGACGACGATGGTCGTCGTGACGAGCAAGCTGGAGACGGCGCAGGACTGGACGATGCGCCTCGCCTGGAACCGCTGAGGTTCGCCATGGCCTCGCCGCCCCTGCCGTTGCTGTCGTGTTTGCTGGCGTTTGCTGCGTGCGCCGCGGCGCCGTCGCCTCGACTCGCGCTGACGCCGCTCGGCGCGCCGACGGCGGCCGGGCGCATCGAGACCGTGCGCGCCGACGCCGATCGCAGCGCGGCGCCCGTCGGCGCGCCGTCGCCATTCGTGCACGATCCGGCGATCCGCGCGCTCTACGGCGACGCGGCGCCTGCGGGGACGACGGCCGCGTCGGACGTCGCGACCACCGGCGCCACGGTGGACGCGCCGTCCGCCGCCACGACGACTGCGCCGACCATCGCCGTCTACGACGCCTACGGCTACCGACGCGCGCGCGAGCCCTTCGTGCCGGCGGCGACGGTCTTCGGCGCCGGTCTCGGCGCGGCGTTGTCGGCCCGCGGCCACCGCAGCGAAGGGGCGCTGCTCGGCGCCGGCATCGGCCTGCTGTTCGACCTGCAGAACGCCGGCCGCTGAGGCTTCAGCGCGCGCGCGGCACGACGACGAGTTCAACAAGGTCGACGCGGACCTCGGCGCGCGGACCCGGCGCGAGGTCCGCGATCGCGGTCACGCGCGCCTGGCGCTGGCTCGTGACGTGTCGCAGGCTGCTCGTCGCGTAGGACAGTTCGAGCGCCGACGTGGTCGCCGGCTTCTCGACGACCGTGTCGAAGCGTTCGTCGACCGGATTGTAGAGCGAAGTGCGCAGCAGCGAGTCGCCGTCGCCGCGGTCGGCGCGCAGGCGGATGCGGACGCGCAACGCGATGACGTCCTCGGCGGGCACGGGCAGGTCGAAGCGGACGTTGATGCCGGCGATCTCGCGGCCGTCGACGGTCGTCGTCGTCAGCAGGTACTCGTCGCCGTCGGCGGCGCGCAGCGTCGCGCGGTCGCCGAACGCGCTGGAGGCCGCGGCGACCTGCAGTTGCGCGTCGCGGACGTCGAGCGCGATCGGCCCGGCGGCCGGCGTCAGCGCCGGCAGCGTCGGCAGCAGGTCCAGGCCGACGAGGTCCCAGCGTTCGTCGGGCCACAGCAGCGTCGGCTCGCCGCCGGCGCGGGCGATCGTTGCGAGCCGGATGCCAGCACGGCCGGCGAT
>VGZG01000092.1 GCA_016872675.1 Planctomycetota bacterium
GGGGCCACCCGGACGGCCGCCGCCGCCACCCGGGGATGGCGGCACGACGTCGCCGGGGCCGCGGTACTGGCCGCCGTGCGCGCGGCCGGTCTCGGGAAGCAGGGCGATCAGGCCCGCACAGGCCAAACCGGACAGGACGATCTTCTTCATGGTTCAGTGCCTCGCTGGAGTCGCAGACGCGGACAAGGTGCGCCCGCGCGGGCGACTCTTGCCGTGGATGGCCGTCAAAAGCAAATGTCGGGCCAACGCTTGATCGTGTTCCGCCGGCGACACCCGCGGCTGCTCTGTTACGCCAGCGAAACGGTTAGCGCAAGCGGCCCGCCAGCCACCGGCATAGGGTGCGATGGATGTTGCGCGGACTGGCGATGGTGGCGGTGTGCGCCACGGCCAGGTCACGGATCGGGAAGACATTTGCGCCGTTCCAGGTGGTGAAGCGGCCGCCGCTCTCGGTCACGACCAAGCCAGCCGCAGCGAAGTCCCAGATCCGACCTTGCTCTTGGACGTTGGCGTCGAGCCGACCTTGCGCCACATCCAACAACTGGGTGACCGTGCTGCCAAAGGTGCGGACGCGGCTGCCGCCGCGCTGCAGAGCGGCCACGAAGCGCAGGTCGCCCTGCCCGCGAAACCACTGGCAGCCGATCATCCCCGAGTCGTCAATGGCGCCCGGTGGGCAGCGAAGCCGCCGGCCGTCGTGGCGCGCGCCGGCGCCGAGCCGGGCGGTGAACAACAAGCCAGCCGGCTCTGCCCACAAGGCCGCGAGGATCGGCTGCCCGCGACACAGCAATGCCACGGACACGGCGAAATGCGCCAAGCCGCTGGCAAAGTTGCTGGTGCCGTCGATGGGGTCGACAACCCACAGCAGCTCGCGGTCGAGGTCGTGTGGATCGGTTTCCTCGCCGAGGAAGCCCGCTTCGGGCAGCAGGCGGACGAGCGCCCGGCGCAGGCTGCGCTCGGTCCGGACGTCCACATCGGTGACGAAGTCGCCAATGCCCTTGCGGCGCGCGCCGAGAGAGCCGACGCGCCGTTGCGCGGCGCGCACCGTCGCGCCGGTAGCGCGCGTCAGCGCCGCGATGGGCCGCTCGAGGCGAGCGGCGAGGCGCGACGCCTGACGATCGATGCGAGCGCCCATGCCGTCATGGTGCCACGCGCCGCACGCCACGGAAACGGCGAAATCCCCGACGGGGAAGCATCGTCTGGCGCGCGTCGCTCTGCTAAAAGCTCCGCCTCATGGCGGCATGGCGGCTCCTCGGTGGCGATCGGCTCGGCGCATGCGCGCTCGTTGCGTTCGCCGCTTGCGCCACGCCGCCGTCAGCAGGCAACCTGCCGCGGGCCGTTGCGATGGACGCAGCGCGTGCGCCTGCGGGCGATCTGGCGGCAGTTGGCGCCGCGACAGCCGGGTTGCCGCCGGTCGAGCCATGCGCTGACGGCCCGACGGATGCGGTGGACGAGCTGCTCGACAAGGCGGCAGCCATGGCGAACGTCGAGGCGCACGCGGATGCGCTGCTAGCCCTCGAAGGCAGCGCCTTCACCCAGGACCTACGCGTGACCATGGCGCGCGCCGACCTCTGGCGCGACCTGGGCCGGCGCCACGAAGCGCTGGCGGCGATGCGCGGCGTGCGCGAGCGCCTTGGCGCCGCCGCGATCGACCCGTGCACGCTCTTCGATCTCGCCGAACTGGAGCGCCTCGAGGGCGAGCGCGCCGCCGCTCGGCGCACGATCGCGTCGATTCGCGAATTGCACGGCGCCGCCGCGTGGACGCGCGCGAATGCCGCGCAACTCGCCCGCGTCGACGGCCAGCTTGCCGCCGCTGAACCGGTGCGCGCCATGTCCGCGCGCGACCTGCTCGGCAACCTGCGCGGCGCGCCGGACCCAGCCGAGCGCCTCGCGGCGCTGCGGGCGCTGCTCGATGGTCACTACGGCGCCACGGCGGCGGCGGCGGCGGTGCGCGAACGGGCCGTCGCGATCGCCGTGGGGGACGCCGCTGAGGCAGTTCGCCTGGCTGGCGTCGTTGCGTGGCGCTTCGACGCTGAACTGGCGCGCGACTTCGTGGCGCTCGCGCTCGTCGACACCTCGCCACTCGTCCGCCGCGCCGCCATCGCGCACGCTGACAAGCTGGCCCCATCGGCGAAAGTCACGCTGTTGTCGGCTCGGCTGATCCAAGAGGACGACGCCGACGTGTTCCTGGCCCTGCACGATGGCCTGCGCCGCGCCACCGGCGGCGGCGTGGCGATCGCGCCTCTCGATATTGCGACGTCGGCGGGGCGCGCGGAGGTGATCGCGCGCTGGCGCGCTGTCGGTTTCGGCAAGGAGGCGCAGTGACCTCTCGGCCGGCTTCGGCGGCGCTGGCGGCGGCGGCGCTCGGGTTGTTGTCCGCGTCGCCGCTTGGCGGCTGCAATGTCGCCACCAATCTTTATGCCGGCGAACTGCTCTACGAGATCGACCAGATCGTGCGCGTCGAGGGCTCCGCGCCCGACTACCGCGTCGGCTACCTCGACCGTGCCGACACCTCTTCGTGGCTGCACCGGGCGCTCTTCGTCTGGGTCGAGTCGCTGTTCGAGAACCTGCTTTTCCGCGCGATCCGCGATGCGTTCGACTCCGACGACGAGCGCGACAACGAACGCGACGACGCGAGCGACGTCGGCATCTCGGCGAGCGAGGTCGCCACTTTGCAGTCAAAGCTCGACAAGCCGGTCGACCATGTGCGGGCGCTACTGCGCGAGTTGCCGCATGAGGTCGGTGGCGACCTCCGCCTCGCTGGCCTTGCCGCCAGCCGGTGCGCGTGGATCGCCCACTACGACGTCCATCCGTTGAGTCGGCTCGTCGCGCTCGACGGCCTAGTGGCCATTGCCGAGTCCTGCGATGCGCCGTTGTTCCGTGGCGATCTCCGGCGGCACGGCTTTGCGCCGGAGACGGCGGAGTTTGCTGCCGCCGCAGCGCGCGTCCAGACGCAGCGACCGCAGCGCCAGGTCCCGCGCCCGATTGGGGACCGGTCCGAGTACCTCGCCGATCTCGCAGCGGTCGTCGTTGCGCCGCGACAAGCGCCGCACGAGCGGATCCTGCTGGTCGAGATGCTGACGGAGGCCGTGCTCGCCGAGACCGACGCTGCGGTCCGTGACGCCACGTTCGTTGCCCTGCGCGCCGCTTGCGTCCACCTCGTCGAGCGCCTGCTCATCGATCTCGTCATGGGGCGCGAGCTCGACGACGTCGATGTCCGCTTGTGCGCGATGGAGCATGTGCGGCGGCTCGCCGGCACGGGTGGCGTGCCGTTCCTTCTCGCCCTGATGGTCGCCGATGCAGCGCAGTCCGCTCGCGGCGAACCTCAATACGATCCTGATCCGTTGGTCCGGCTGCGCTTGATCCACTACTGCGGGCAACTGCGTGGACCGATGCTCGATGCGACGCTCGCCCTGCCGGGACGGAGTGGCGCCATGCCAGTCGCTCCGGCGGAATTCCTGGCCGTGACGGCGCTGACCGAGACCGCCTACACCTCCCGGCTGCGCACGCCGGCGATCACGGCGTTGTCCTGGGCGCTGCAACGGCCGCGCGTCGACCATGACCTCGCATGGATCCGTGAATGGCGCCAGGGGCGTCGCTAGGTTGCAGATGGCGCGCACGCATTGGCTCGACGCGACGATCGCCTACGACGGCTCGCAACTGCGGGCGCACTGGGCGCTGGCGCGCACGGGCGTCGTCGGCGACGTGCTCGTCGGCTTCCGTGGCCCGTGCCGGGTCGCGGCCGCGGAGATCGCTGACCTCGCCGACGTCGACGGGCCGGGAATCGCCGGCGACGACATGGTTCACATCGTCTGGGAGGCGTTCGAGCACTCCGATCTGCTGCTGGCGGCGCATCGCCAACGACTGCTGGCCGCCCAGGCGCGCGAACTCCTGGCAGAACTCGCGCCGACCGCCGCGGTCACCCGCGACGGCGACGATCTCTGGTTCGCCGGCGGCAAGCTGTCGATCTCGATCGCGACCGTGTCGCCGGTCAGCGCGCTCGTGCACTTCGCGGTGAACGCGACCCCCGGCGGCGCGCCGGTCGCCACGTCAACCTTGCGCGACCTCGGCGTCGACCCGGTCGTGTTCGGCCGTGCCTTGCTGGAGCGTGTCGCCGCCGAGCAGGCGTCGATCGCCGACGCGCGCGCCAAGGTGCGGCCGAAGGGGGAGTGGCGATGAAGCGCTGGATCGTCACATTGCTCAAACCGGCGATCGTCGCCACCCTGTTCGTGTTCGTCTTCCGGCAGATTCCGTTCGTCGATCGCATCGTCGAACGAAGGGCCGACGCGGTCGTCGCCGAGTCCGACGTCCAGATCGTGGGATCCTGGCAGGCCGAGCCGGTTCGCTATCGCACGGCTGATGGTGGGCAGCGCGAGGTTCGTCTCGGCGCGCAGCCAGACGGTCGCACGATCGAGGTCGCGCCGGGGTTCCTGACATACTGGCGCAGCCTCGATCCGCTGCTCTTCGGGCTCGGCGCGTTCTGCTACTTCCTGACGGCATTGATCGCCGGCGCGCGTTGGTGGTGGCTGCTGCGCGTCAACGGCACGGGCGTTTCATTGCTCGAGACGCTGCGCTTCACTTGGATCGGCATCTTCTTCAACACGGTGATGCCGGGGAACACCGGCGGCGACGTGGTGAAGGCGCTGTACATCATGAAGCGGTGTCCGGGGCACCGGGTGCCGGTGCTGGTCTCGGTGATCGTCGACCGCGTTCTCGGGCTCGGCTCGCTCGCGATCCTGGCTGCCGTGGCGGTGCTCTTCGCGCTCGACGACTTCGGCGACCTCGCCGTCTGGATCTGGTTGGTGATCGCCGGTGTCGGCCTCCTCGGCGGGGTGGCGTTCAGCAAACGTCTGCGACAGTTGGTGCGGCTGAAGTGGCTGCTCGACCGGCTGCCGCCGCGCATCGGCGGTGTGCTGAGGCTCGTCGACCAGGCGGTGTTCTCCTACCGCGAGCACAAAGTCGTCATCGCGATGAGCTTGCTGGTCGGCGTGGTCAATCATGTCATCTCGGTTGGCTCGGTCGTGCTGATCGGCCATGCGCTCGGCGTCGGCATGCCGACGTTCAAGTACTTCGTCATCGTCCCGGTGATCAACATCCTGTCGGCGATCCCGATCGCGCCCAACGCCTGGGGTTTCGGCGAAGCGCTCTACAAGGGGCTGTTCAGCATGTACGGCACCGAGCACGTCGTCGGCGTCGCGCCCGTGGCGGCGGCGGCGACGATGGGCACGCGCGGCGTGGCGCTCTCGGTGCTCTACCGTCTGCACCTCACGTTCTGGTCGCTGCTGGGCGGCGTGCTCCTGCTGTTCGAGAAGGACCGCGTGACACGCGACGACGTCGCGCGCGAGGTTGAGCGCGAGCGTTCCGCTGACGACGGCGTGGCGTAGACGATCGGGTCCGGCTAGCTTCCCGCCCGAATGAGCCTTCTCGTCGTCGGTTCCACGGCGTTCGACACCATCGAGACCCCGCACGGCAACGCCGTGGACTGCCTCGGTGGTTCGTCGACGTACTTCAGTCTCGCGGCCCGCTTGTTCACGCAGGTCAAGCTGGTGAGCGTCGTGGGCAAGGACTTCCCCCTGAAGCACCGCAAGATGCTCGAATCGAAGGGGGTCGACCTCGCCGGCGTCGAGACCAAGGCCGGCAAAACGTTCCGTTGGCACGGCCGTTACGCCACGGACATGAATTCGCGGCAGACGCTGGACGTCCAACTCAACACGTTCGGCGACTTCAAGCCGAAGGTGCCGCCGGCCTACCGCGACACGCCGTTCGTGTTCCTCGCCAACGGCTCGCCGGCCACCCAGGCCAGCGTGCTCGACCAGATGAAGGCGCCGCGCTTCTGCGTCGCCGACACGATGGATCTCTGGATCGAGCACCATCGCGACGGCTTGCTGGCCCTGCTGCCGCGTCTCGACGGCCTGATCGTCAACGACAGCGAGGTCAGGCAGCTGACCGGCAAGAGCAACCTGATCCAGGCGGGCCGCGCCGCGCTGGCAATGGGGCCGAAGCTGGTCATCGTCAAGAAGGGCGAACACGGCTGCTTCGTGTTCTCCAACTTCTTCCACTACGCGCTGCCGGCGTATCCGACGGAGCGGGTCGTCGACCCGACGGGAGCTGGCGACAGTTTCGCCGGCGGCTTCATGGGCTACCTCGCCAACTGCGACTCGATCAGCCTGTGGAACATGAAGCGCGCCGTCGCCTACGGCACGGTGACGGCGAGCCTGACGGTCGAGGGCTTCGGCGTCGACCGTCTGGCGGCCGCCGACCTCGAGACGGTCGAGCGCCGGTTCCACGAGCTGCAGCAGTTCGTCAGCGGCGCGTGAGCCGTGTGGCTCACTGCAACTGCACGAGCAGCGGCGAACTGAGCTCGAAACCGCTCGGCTGCAGCGCGAAGCCCTGCAGCATGAACGTGAAGCCGGCGAAGCCGCCCGGGTTGGGATTGGGCAGGCTGAACGTGCCGTAGCCGAACGGATTCAGCACGGTCGTGCCAAGGCTGAGCGGCCCGCCGTTGAGCAGGAACACATCGTTCCAGGCGCTCGCCGTCCACGGCAGCGGCACGAGGCCGGTAGGCACGCTCGGTGCCACCGAACCCGGGGCGGTAGGTCCCAGCGACAGGTAGAGGAACGTGAACGCGCCGCCGACGCCGAAGACGTCGACGTCCCAGGTCGGCTGCGTTGCCGCAGTCGGCAGGCCACCGAAGCCGTTCTGGTCGAGCAGCAGGCGCTGCGGCGTGACGTTGTCGGCGAGCGTGAAGCCCATCACCGTCGGCTGGAAGTTCGCGGCGTCCTGCTGCACGCCGAGCCAGGCCCCGTTCGCCGGCACGCCGAGCGTGTTGCTGCCGCAAAGCAGCCCATTGATGGTCGCGATGCTGCCATTGTTCGCCGTCGAGAACAGCGTGCCGGCGTAGGCGCCGGCGTCGCTGGCCCAGATCAGGTTGGGTTCGGCATTCAGGTTGCCGGCAGCATCGGGCAGGGCGGGGAAGAAGGTGCCGCCGTTGGGATCGAAGGCAAGGCCGACCGTCTTGCCATAACTGAAGGATGGCGCGACCAGGGCGGCGCCCAAGCGGTCGACGGCGCCGGAATTGCCGACCATGCCGCGAATGCTCGGGATCGTGTTGATCTCGTTGATCAGGATGCGCGCCGAGTTGGGCGCCAGCGCCGCGACGTTGCCGGCCGCGTCGTAGGTGACGTTGGCGGCGTCGATCTTCAGGATTGCGCCGTCGTAGGCCACCGCCGTGCCGGACTGGTTGCCATTGATCCAATGGCTGCCGTCGCACGGCGCGTAGTACAGGTCGCCGTTGGCGCCTTGCAGCAGCGCGCCAGCGCCGATCGTCGCGGCGCCGCTCTGCAAGCCGACCGCGACGACGAGTTGTGATTGGCGCAGGAAGAACTCGGCGTTGCCGTTGGGCAGCACGCGCACGAAGTCGCCTGGAACCAGCGTGACCGGCGTCGCGCCATTGGTCGTCAACACTTCAATCTGGAGCGCGCCGACCGCCGCCGTGCCGGTAGCGGCGGCGTTGCGACGGACGGTGAAGAACACCTTGTCCCAGGTGACCGCGCTGCGATCGGCCGCCTTGACGAAGATGCCGCCGAGGTTGATGGCTTGGAAATACGTCTTCCAGTTGCGGAACTTGAGGAAGTTGCCGTCGCCGTTGCCGTCGCCTAGGTAGGTCTGCAGCGTCGTCGCCGGCAGCAGGGGGCGCGCCGGTGAGCCGGCGAACGGCAAGACATAGTTGACGTCGAACTCCTCGAAGCGGTTGATGGCGCCGCCCGGCCGCTCACTGGCGGCGTCGGCGCCGAGGAACGGGAAGCGGCCGGTGAAGAGGGCGAATTGCTGGGCCGCCGCCGGCGCGGCGGTGGCAGCGAGGAAAGCGATGGTCAGGAGTCGCTGCATGGGATGGCGAGCGCGGACAATTCGCCCAGCATTATACCCATTCGTGCGAGTCAGGCTCTGCAGATGCGCCGCCGCCCTCGGCGCGCCTTGCGCTATGCGCAGCGCATGGCAGAATCGCGTGGGATGCTTCGAGGCCTCGCCACCGTCGCGCTCGCGACTTCGCTCGTCGCCCAATCGCCGTCGACCGATGTCGCGGTTGGCGTGTTCCCGTTCCTCGTCGGGAACATGGACAGCCGCATCCCCGAGATCGTCACCAACTGCCAGACCTACGGCATCGACACGCTCTACGTCAGCGCGTTCCGCGCCACCGGGCCGTCGACCGGCGACCTCTGGGTCACCGACAGCGCGGGCGACTGGGACCCGGCGTGGGGGGCCGTGCGATCGACAGGCGCTGGCATCCACCTGCAGAATCTCATCACCGCCTGCCACAACGCCAACATCCGCGTCGTCGCGGTGATGAAGTGCTTCTCCGACAACGTGCAACCGGACAACGCGGCGCACAAGCAGTACCTGCTCAACGTCATCGACTACTTCGTCGACGCCTGGCAGGCCAACGGCCAACCGGTCTACGACCTCGACGGCATCGCGCTCGACTACATCCGCTACGTCGGCGGCACGAACGTCAACGCTGCCAACGTCACCAACTTCCTCGCCGACGTGCGCCAGCGCATCGGCAGCCTGTCGCTGCACGCGTACCTGATCGCCAGTCGGTTCACGTTCGACGGCCCGACCTACGACGGCAACTTCAACTCGTACACGGCGACGATGAACTCGTTGACCGCGCAGTACGGACAGAACTGGCAACAGTTCGCGCAGCACGTCGACGTGCTGATGCCAATGGCCTACTCGGCCAACGGCTCGATCTACAACACGTACGCGCTGCACCAAGCCTACGTACGCAAGACCGCTGAGTACGCGCGGCAGGCGTGCACGGCCGCGGGCTTCCCGGCGCGGCGCGTTCAGCCGACGGTCAAGACCTACAGCGGCGAAGGCGAGACCACGACGACGATGACGATCGAGGCCTCGATCACCGGCGCGCTGCTCGGCGGTGGCGACGGCTACCAGTCGTTTCGGTACCAGTTCCTGGTCAACAACCCGACTTGGTGGACCAAGATGGCGCAGTTCGCCGTGCCCGGCTGCAACTGGCCGCGGCCGCGCTTCTCGGCGACGTTGTCGCGCTTGACCGGCGTGTTCGATCCAACGCAGACACTCGACAGCGACCAGGCCGCCAGCACGCTGCAGGTGCGCTACGATTACGACGGCGACCGCGTGTTCGACACTCTCTGGTTGCCGAACATCGCCGGTTCGCGACTCGCCCGCAACCCTGGCACGTACGTGGCGACGATGCAGGCGCGCGACAGCGACGGCCACGTCAGCACGACGCGCCGGCGTTACACCGCGGGCTCGGCGGTCACGGTCGCGCCGCCGACCGTCAGCACGGCGACAGGCGGCCAGGTCCAGATCCAGATCGACGTCGGCGCGGCTGGCGCCGGCAACGTCTACCTCGCCATCGCCTCGATCAGCGGCACGAGCCCCGGGTTCTTCTGGCAGCCGGGCTTCCAGGTGCCGCTCAACATCGACGGCGTCACCACGCTGCTGGCCAGTGACCCCAACGGCGGGTTGCTCGCCAATGGCCTTGGCAACCTGGACGCACAGGGCCGCGGGACGGCGACGCTGACCATCCCGCCGGCGGCGCTGACCTTCCTCGCTGGCCTGCCGATCTGGTGGAACTTCCTCAGCCAGACGCCCGCCGGCGCCGCGGCCTGCTTCGGCGACAGCAAGCAGATGACGCTGACCCTGTGACGGGCACGCGCCGGCGGCGGCCGGCGTGCATCGGTGGGCGAGCGTGGCTATGGTCCTCGCCCCGATGATCTCGCTGCAGAACTACGTGGCCGGGCGCTGGACGCCCGGGTCCGGCGACACGAAGACCCTCCACGACCCTGCGACGGAAGCCGTGCTCGGCGACGTCCGCACGGGCGGCGTCGACCACGCCGCGGCGCTGGCCTGGGCGCGCGATTGCGGTGGCCCGGCCCTGCGCGCGCTGTCGTTCGCGCAGCGCGGCGAGTTGCTCAAGCAGGTTTCGGCGCTGCTGCACGAGCGCCGCGACGAACTGATCGAGATCGCCGCCAGCAACGGCGGCAACACCCGCGGCGACGCGAAGTTCGATCTCGACGGCTGCACCGGCACGCTGGCGTTCTACGCGCACCTCGGCGCATCGCTGCCGGCCAGCAAGCACCTGCCCGATGGCGACGGCGTGCAACTCGGGCGCACCCCGCGATTCTGGGGGCAACACGTCCTACTGCCGCGGCCGGGCGTGGCGCTCCACATCAATGCGTTCAACTTCCCGGCCTGGGGCATGGGCGAGAAACTCGCCTGCGCGATCCTCGCCGGCGTGCCGGTGATCGAGAAGGCGGGCACGCCGAGCGCGATGCTCGCGCACCGCATCGCGCAGCTCGTCATCGACAGCAAGATCCTGCCCGCGGGCGCGTTCCAGTTCGTCGTCGGCTCGGTGACCGGCATGCTCGATCAGCTCGGCCCGATGGACGCGGTCGCGTTCACCGGCAGCGCTGCCACCGGCGTGCTGATCCGCGGCAACAAGAACCTCGTCGCGCGCAATGTGCGCGTGAACATCGAGGCCGACTCGATCAACGCCTGCCTCGTCGGACCAGACGTCGACTCGGGCGAGACGTGGGACCAGTTCTGCGCCAACGTCGCGATCGACATGACGCAGAAGGCCGGGCAGAAGTGCACCGCCGTGCGCCGCATCTTCGCGCCGAAGGCCAAGGTGACCGAGGTCGAGGAGGCGTTGGTGGAGCGGCTCAATGCGACCAAGGTCGGCAACCCGGCCGACGGTGACGTGCGCATGGGGCCGGTCGCCAGCGCCGAGGCGCTGCGCGACGTCCGCGCCGGCATGCAAAGGCTGCAGGCCGTCAGCGACACCGTCTGCGGCGGATCGCAACCGATCGCGAATAAGGGCTACTTCGTCGCTCCGACGCTGCTGCGGGCGAAGGACGCGCAAACGGCGGTCCTGCACGAGCTCGAGGTGTTTGGCCCGTGCGCCACGGTCGTCGCGTACGACGGGTCGGCGAACCAGGCGATCGACCTCGTCAACCGCGGCGGTGGCGGCCTCGTCGCCAGCGTCTACAGCGACGATCGCGAGTTCGTCGAGCAGGTGGTGACCGGCATCGCGCCGTGGCACGGCCGCGTGTGGCTCGGCAGCGAGAAGACGCACGGCCAAGCTCTTGGACCGGGGGCCGTGCTGCCGGCGACCATTCACGGTGGACCGGGTCGCGCTGGCGGTGGCGAGGAACTGGGCGGTCTGCGCGGCCTGATGCCGTACCTGCAGCGGACGGCGCTGCAGGGCGACCGCGCCGTCGTCGAGCGCGGCTTCGGACGGTCGCCTACGCCGTAGCGACAGAATGACATTCCACATTTCCCGGTCCGCTAAATTTGTGTGGGCAAAGGGGATGGGGCGCCTGCTAGGCTCTGCGCGAGCGGGGGGGGGCTACAGCATGTGGTTTGTTGCACTTGTTGGTTGGTGCCTGCTTGCGGGCGTCGTCGCGGTGCGGTTCGGTCGCCTGACCCAGCGTGGCGCCGCCCGCGCCACCGATGCCGACCACATTCGCGTGGTGTCGCGGCGTCTCGCCCGCGGCCACGTCGCCTGAGGCGGGCGCAAGGGCTTGTTCGGGCTGGCGGCCGGCGACGGAACGGCGATCTGCCGCGCCGTCCGGCTGGCAAAGTGAGCCACCGGCAACGGCCCCGCGAAACCGCGGCGAACGCGCGGGTCGTCCCGGTCAGCGTCGTCCGTGGGCCCGGGGTCGTTCGGGCCGGTCACCTTCCTCGAACTGCCGGCCGCCAAGCGACCTAGGGAAGAA
>VGZG01000093.1 GCA_016872675.1 Planctomycetota bacterium
GACTCCCGCGCCGCCAGCAGCGGCGCCAGCACGGCGGTGTCAGTCGCCGCCGCCGCTACGCTGCCCAGCAGCGCCCTGGCCGCCGCCGGCCGGCGGCACCGTGTCGCGCGGCGCGTTGTCGCCGCCGCGCCCGCCGCGCCCCTCGCCGGGGCGCTGGTTCTGCGGCAGGTCTTCCTTCTTCATCTTGGCGTCGAAGGTCTTGTCCCCGCGCTGGAAGGTGAACGTCACCGCGTCACCCTCGGTCTCGCGCGCGAACTGGAAGATCTGGCGCAGGCGCTCGAGTTCCTGGCCGCCGATCTTCTTCAGCACGTCGCCCTTCTGCACGCCCATCTTGGCGGCGCGGCCGCCTTCCTTGACCGACTTGAAGGTGAACTCCTCCATCTCGGCCTCGAACCACGCCGAGGCGAACGCCGCCGACTGGTTGCCGCCGCCGCCGCCCGTGGACACCGCCGTGCGGTCGAGCATCGCCGGCAGGTTGGCGGTCGTCAGCGCCGCCATCGCGATCAGCGTTGCAGTGTGGCGCTGGTACTCCTCGATCGCGACCTCGATCGTGTCCCACTGCGTGTGCCACGTGTGCTCGAAGTAGTTGCTGCGGCCCTTGAGGTTCCAGTTGAGGCCAGGCACGCCCGCGGCGATGAACGACGCGTGGTCGCTGCCGCCGCCGCCAGCGACGCGTTGCTGCACGTTGAACTCGAACACCGGCTTGTTCCAGTCGGCGTCGGGAGCCTTGAGCACGCGGTTGGCCTGCGCCAGCAGCGGCGCCAGCTGGTCCGCCATCGCCTGCGACACGCCGATCGATTGCGCCCAGTTGGTGCCGGTGTCGTGGTTGAACACCGCCGAAACCTTGGTCATGTCGGCGCGGTGGCGCTGCACGTAGCCGCGGCTGCCGAGCAGTCCCTGCTCCTCGCCGCCCCACAGGCAGAACTTGATCGTGCGCAGCGGCTTGACCCCGACCTTGGTCAGGATGCGCGCGGCCTCCATCGTCGTCGTCGAGCCGGTGCCGTTGTCGGTGGTGCCCTGCTTCTGGTGCCAGCTGTCGAGGTGCGACGAGACAATCACGACCTCGTCCGGCTTCGCGCTGCCCTTCAGCGTGGCGATGACGTTGTTCAGCTCGATCGGACCCTCGCGGAAGCTGTTCTGGATGTCGAACTCGCACGCGACGTCCTTGCCTTCCTCGACCATCGCCAGCAGTGCGTCGAAGTGGTCGGCCTGCACGGCGATCTCGGGGAACGTCGGCGCCTCGGCGAGCGCCTTCATCGCCGTCTGCTGGTTGCCGAACACGCGCACGCGCGTCGGGAAGTTCTTGTTGGGGTCGCCGGCGCGGTAGACGCAGCCGAGCGCGCCCGCGTCCGCGATCGCCTTGCGCACCGCCGCCGACGGCTTGCCCTTGCTGATCGTCCACTTGCCGGCGGTCGCCTTCACCGCCGCCTCGTCATCGGCCTTCGGCGCGGCGACGACCGCGCCCTGCTGCAGGCCCTTGGTGCCCGCCGTCCACGCGTCGGTGGCGACGTACATGTCCATCGCGACCGGCTTGGTGACCCGGCCGATCCAGGCGCCGCGGTTCCACGCCAGCTTCCACTCGCCCCACTTCTCCAGTTCGACCTCGAGGCCCATCGCCTCGAACTCGGCCTTGGCCCACTCGCAGGCCTTGGTGAAGTTGTCGGAGCCGGTCAACCGGTGGCCGACCTTGCCACACACGTCGCGCAGCAGGCGCATGACCTGGCTGTTGTCGATGCCCTCCTTGGCGATCGCGTCGGCGACGGCGTCGGGCAGCGGGTTGGCGACGGGCGACGTCAGCACCGCGGCCTGGGCCGCGAGCAACGACGTCAAGAACAGGGCGGTGGGAACGAGCTTGAGGTTCATCTGGGTTCCTCGGCGGGAGTCGGCCCATAGATTTAGAGCCCCCCGGACCGCGATGCGAGCCGAACGGCCACCGACTCGTGTCCCGCGACCGTCTCCGCCGACGCGCTCGGCCCCCGCCGCAGGAGCCGCACAGGGCAGAAGAAGACCGGGCCCGCCCGGGGCATCAGAACCGCAAGTGCGCCTCGGTGTGGCTGTCGCAGGGCGTCGACCAGGCGGACAAGCCGGTCAAGATCGCCGCGCTGTTCACGCAGGAGCCGGCGGCGCACGACGGCGGCCATCCGGGGCGCGGCGACGTCCGCGGCGGCCGCTGCGTCAACGGCGCGGGGGCGCGCAGTACGCGCTGCCGGCGGCGGTCACGGCGCTGCGGGCCGAACGCGATCGCCGGCGCGACGCGACCGACGCCGCGCGTTCGGGCTGGGCGGCAACGCCAACGCTGGCGTCAGCCGCTGCGCGCGGCCGCCAGCACGGCGTCGACGTCGAGCAGGTCGCCGGCGGCGCCATCGAGCTGCTGGCACAGCAGCCGGCCGTCGCGCGCGAACACCAGCACGCCGCCCTGCTGCCACGGATCGCCCTGCACGCCGGTCTGCGTGTGGCCGCGACGCAGCGCGCGGAACAGATTGGCGAAGAAGCGCGGCCGCAGCAGGTTCCACAGCGAACGGCGCATGCGCGCGGCGGCGAAGGCCTGCCGGCCCTGGTCGCTCAGCACCGCAGCGCCCAGCCCTTCCTTCCGCGCGAAGTCGGCCGCCATCGCCGGCGTGCCGGTCGAGACGTAGCAGATCGTCGCGTCGGCGGCGGCGAAGTCGTGTTGCCGGACGCGCAACTGCGCGGCCCGTTCGCGGCAGAACAGTCAACCGAAGTGGCGCAGGAACACCACCACCGTCGCGCGCGGGCCGAGCTGCGCGCGCAAGGTCGTCGGCGCGCCGTCGGCGGCGCGGAGCGTGGCGGCGAGGACGGCGTCGGGGTCGGCGAGCATCGGCGCATCATCGCGCCGCCCCCCGCGTTCGCCAGCGGATCGACGCATCGGACCGGACTGCGGCGGTAAGGCCTCGCGGCGACGGTCGCGCGGCCGCGCTCAGCGGCCGTACCGGTACTCCTGGCGCAGGTGGAACCCGCGCTGCAGGTCGAACACGCGTTCGACGAGCTGAAGTTCGACGCGCTTGCCGGCGTGAGCGCCGCGCAGGGTCAACACGGTGCGCGGCTGGTCGATGCGCCGGTTGAAGTCCGCCATGGTCTCGGGCTCGGGATGCAGGACCTGCCGCACCGCGACGCCGCGGCTCGCCGTCCACGCGCCGGCGCCGTCGGCGGCGCGGCGGCGGGACCGTTCGACGGGCTCGTGGTCATCGAAGGCGCATGGTTGCCGGTGAGCGCGCGAGGGACAAGGGCGGTCCCGTGGCGTCACCGCGGGCCTCGCGGCCGCCGCCGCACGCCACCGGCGACGCCGCGCCGACGCACCGGGCTTCCCGCCGCGGCGGGCCCCATGCCGCCATCGCCGACCCGCCCATCGTCGGAGCCGTCAGCGCACGGCGAGTTCGGCGAAGTGCGTCTCGGCGTTGCTGGCGCCGAGCCCGAGCGCGGCGAAGCCGGCGAGTTCGCGCGGCAGCGGCGCTGCGACGCGCGCGTCGCCGGCGCTGGCGACGAGTTCGCGGCGATCCAGGTCGACGGCGACGCGCAGCGCCACCGGCGCCTGCCCGTCCCACAGCAGCGGCGCCTCCCACCGCGCCTTGCCGCCCATCGGCCCGAGCACGACGAGTTTGCGCGCGCTGAACTCGACGCCGACGCGCCAGCGCGCGGCGTCGGCGACGTTGGCGCCGGCCTCGGCGAGCACGACGAAGCCGTTCTGCTGCGGCTTGCCGGGCAACGATCGCAGCGTCGTCGTCACGTCGAAGCGCGGACCGAGTTGCTGCGCCCTCAGCGCCCAGCCGCCGGGCGCGTTGGCCCACAGCCGGTGGCCGCCGTCCGCGGCGACGATGCGCGTGACGCCGGCGCTGTGCGGGAAGCGCGCCGGCAGCAGCTCGCCGGTGTCGTCGCCGTACTGCGCGCGCAGCGCGACGAGCTTCGCGGTCAGTTCCTTGCGCATGCCTTCGTACGCCGGATCGTCGGCGACCGAACGCAGCTCATCGGGGTCGTTGACGAGGTCGAACAACTCCCAGCCGTCGACGCCCGGCTCGTAGTAGCGCACGAGCTTGTGGGTCGCGGTGCGCACGCCGTACATCGCCGGCACGCGGTGCGTCGCCTGCGACTCGTAGTAGTGGTAGTAGACCGCGTCGCGCCAGTCCGCCGGCGGCTCGCCAGCGAGCAGCGGCACGAGGCTGCGGCCGTGCACGCCCTGCGGCGCTGGCACGCCGGCGAGTTCGAGGAACGTCGGCGCGAAGTCGATGTTCTGCGTCAGCTGCGCGACCTCGCGACCGGCGGCGATGCGGCCCGGCCAGCGCATCACCAGCGGCATGCGCAGGCACTCCTCGTCCATCCAGCGTTTGTCGTACCAGCCGTGCTCGCCGAGGAAGAAGCCCTGGTCGCTGCTGTAGACGACGAGCGTGTTGGCCTTGACGTCGGGATGCGCGTCGAGCCACGCCAGCAGCGCGCCGACGCTGCGGTCGACGCCCTGCACGCAGCGCAGGTAGTTCTTCAGGTAGCGCTGGTACAGCCAGCGCACGCGTTCGCGGCCCAGCGGATTCTCGCGCCGGAACGCTTCGTCCTCGGCGGCGAAGGCCGCATCCCACGCCGCGCGCTGGGCGTCGTCCATGCGCGCGCGCTGCTGCGCGTACGCGCGGTCGAGGTCGGCGAGCGTCGGCGCTTCGGCGGCCGTCGGTGGCACCATCAGGTCGTAGTGCAGCGTCAGGTGCCGCGCGATCTCCATCTCGGTGTGCGCGCGCGCCGGCAGCCGGCCCTCGTAGGCGTCGAACAGCGTCGCCGGCTCGGGCAGGTCGCGCCCGCGGAAGGCGCCGAGGTCGGCGGGCGCTGGCAGCCAGTTGCGATGTGGGGCCTTGTGCTGGCACATCAGCACGAACGGCTTCTGCGGATCGCGCCGCTCCAGCCAATCGAGCGCCAGCTGCGTCGTGACGTCGGTGGCGTGGCCCGGCATGCGCACGCGGCCATCCTTGGTCAGGAAGTCCGGGTTGTAGTACTGGCCCTGGTCGGGCAGCACGATCCAGTGATCGAAGCCGGTCGGCGTCGATTCGAGATGCCACTTGCCGACGATCGCGGTCTGGTAACCGGCCTGCTGCAGGAGCTTGGGGAACGTCGGCTGGTCGCCGTCGAAGACGTTGCCGTTGCGGCAGAAGCCGTTCTTGTGGCTGTGCAGCCCGGTCAGGATCGTCGCGCGCGACGGCCCGCACAGCGCGTTGCCGCAGAAGTTGGCGCGGAACAGCGCGCCCTCGTCGGCGATGCGGTCGATGTGCGGCGTCTGGTTGAGCCGCGAGCCGTAGGCCGAGATCGCGTGCGCGGCGTGGTCGTCGCTGAAGACGAACAGGATGTTCGGGCGCGCGCCGGCGAGCGGCTGTTGGGCGACGCCCGCGGTGGCCGCGGCGGCGGCGGCCAGCACGGACAGCAGGACGAGGCGACGGGTCCGAGGCATCCGCGCACCATAGCCGAGGCGGCAAAAACGTGACTTCCGCCGTCGCGCCCATCGCTAGGAGTCTGCGTCACGGGACGCGCGCCGATCCAGTGGTGGATTCGCGGCTGGGTCGCGCCCCCGGACGCGAAGACGCGTGTTGGGCGGCGTGGCCTTCCGTGACGCAGACTCCTAGACTCGCGGCCTCCCCGTCGTCCTGCGCACCCAGCGCATCGAGGCCATGACCGTCCCACCCGACCCTGGCGTCAGCCGCCGTTCCTTCCTCAAGGGTTCCGCCGTCGCCGGCGTCGCCACGACCGGCATCGCCGCCGTCGCTCCGGCCGCCCCCGCCGGCCCGACGACGTTCGGTCCCGGCGAGCACGAGATCGCGCTGCAGATCAACGGCAAGGAGCGCCAGGTCAAGGTCGAGACGCGCACGACGCTGCTCGACGCGCTGCGCGACGGCCTCGACCTGACCGGCGCCAAGAAGGTCTGCGACCGCGGCGCCTGCGGCGGCTGCACGGTGCTCGTCGACGGCGCGACGGTGACGTCGTGCATGACGCTGGCGATGGACGCGGTCGGTGCCGAGATCACGACGATCGAGAGCCTTTCGGACGGCGACGCGGTGCACCCGCTGGTGCAGAACTTCGTGCACTGCGACGCGATGCAGTGCGGCTTCTGCACGCCGGGCATGGTGATGAGCTCGCTGAGCTGCCTGCAGCGCCGCGGCAAGCCGACGGTCGCGCAGATGCAGCAGGACCTGAGCGGCAACCTGTGCCGCTGCGGCACCTACGGCCGCGTGATGCAGGCGATCCAGCGCACGGCGCAGGGAGGCGGCAAGTGAACGCCCGCACGCCGCAGGAAGACGTCAAGATCCGCGTCGGCTACAAGGCGCTACCCGGCCAGAAGGGCGACCGGCTCGAAGAGCGCACGGTGAAGCCCGCCGCCGGCGACGCGCCGCCGTGGGACGCGATGACGCAGTTCGCGCTGGTCGGCAGCGACGTCGACCGCGTCGACGGCCTGGCCAAGGCCTCGGGCCGCGCCAAGTACAGCTACGACGTCACGTTCCCCGGCATGCTGCAGGCGATGATCCTGCGCAGCCCGGTGCCGCGCGGCAAGCTGACGGCGCTCGAGCTCGACGAGGCGGCGCGCATGCCCGGCGTGCAGGCCGTCGTGGCGCTGAAGGAGGTCGGCAACAAGGTGCGCTTCGTCGGCGACGCGATCGCCGCCGTCGCCGGCGTCAACCTGCACGCTGTGCGCGACGCCATCGAGCGCATCCGCGCCGAGTACGACCGCGAGGAACACAACGTCGACTACCTGGTCGCCGACGACGCGCCGATGGTCGACGAGAAGGGCGCGATCAGCGAGGACTGGCCGGCCGACGAGGGCATGACGGCGGCGCTGTTGGAAGCGAAGGTCACGCACGACGCCACCTACCGCGTCGAGGTGCAGACGCACAGCTCGCTGGAGACGCACGGCGGCGTGGCGCGCTGGACCGGCAACGACCTCGAGGTCTGGCTGTCGACGCAGGCGACGTTCGGCTGCCGCGGCGAGCTCGCGCGCGCGCTGCAGGGCAAGAAGATCGATGTCGGCTCGGTGACGATTCACTCCGAGTTCGTCGGCGGCGGCTTCGGCAGCAAGTTCGGCGCCGGCATCGAAGGCCTCGCGCTGTGCCTGCTGGCGCACGCCGCCAAGGCGCCGGTCAAGCTGATGCTCGACCGCTTCGAGGAGCACACCACCACCGGCAACCGCCCCGGCGCGCTGATGCAGGCGCGCGGCGGCGTCGACGCCGAGGGCCGCATCGTCGCGTGGGACTGGCGCAGCTTCGGCCACGCCGGCTTCAGCGCCAGCGGCGGCAGCGTCGCGGTGCCGAACTACTACACCGCCGACGCCAAGGTCCGCCGCAACCACAAGGACCTCGCGATCGACGCCGACCCGCCGCGGCCGATGCGCGCGCCCGGCCATCCGCAAGGTTGGTTCGGCGCCGAGCTGTTCCTCGACGAGCTGGCGGCGAAGGCCGGCGTCGACCCGCTGACGTTCCGGCTGAACAACGACCGCGAGCAGATCCGCCAAGACCAGTGGCGCTTCGCCGCCGAGCGCTTCGGCTGGGCCGCGGCGCGCGCGCGCGCCAACGAACCGGGCGCGCGCCTGCTGCGCGGCGTCGGGCTGAGCTCGGCGCGCTGGGGCAACCTCGGCAATCCGGGCCGCCCGGCGCACGGCATCACCTGCCGCATCCACCAGGACGGCACCGTCGAGACGCGCAGCGGCGCGCAGGAGCCGGGCGTCGGCACCAAGACGATGCTGTCGGTGATCACCGCCGAGGAACTCGGCGTCGATCTCAAGCTGGTCAAGGCGACCGTCGGCCACACCGGCGACCCGTCGGGCCCGGCGAGCGGCGGCAGCACGGTGACGCCGAGCCTCGCGCCGGCGGCGCGGCACGCAGCGTTCCTCGCCAAGCAGCAGCTGTGCGAACTGGTGGCCAAACACCTCGGCGTGCCGGCGGCCAACGTCACCTGTGCCGGCGGCCTCGTCGGCCTCGGCAAGGAGCAACTGCGCTGGGCCGAGGCCTGCAAGCTGATCGGCCCCAACCCAATCGACGTGCGCGGCCAGCGCTTCGCCAACTACGACAGCAAGCCGTTCCACGGCAGCCAGTGCGGCGTGCAGATGGCCGAGGTCGAGATCGACAGCTGGACCGGCTTCGTGCGCGTCACGCGCATGTTCGGCATCCAGGACTGCGGCCTTGTCATCGCCAGGAAGCTGGCCGAGAGCCAGGTGCTCGGCGCGATGATCCAGGGCGTCAGCTACGCGCTGCACGAGCAGCGCATCATGGACAAGCGCAGCGGCCGCATGCTCAACGGCGACTTCCTGCGCTACAAGATCACCGGCGTGCGCGACCTGCCGGAGCTCGAGTGCCACATGCACTCGATCGCCAACGGCCACGACAGCGTCGGCGCCGCCGGCCTCGGCGAGCCGCCGTCCGTCGCCTCGGCCGCCGCGATCGCCAATGCGGTGTTCCACGCGCTGCGCGCGCCGGTCCGCCACCTCCCCATCACGCCCGACAAGGTCCTCAAGGCCCTGGCCCAGAAGGGATGAGCCGATGAAGCCGTTTTCCTACGTCGTCCCCAAGGACCTCGCCGAAGCCGCGGCTGCCGCCGCCCAGCCCGACACCGTGCTCAAGGGCGCGGGCGTCGACCTCGTCGACCGCATGAAGGAGCGGCTGCAGACGCCGGCGCAGGTCGTCAACCTGCTGCCGCTCCGGCGCGAGCTCGCCGGCGTGGCGCGCACGGCCGACGGCGCGGTGCACATCGGCGCGCTGACCACGCTGACCGAGCTGGAGCAGCACGCCGAGCTGCAAGACCCCGCGCTGCAGGCGCTGCGTCAGTCGGCCGGCATGACGGCGACGCCGCACGTGCGCAACCGCGCGACCGTGGCGGGCAACATCCTGCAGTTCACGCGCTGCTGGTACGTGCGCAGCGAGGCCTTCCACTGCCTGCACGGCGGCCGTGGCCCGACCTGCCTCGCGGTGACCGGCGAGAACCGCTACCACGCCGTGCTCGGCTGGCTCGACTGCGTGCGCGTGCACCCAAGCAACCTGGCGCCGCCGCTGTTGGCGCTCGGCGCCGAGTACACGACGACGCTCGCCGGCAAGGAGCGCCGCCGCGCGCTGGCCGAGCTGTTCCCGGCCGAGCCGCGGGCGCAGAACCCCGAGCACACGCTGCTGCCCGGCGAGATCGTCACGGCGCTCCACGTGCCCAAGCAACCGGCCGGCGCGCGCAGCGCCTACTGCGAGTCGCGCGAGAAGCAGACGTTCGACTGGGCGACGACCGCGTGCGCCGTCCGCGTCGTGCTGCAGGGCGGCAAGATCGCCGCCGCCGACCTCGTGCTCGGCGCCGTCGGCCCCAACCCGCTGCCGCGCCCCAAAGCCGCGGCTGCGCTGGTCGGCGAGGCGCCGAGCGCGGCGCTGTTCCAGAAGGCGGCCGAGCTCGCCTTCGCGGGCGCCAATCCGCTGGCGCACAACGACTACAAGCTCACGGTCGGCAAGGCGATCGTGCGGCAGGCCCTCGACGAAGCGACGCGGTGACGCCATGACCGAGAAGATCAAGACGCACGAAGACCTGCTGCCGAAGGACCTGTGCCCGTCGATGCTGATGAAGCACCTGCTGACGCACGCGCTCGGCGAACGCGTCTACGACGACCGTAAGTGGCCGGGCGACGGTTACTACTGGTGCGCGCGCACGTGCACCTGCGTCGGCCCCGACGACGACATCGTGCACCCGCGCGACTGCCGGCCGGGCCGCAAGTGCTACGAAGGCCCGCTGCCGCAGGCGTGAGCCGCAGCGCCAGCGCCGCTCATTTCGCCGCCGCCGGCTGCAGCAGCTGCGCCAGCCGCAGCCACTGGAACTCGCTGCTGTGCGCGTTGACGCGCGGGTCGAGCCCGTGCCGCGAGCGCGGATAGACCATCAGTTCGACGTCCTGCTTGCCGGCGACCTGCAGCTCCCACAGCAGCTGCATGGTGTTCTGCAGGTGCACATTGTCGTCGAGCTCGCCGTGCAGCAGCACGAGCTTGCCCTTGAGGTCGCGCGCCGCCTTGACCACCGACGTCGCGGCGTAGCCCTTTTGGTTCAGCTGCGGCGTGCGCATGTAGCGCTCGGTGTAGATCGTGTCGTACAGCTGCCAGTCGTAGACGCCAGCGCCAGCGAGCCCGAGCGCGAAGGTGTCGCTGTGCGTCAGCGCGTAGGCGCTGATGAAGCCGCCGTAGCTCCAGCCGCTGATGGCGACGCGCCTGGGATCGCCGCCGAACTCGGCGACGACGTGCGCGACGGCGTCCTGCAGGTCCTTGAGCTCCTGCACGCCGAGCTGCTGGTAGCAGGTCCCGGTGTGGACCTGGCCGCGGCCGCTGGCCGAGCGCACGTTGACCTGCAGCACGATGAAGCCCTGCTGGCCGAGGAATTGGTGGTAGCTGCTGTGCGCCCACGCGTCGCGCACCGTCGGCGCGCCGGGGCCGGAGTACGTCGGCAGGAACACCGGCCAACAGACATCCTTGCGCCAGCCGCTCGGCAGGATCACGCAGGCGTCGAGCTCGTAGCCGTCGCGCGCGCGGATCGTCCGCCGCTGCCGCGGCAAGAGGCCGTGCTTCGCCGCGGCCGGGCCGACTTCGGCCGCGCCTACTTCACGCAGCACCGCGCCGTCCGTGCCCGACAGCACGCGCACGCGCGTCAACTGGTCCATCGCCGACCAGCGGTCGAGCACGAACGCGCCGCCTTCGCCGAGCTCGCTCTGGTGCGTGCCGACGCCGGGCGTCAGGCACACGAGCCCCGTGCCGTCGAAAGCGACACGGTAGAGATGCCGCCCGGTGGCGCCGTCCTTCGTGCCTTCGAACCAAAGCAGCCCGCGCGCCTCGTCGATGCGCTCGATCGCGCGCACCTGCCATTCGCCGCTGGTCACCGCGCCAACCAGTTCGCCGCCCGGCTTGTAGCGGTAGACGTGCCGGTAGCCGGTGCGCTCCGACAGCCACAAGAACGTGCCGTCGGCGAGCCAGCGCGGCGAATCCGGCCGGTTGACCCACGTCGGCGACTCCTCGCGCAGCCACTTCTTCGCGTTCCCGGTCTTCGGGTCGATCGCCAGCAACTCGGCCCACGTCTGGATGCGGTCGCTGACCGTCGCCAGCAGCGTCTTGCCGTCCGGCGTCCAGTCGACGCGCACGACCAGCAGGTCCTTCGGCCACGCCGCGAGGTCGACCGGCACGATGCGTTTGTCCTTGGGGTGCGCGACGAACAGGCTGGCGAACGGATTGGGGTCGCCGGCCTTCGGGTAGTTGCTGACCTCGGGGCGCACGCTGCGCTCGGTCTCGAGGAAGCCGTCCGGCACGTGGTCGACGAGCGTGAACTCGCGCACCGGCGCCTCGTCGAGCGACAGCCAAGCACAGCACGAGCCGTCGCGGTTCCACCAGTGGCCCTGGAAGTCGCCGCGGCCGTACAGCTCTTCCTGGTAGACCCAGTCGAGCAGGCCATGGAAGCGCTCGGGGCCGCCGTCGCTGGTGACGCGCCAGACGTCCTTGCGCGCGACGTCGACGACGAAGAGGTCGTTGCCGCGCACGAACGATGCCCTGCTACCGTCGGGCGAGAGGTGCGCTTCCTCCTTCTTGCCGGCAGCGGCGCCGTCGCTGGTCAGCCGCACGGCCTTGTCGTCGGCCCCGGCCCCGCCGGCCGCACCCGCGCCGTTGCGCGCGCCG
>VGZG01000094.1 GCA_016872675.1 Planctomycetota bacterium
TGGCGGCATGCGGCAGCGCCCCGCCCGCGGCGTCGGCGCCGACCCCGGTCGCACCGCCGCAAGAACCGACGCCGCCGCCCGCGCCGGCTTTTCCTCCGCCGTTCGGCGCCCGCGCCGCCAACGGGCTCGAACTCCGCCTGATGACTGCGGCCGAAGGCGCCACCGCGGTCGTCCAACTCGGCGCCTTCGCCGGCGCGGCGTTCCTGGCGCCGGGCGCGGCGGAACTGACGCTGCATGCGCTCGCCACGGCGACCGACCCGGCCGCGGGCCGGCCTTCTCTGCAGCAGCGCATCGAGGCGCTCGGCGGCTCGCTGCAGCCCGTCGTCGGCCCGCTGACCTGCTGGCTGGACGTGCGCGTGCCCGGCCCGCGCTGGCGCGACGCGCTCGCGGCGCTGACCGACGCCCTCACAGCACCGCCGCCGTCGCGCGCCGAGTTCGAACGCGTGCGCAACCAGTTGTCGGCGGCGCGCAGAGCAGCGCTGCGGTCGACCCCGGCCACCGTGATGGCGCAGTTGCTGTTGCTTGGCGAAACCGACGCCGACACGTACGTCCGCAGCCTGCTCGACCGCGACGTCAGCGAAGCCGCGATGTTCGCCGAGCGCGGTTGGCGGCCGGCGACCATGACGCTCGCGATCGAGGCAGCGACGACGCCGAACGAACTGGTCGCGACGGTCAACGCGCCCGGCGGCCTCGGGACCTGGCAGCGCCAGGGATCGCCGCCGCCGCTGCCGTTGCTCGTGCGGCGCTTCGAGAGCGGCCTGTGGTGGTCGCCGGCGCCAGACGCCGCGTCGAAGGCGCTGCCATGCCGCCTCGCCGCGCTGTTCCCGCTGCCTGCCGCCGAAGAGGCCACTGCTGCCGAGGACCTCACGACGCTGTCGTGCCTGACGCTTGACGGACTCGGCGGCCGCCTCGAGCGCATGCTCGCGGACCGCGGGCTCGGCGCGATCTCTTGGCGCGCGAGCACGATCGCCACGCCGGAGGCGACGGCCCTGCTGCTGGAGTGCGACGCGCCGGCGGCCGACGTGGGACCGATCTGGCGCGGGTTCGAGGCAGCGCGCGCATCGCTGCGCGACAACCTGCCCGACGCCGGCGAGATGGCCCTGGCGCGCGGCCGCGCGCCGCTGCTCGTTCGCCTGGGGCTCGTCGACGACGGCGCCCGCGTGCGCCGCACGACGGCAATGGCCGCGGTCGGCGCCAACCTCGCTGACTTCGACGCGCGCGCCCTCGCGCTCGACGATGGCGCGCCGTCGGCCCGACGCGCGGCGATCGAGCGCTTCCTGCAGCGTCCCTTCGCGCTGATCGTGAGCGGTGGCGAGATTGCCGCGGACGTGCAGGACGTGCGGCGCTTCGGCGACGGCCGCCCCGAAGCGGAGCCGGCGCAAGCCGACGACGCCAGCAAGCCGGCCGCGGCGAAGACGCCGCAACCCTGGCTCGTACGCGCCGCCGTCGCGGTTGGCGGGGAAACGGCGCTGCGACGCCTCGCCGGCTGGCGCGGCGAAGCCGAGCGCACGACCGCCGGTGCGCCGGCCATCGCGGAGTCGGTGACGTGGAGTGACGACGGCGCGCTGACCCGCGCCCGCGGCGTCCTCGGCCAGACGGTGACGACGACTCTCGCCGGCGACGTCGCTACTGAGAGCTTCGGCGCCAGCAAGCGGACGGTGGATCCTGCGGCGGCCGCGCAGTTGCGCCGCGAACAGCGCCGTCACCCGCTCGCGCTGCTGGCTGCGCACGTCCGCGGCGAGTTGCCGTTCCGCATGATCACGATGCGCGAGGACGCCGACCGACGCTACGCCGTGCTGGAAGCGGCCGGCGGCGACTTCGAGCGGTTGCGGGTGCACGTCGACGCCGGCTCGTGCCTCGTGCGCATCGTGGAGTCGTGGGAGACGCTCGCGGACGGCAGCGTCGTGCACTGGCGCGAGACGTGGCAGGACTACCGCACCGCCGGACCACTGCGCGCGCCGTTCCACCAGGTGACGCAGCAGGACGACGGCCGCAGCCACGTTGCGACGGCCTGGGCGGAGTGGACGCCGACTCTGCGCCCCGAGTGACGTCGCGACGGCCGCGAGTCGTTCACCGGCGCGTCACGCCGAAGCGAATCGCCATGCCGAGGTAGAACATCTGCTCGCCGTGCACGTCGCGGTCGATGCGGATCGACGGCCGGTTGTCGTTGTCGAGATACGACCAGTAGCCGTGCAGCGAGAGGTTCTCGCTGAAGTGCAGCCATGTCTCGACGCCGCCGCCAAAGAAGACGTTCTTGTCGGAGTTGAAGCCGGACTCGTCGAGCGTGCGTGAGTACTGGCCCTGCGCGTACGGCGTGATCGAGAAGCTGTTGCCGAAATGGATGCGCAAACGCGCCTGCAGATCGCCCCACTGGCTGCCGAGCGGGCGCTGGCCCTCGGTGTTCTGCAGGCGGTCCTTGTCGTCCTGCCAGCCGCCGCTGCCGAAGATCTCCCAGCAGAAGTCGTCGGAGGCCGGGATGTACCAGTCGAGCCGGCCGCGCGCGCGCCAGTAGGCGGAGGCGAGCGACGTGGCGTACACATCGGTGCCGAACTCCGTGCCGCTGTCGTTCCACTCGCGATCGCCACCGAGCGTCAGCACGTAGCCGGCCTTCGGCACGCCGCGGCGGCGGTCGTACTGCACCGACGACTGCTCGACGTACAGACGGCCGCCGTAGGCGTTGAAGTCATCCGGCGTGCGGAAGGTCTCTACCGTAGCCGGCGTGTACGTGCGCCGCGCGAAGTCGAGCTTGCGGTAGTACGGGCCGAACTCGAGGTACAGCCCCTCCTGCAGGTCCTTGCCGAAGCCGACGTAGGCCTCGTAGTCGCTGCCTTCGTAGAAGCCGTTGGCGCGCAGCGTGTCGTCGCGGTCGTAGTAGCCGTCGCGATAGAACATCCACGGCCGCGCGCGCAGTTCGACGCGCGTCACCGTTTCATCGCCGACGAACTTGGCGTCCTGCCAGCTGCCGAAGAAGCCATCGCGGCCGCCATACGCCTCGAGCACGCCGCGCCGGCCGCCGACGGCGCCATTGCGCCAGTACACGCGGCCGTCCCAGCTGATGCCGTCATCGAGACCGACAGCAGGGTCCTCTTCGTCGACCATCGTGCCGATGGCGCCGCCTTCGACCTGGAAGACGCTGCCGTACGGGTTCGGCATATTGCGCGACTCGGTCAGGTCGGCGTAGGTCTGCGCGAACAAGGGGGCGCTGCACAGCGCTGCGAGCAGCGCCCGGACGATCGCGGGCTTCATCGTGGGGCCTCGGTGATGGACGCGGGTCACTTGGTCTCGTCGCGCCGGCGCGCGCGTTCCTTGGCGGCAACCGTCATCGGATGCGCCGCGTCGAGCACGATCACCGAATACGGGTGATCGGCGTACTGGTTTTCGCGTTCTTCGATGCGGATCACGCCGCGGTGGCGCAGTTCGTTGACCAGAGCGCGGCGCTCAGGATGCACGAGGCCGCTGAAGTGCTGGCTCATCGCGCCCTTGAGGAACGGCGACAGCCAGACCTCCTCGCTGCCGTGGCGGGCTTGCGCGCGCAGGATCAGATCGACGCACTCGGCGAGGCGCTGGGCGATCTCGCCGTCGACCGGCAGCTGATCGGCCATTCGCCAGGTGACCGGAATGTGGCCGACGATCGCGGCGCGCTTGCCGGGCGCTTGGCCGTTGCCGTAGCCGTTCCCATGATCACCGCCAAGGGCGTGCGCCACCGACGCCACCAGGGCCGACGCGGGCGCGGCCGGCGCTGGCGGGCCAATCAGCGGTTCGACGGTCGCTGGCGCGACGGCGACGGCGCCGACCGCGACCGGCATGGCCGGACCGCGGCCGTCGCCGCCAATCAGGTCGAGCGCGTTCCAGAAGCGCTCGCTGCCGACGCGCATGCGTAGGTCGCCGCTGGTGTTGTCGGGGATGGCGACGACGCGCAGTTCACGGTTCTCCTCGAGCACCTGCCGCGCGATCGGGATGAAGTCGCGATCGCCGCTGACGATCACCACCGCGTCGATGTCCGGTCGCCGGTAGAGCACGCGGCAGACGTCGCATGCCAACTGCACGTCGGCCGAGTTCTTGCCGGCGTGACCGGTGAGCACGTACTGCGGGTCGAAGCCCATCAACGCCAGTTCATGGGCCACCTCCATTCCCGGGTAGGTGTCGAACGCCGCGTACGACCGGCCGAGCACCATCGGCGACTTCTCGGCCTGCAGGCGTTCCTTCAGCCGCTCGAGGATGCCGAGGCAGAGGTCGCGGATCCGCTGTCCGCTCAATTCATCGCGGTTGCGCAGGCTGTAGAAGAGGTTCTCGAAGTCGACGAATACGGCGGCGTGCATTGCGGGATGGGGCAAGAGTGCAGTTCGAACCGGACGGCGCATACCGGCCCGCGCGACTGGCAAGCCGTCAACCCGGTTGCGCCGGCGCAACCGCCGGTTCGACGACCGGCGGCGTCGGCAACGTGTACGTGTTCTGCGGCGCCGCCGCCGACGCGGCGCCGTAGGTGTCGCCGTTGCCGAGCACGGCGTCGTCATCGGCAAGATATGTATACGCCGCGAGGCCTTCCTCGTAGCGGCGCATCAGCAACGCCGACTCCTTGAGGTTGACCTTGCCGGCGCGCACGGCCTGCTCCAGGCGGTGGCGCATGCGGCGGATCAGCTCCTGCTTGTCGTACTGCACGTAGCTCAGCACCTCGGTGATCGAGTCGCCCTCGATCACGCGCTCGATGCGGTAGCCGTGCTGCTCGTCCATCGAGATGTGGATCGCGTTGGTGTCGCCGAACAGGTTGTGCAGGTCGCCCAGGATCTCCTGGTACGCGCCGACGAGGAACATCGCGATGTAGTACGGATCGCCCGGCTTGACCGGGTGCACCTCGAGCACGTTCTTGACGTCGCGCAGGTCGATGAACTTGTCGACCTTGCCGTCGCTGTCGCACGTCAGGTCCGCCAGCACCGCGCGGCGCGTCGGCCGCTCGTTGAGCCGATGGATCGGCATCGTCGGGAACAGTTGCTTGACCGCCCAGTGGTCGGGCGCGCTCTGGAACACCGAGAAGTTGCAGTAGTACGTGTCGGCGAGCGCGCGCTCGAGGCCCTGCAGCTCGTCGGGCACGTAGTCGAGCGTGTTGACGATCAGCCGAATCTTGTCGCAGATGCACCAGAACAGGTTCTCGGCGATCGCGCGGCCCTTGAGGTCGAGGTAGCCGAGGTTGAAGAGGCTGATCGCCTCCTCCTTCAGCTGCAGCGCGTCGTGGTAGCTCTCCTGGAAGTTCTTGAGGCTGACCTCCTTCAGGATCTGCACCATGTTGGCGATGGTGCTGTCCTCGTGCTTCTCGGCGCCGGCCGGCACGTCGACGTTCTGCTTGCTGACGCCCAGCACGTCGTAGACGAGGATCGCGTGGTGCGCCGTGAGGGCGCGGCCCGACTCGCTGATCAGGTCGGGGTGCGCGATGCCCTTCTCGTCGCACGCCTGCTGCACGGCGAAGACGACGTCGTTGGCGTACTCCTGCAGCGAGTAGTTGGCCGAGCTGTGGAAGTTGGTCTGCGAGCCGTCGTAGTCGACCGCGAGGCCGCCGCCGACGTCGAGGAACTTGAGGCCCGCGCCGAGGTCGTGCAGTTCGGTGTAGAAGCGCGTGGCCTCCTTGAGCGCGTCCTTGATGGCGCGGATCGCCGTGATCTGGCTGCCGATGTGGAAGTGCAGCAGCTCGAGGCAGTCGAGCATGTTGACTTCCTTGAGCCGCTCGACGACCTGCACGATCTCGCCGGCGGTCAGACCGAACTTGGACTTCTCGCCGCCCGACTCCTGCCACTTGCCGGCGCCCTTGCTGGCCAGCTTGGCGCGCACGCCGATGTGCGGCCGCAGGTCGAAGCGCTTGCTGACCTCGAGCACCGTCTCCAGCTCTTCGAAGCGGTCGACGACGATGATCGTGTAGAGGCCCATCTTCTGGGCCAGCATCGCCGTCTCGATGAAGCTGACGTCTTTGTAGCCGTTGCAGATGACCAAGCCGTCGCTGTTGGTCATGTGCGCGAGCACGACGAGCAGCTCGGGCTTGCTGCCGGCCTCGAGGCCGAGCGAGTAGTCCTTGCCGAACTCGACCAACTCCTCGACGACATCGCGCTGCTGGTTCACCTTGATCGGGAACACCGGGCGATAGCGCGACTTGTAGCCGCAGTCCTCGATCGCCTTCTTGAACGCGCCGCCGAGCGCCTGCACGCGCATCTGCAGGATGTCGGAGATGCGCAGCAGCACCGGCAGCTCGATGCCGCGGTTGCGCAGGTCTTCGACGAGGTCGGGCAACGAGAACTTCGGCCCGCTCTTGCCGCGCGGCTGCGCGACGAGGTCGCCGTTGTCGGCGATGGCGTACGAATCGCCACCCCAAGCCGCGAGTTGGTAGAGCTCGACACTATCGCGGATCGTCCAGGCGCGGAGATCCTTAGGCTGACTGCTCAAGGCGGGAGACTCCAGGTCGCGGCGACGCGCGGCGGCCACACCGCGTGGACCGCCTGCGCGCCGTGGGCGCGAGCGCGGGATTCAACACCAACCTCGCGCCGAGTGAGAGGGGGTGGCAGCGACTTTTTTCGCGCGTGCGCCGACACTTGTCCCGCCGCAAACGCCCCCTGGTCGGCCGCACGCCCGCCGCGTACCGTGCCGCCCCGTGACCACCGCCGACCTGCCGATGAGCCTACTCCACCGTCACGACGCCGAAGTTGCCGCCCTGTTGCAGCGCGAAGACGAGCGCCAGAGCGCCACGCTGACGCTCATCGCGTCCGAGAACCACTGCTCGCCGGCGGTGCGCGAAGCGAGCGTGAGCCGCATCACCGACAAGTACGCCGAGGGCTACCCCGGCAAACGCTACTACGGCGGCTGCGAGGTCGCTGACGCCGTCGAGAACCTCGCCCGCAGGCGCGCGCTGCAGCTGTTCGCCGGCGCCGAGGAGGCCAACGTGCAGCCGCACTCGGGCACCACGGCGAACCTCGCGGCGCTGCTCGCGCTTGCTGGGGCGAACGGCCGCATCGTCGGCATGGCGCTGAAGGCCGGCGGCCACCTCAGCCATGGCCACGACAAGAGCCACACCGGCGTCGTCTTCCACCCCAAGCAATACGGCGTCGACGACAAAGGCCTGATCGACCTCGACGAAGTCCGGGCCGTCTGCAAGGAGCACCAGCCCAAGGTGCTGATCGCCGGCGGCAGCAGCTACGCGCGCAACCTCGACTACGCGGCGTTCGCGGCGATCGCGAAGGAAGTCGGCGCGCTGCTGCTGGCGGACATCGCGCACCCGTCCGGCCTCGTCGCCGCTGGTGTCGTGCCGAGCCCGATCGGCCACGCCGACGTCGTCACGATGACCACGCACAAGACGCTGCGCGGCCCACGCGGCGGCATGATCCTGGCCAGGAAGGACATCGCCAAGCAGATCAACAGCGCCGTGTTCCCCGGCGCTCAGGGCGGCCCGCTGGTGCAGCAGATCGCCGCCAAGGCAGTCGCGTTCGGCGAAGCCCTGCAGCCGGCGTTCCGGCAGTACCAACTGCGCGTCAAGGAGAACGCCGCGCACCTGGCGGCGTGCCTGCTCGACGCCGGCTTGGACATCGTCACCGGCGGCACCGACAACCACATCGTCATGGTCGACCTGCGCAAGACCGACGTCACCGGCGCCGACGCCGAGGCGCGCGCGCTCGCGGCTGGACTTTCGGTCAACAAGAACGCGGTCCCCGGCGATCCGCGGCCGCCGATGGTCACCTCGGGCCTGCGCCTGGGCACGGCGGCGGTCACCACGCGCGGGTTCGGCAAGGCCGAGATCGCGCGCATCGCGGCGGTGATCGTCGGGCTGGTGCGCGGGGAGGACCCGGCGAAGTCGAGGCTGGTCGTGCGCGAGCTGTGCGAGCGGTTTCCGTTGCCGTGACAACGGCCGCTCCAGGTCTAGCCGGCCCCGCATTGGCTGGCCCGTCGGCACGAGGGGGTTCCTGTCCCGTTCCGCAACGCAACGCCCTTGCTGACCCGCAGCCGTAGTGACCAGAGACGGTAGGGGCGCGCATACGCATCCAGCCGCAACGACCGAGGCGAGTCGCATGTGCATCGTCGTCGCCTCGCACGCCGAAAGCGGCGCGGTCGCGGGTTGCGCCACGAAGCCGTACCATCCGAAACGATGCCGATGCTCGCCGTGCTGCTGTCGTTCGCCCTGCTGTCCCCGCGCGCCCAGGATCCGGGCAGCGCGCCCGCGCCGGCGGCATCGTCGCCGACGCGCATCGAGTGGCAGCGCTCGCTCGCCGACGCGCTCGCCGTGCAGCAGGCGACCGGCCTGCCGCTGCTCGTCGTCGTCAACATGGACGGCGAGGTGTTCAACGAGCGCTTCGCGAAGTCGACCTACAAGGACCCGGCGTTCATCGCCTCGACGAAGGGCTGGATCTGCGTCATCGCCTCGCCCGACCGCCACACCGACAAGGACTACGACGCCGACGGCAACCGCGTCGAGTGTCCGCGCTTCGGCGGCTGCACCTGCAGCGAGCACATCCAGATCGAGCCCGAGCTGTTCCGCCGCTACTTCAACGGCACGCGCAACGCGCCGCGCCACGTCGGCGTCGGCAAGGACGGCGCGATCGCCTTCGACCGATTCCTCGACCAGAGCATGCAGACGGCGATCGACGCGATCGCCAAGGGCGGCGGCGACGCCAGCAAGCAGCCCGGCCCGAGCACGGACCTCGCCGTGCTGTTCGGCCGCCGCGACGCGCTCGCGCGCCGCACGCTGGAGACGATGTGGCAGCGCGGCGACGCGGTCGCGCGCCAGAAGCTGATGGCAGCCGCCGCCGACGCCGCCAACGAGCCGATCGACCTGCTGCGCGCCGGCCTGCGCGACGAGAACGCCGACGTCGCCGCCAAGGCGGCGCTGGCGCTCGCCAAGCGCGGCGGCAAGGACGCGCTGATCGACCTGGAGGACGCGCTGGCGCGCCAGCCCTCCGGCCCCGTGCACGACGCTCTGGTCGCGCGCGTCGTCGAGCTGGCCAAGACCGACGACGCCGCCAAGCGCCTCGCCGCCCACCTGGTCGCTCCGGCCGTGCCATCGCGCATCGCCGCGCCTTGGTCCAACGCCTGGGCGGCGCCCGGCTACGACGACGGCGACCGCGCCGCCGTGGAGAAGGAACTCGACCGCTGCGAGGCGGCGCTGAAGCAGAGGCCGGACGACGACGAGACGCGGCTGGCGCTGGCGGTCGCGCAGGTCGCGCTCGCCGACGTGCTCGCGCGCGATGGCGAGAAGGGCCCCGAGTTCTGGTTCGCCGACGCGATCGCCAGCGCGCGCAAGGTCAAGGCCAAGGACCTGCAGGCCGAGGCGCAAGGCGTCGTCGCCTACGCGGCGTACATGACGGGCGAGACGCAGGCCTGCGGCACGGCGCTCGCGCTCGCGCAGTCGGCGGTGCAGAGCGCGCGCCAGCCGTCGGCGCCGCTCGCCGCGCGCTTCCTCGACGTCGCCGTCGCCGGCACCGCCAGCAGGGTCTTTGGCGAGACCGGCAACAACGCGGCGCGCGCGTGGCGCGCCGAGATTGACCGCGTCGTCGCGATGCTCGACCTGATGAGCGAGCGTAAGGCCGTGCGCGAGGGCGCGCTGCTCGCCGGCGCCGGCCTGCTCGAGTACGGCGGCCTGCGGGCGCAGGCCCGCGCGCGCCTCGCCGACGCCGTCGCGCGCTTCCCCGGCTCGGCGAAGGCGCACGAACGCTGGCGCAACCGCCTGCTCGTCGACCTCGGCGTACCCAGCATGCGCAAGGCCTACGCCAGCTTCGTCGACGCGGCGACCAACAAGCCCGAAGCCGAGTGGTTCGCCGGCTACGCAGCGTTGGTCGCCGGCGAAGTCGAGACGCGCGAGAAGCGCGCGCCGCAGGCGCTGTCGGCCTACGGCGAGGCGGTCGAGCGCTTCGGCCGCAGCGCCGCCGGCAACGCCGACTTCGCCGACTCCGCCAACGGCTTCGCCGTGCTGGCGCTCGCCGGCCGCGCCGACCTGCTGGCCGAAGGCGGCCGCGCGGAAGAAGCCGCCGCCGACCTGCTGCAGGCCTGGAGCCTGCGCCCCGAGAGCTTCGACGACCAGGACGGCCTGCAACGCAAGCCGCGCGGCGTCGCCAGCCGCGTGGCACAGACGCTGGAGAAGGCCGGCAAGGCCGAGCTGGCCGCCAAGCTCAAGCCGATGCTGCCGTAGCGGCCGGGCGCGCCGTAGGCTCGGCGCCATGTTCGAAGGCTTCACCGACGACGCCAAGAAGGCGATGTCGCTCGCGCGCCACGAGGCGCTGTCGCTGCGCCACGACCACATCGGCTGCGAGCACCTGCTGCTCGGCCTGCTGCGGTTGCCCGCCGGCGGCGCCGCCGAGGCGCTGCACGCGCTCGGCGTCGACGCGGGCAAGGTCCGCGCCGCCGTGCTCGCCAAAGCGCCGCCCAACGCGACCGAACCGACGATGCAGCAGCTGCCGTTCACGCCGACGGGCAAGAAGGCGCTCGAAGGCGCGCTCGTGGCGGCCGGCGGCCGCCTGGCGGTGACCCGCGTCGGTTGTGCCCTGACGATCGGCAGCGAGCACCTGCTCGCCGGCGTTGCCACCGCCAACGGCCCCGGCGCCAAGGCGCTGCTGGCGGCCGGTAGTGACGTCGCGGCCGTCGCGCGCGCCGCCCAGGCCGTCGCCGCCGGCCAGCGCGACCGCAGCACGGTGCGCGCGCTGCTGATCAGCAACTCGACGATGCACGGCGGCGGCTACCTGCAGCACTGCGCCGCGCCGATCCGCGACTTCCTCGGCGCACAGCGCAAGGTGCTGTTCGTGCCGTACGCGCTGCACGACCACGCCGGCTACGCCAGCAAGGCGAAGGCGGCGTTCGCGGCGCTCGGCTGCGAGGTGACGTCGGCGCACGAAGCCGCCGACCCGGCGGCCGCGGTCGACGACGCGCAGGCGGTGTTCGTCGGCGGCGGCAACACCTTCCGGTTGCTGAAGGCGCTCTACGACACCGGCCTGCTCGGCGCGATCCGCCGCCGCGCGCTGCAGGGCATGCCGTACATCGGCAGCAGCGCTGGCACCAACGTTGCGACCGTCTCGATCCGCACGACCAACGACATGCCGATCGTCATGCCGCCGTCGTTCCACGCGCTCGACCTCGTGCCGTTCCAGATCAACCCGCACTACCTCGACCCCGACCCGGCCAGCAAGCACATGGGCGAGACGCGCGAGGAGCGATTGCGCCAGTTCCACGAAGAGCACGCCACGCCGGTGCTCGGCCTGCGCGAAGGCTGCATGCTGCGCGTCGAGGGCCCGACGGCGACGCTGCTCGGCACGACCGACGCGCGGCTGTTCCGCCGCGCGCAGGCGCCAAGCGAGCACCGGCCGCCGTGCGATCTGTCGTTCCTGCTGGACCCGGCGTTCGTCTGAGCGCACGGCGGACGCAGCGACCGTCGCGCGCGTGCGCCAGGCTCATGGGTTTCGCATGCGCGCGGCTCCGGCGCCGTGACGGCCTCGTCCCGTCGCTGCAACGGCGTGGACTCGCGTATCGCGATCGTCGATCCTGCGCCTTCCGCCATGCCGTCGCAGCCGCACGCCAAGCGCCTTCTCGTCGCCCTCGCCCTCGCCGCCTGCAGCGCCCCGCCGCCGCCCACCGCGGTCGATCCGGCCGTCG
>VGZG01000095.1 GCA_016872675.1 Planctomycetota bacterium
GCCCGCGCCGCTGCGTCACCGCGTGTTCGCTGCGCGCGCCGTCTGGCCACGCGACATCGACGCGGCAACCGTCCGGCACGTCGGCGAACCACGCGCACGGCTCGCTCTGCGCGAGGTAGCCGCTGCCGGCGTGGATCTCGCGCACGTGCCGCCGGCCATCGGGCCGCACGAGCGTGACGCGCGCACCGATCGCGTCCTGGTTGCCGGCTGCGCCGCGCAGTCGCACGGCGAGGCTGGCGACGGGCAGGCTCGTACGGAACGCGCGCACGAAGCCGTCGTTGGCAGCGCACAGCCACTCCGGCGCGCCGTCGCCGTCGAGGTCGGCGAGTGCCAGCGCCTTCTGGTCCTCGGGCATCACGATGCCAGACTCCAGCGGCGGCGTCGCTTCGAACGTCGCGTCGCCGCGGCCGCGCAGCCACAGCCCCAGCCCGCCGTCGAAGCGACCGGTCTCCGGCTCGGGCGAGAAGAAGTTCTGCGCCAGCACGAGGTCCTGGTGGCCGTCGCCATCGAAGTCGGCGACGCCGAGCCCGAAGCCCGGCGCCAACTGCGCGCGGCGCGGCAACGGCAGCACGGCGAAGCGCGCGCCGTCGTTGCGCAGCACGACGTGCTGCAGCTCGTTGCACGACAGCTCCAGGCACTGCGCCAGCGCGTCGCCGTAGATCGCCCCGAGGCTCGCGCGCGCAAACGCGTCGTAGGTCGGGAAGCGTTGGCGCACGAACGGCATCGCTTGGCTGCTGCACGACAGCCCGCGCACCGGCAGCAGGCCGTCGGCGCCGGGTTTGGCTTCGACAACGTCGAACGTGCCGTTGCCGTCGAAGTCGCGCGCGAACAGCGACAGCGGCTTCGACGCACTCGCCTTGTACTTGGTGTTGAGGCCGAGGTTGCCGAGCGCGAGGTCGACGTCGCCGTCGCCGTCGAGGTCGGCGGCGGCGAGGCTCTGCCACTGGCCGCGCAGCGCGCCGAGGCCGAGCGCGTCGGTGCGATCGACCAAGCCCTTGCCGCCGTCGTTGCCGAGCACGCGCACCGGCTGCCACGACGCCGCGACCGCGAGGTCGAGCCAGCCGTCGCCGTCGAGGTCGGTCCACTGCGCTGCCGTCACCATGCCGAGTTCGCCCGCCGCGGGCAGCAGCGCGCCGGCGACGTCGACGAAGCGGCCGCCGTCGTTGCGCAGCAGCACGCTCGGCGCGCTGTGCGGGAAACGCCCCGGATCGACGCGCGTGCCGACGAACAGGTCGACGTCGCCGTCGCGATCGAAGTCGGCGGCGGCGACGCACGACGACGACCGCCGCACGTCGGGCAGCGCGTCGGCGGTGGCGTCGACGAAGCGCAGGCCGCCGTCGTTGCGGTACAGCCGGTCGCGCAGCAGCTCGCTGCGCGCGCCGGCCTCGACGCCGCCGCTCGCGACGTACAGGTCGAGGTCGCCGTCAGCGTCGGCGTCGAACCAGCAGGCGCCGAGGTCTTCGCAGTCGGCGTGCTGCGCCCACGGATCGATCGGCGCGAAGCCGCCGTCTGGTCGCGCGTGCAGCAGCGTGCCCGGTGCGCCGGCAGCGCCAGCGAGCCACACGTCGACGCGGCCGTCGCCGTCGGCGTCGCCGCACGCGAGGCCCGGGCCCAGCCGCGAGAGGCGATGCGGCAGCAGCGGCTGGAGCGCGTAGTCGTCGAAGTCGCGCTCGATGTGCTTGGCGGGCAGCGCGGTGGCGGTGAAGAAGGGGGGTTCGACTTCGGCGTCGGTTGGGTTGGGGTTTGGGGGCGCTGGGGTGTTGGTGGTCGAGCGGTTCGCTGCGCCTGCCGAGCTCGTCGTGTCCACGGCGCTCGCCGACGCAGGACTGCTGCTCGCGCGGTTTGCGGCGCCGCCCGCACCGGTCGCTGCCGATGCGGCAACCGTCGACGCGTTGCCACTCGCGTCCGCACCCGCGGCGGCAGGCTGGTTGGCGGCCGGCGCATAGGGCGAAGCAATCGTCGGACCGACGCCACCCGGCTGCACCGCGACGGTCGGCAACGACACGTCGCGCCCCTTGGCCCCAGCGGCCGCCACCACCACCTCGCGGCCTTCGCCCGCCGCAACGCCGGCGCCCGCTTCCGCCACCGTGAACCAGCGATCCGCCTCCAGCCCCTCGAACTGCTGCACGCGCCCGCTCGGCCAGCGCACAACGAGCCGCTCGATGCGCGCCGCGTCGCCGAGCCCGAAGTGCTCGATCGGCTCGCCGGCCGACATGTAGCCGCGCGTCGGCGACACGAGCCGCGTCTGCGTGCGGCCGCCGGCCGTCAGCTCGATGCGCGCGCCGACGCCGAAGCGGTTGCCGCCTTGTCCGCGCAGCGCCACGAGCGCGCGGTGGCCGTCGCTGCCGCGGTTCTCCCACAGCCCGGCCGGTCCGTTCATCGTGTTGGCCAGCACGTCGAGGTCGCCGTCGCGGTCGAGGTCGCACAACACGGCGCCGTGCGCGACGCTGGCTTCGTCGAGCCCCCATGCGGCGCCGACGTCCTCGAACTGGAGGTCGCCGACGTTGCGCCGCGCGACCTTCTTCTCCGGCACGCTCGGGATGGCGCGGAACAGCGCCAGCGCCTGCTGCTGCTGGCCCTGCCGCCACAGCCGGTCGAACTCTTCGCCGGTGTCCGGGTTGTCGGTGAACACCGGGATGCCGTTGGTGGCGTAGACGTCGAGGCGGCCGTCGTCGTCGAGATCGCCAAAGCGCACGGCCCACGTCCAATCCGTGCTGGCGAGGCCGGCGAGGTGCGCGGCCTCCTGCAAGCGGCCCGTGCCGGTGTTCATGTACAGCGCGTTGCGCATGTACTGCTGCGGCCGGCTGTGCATCAGGAACCAGCGGTGCTGGTCCATGCTGCCCATCAGCATCTTGCCCCAGTAGTGCGACGTGCTCGACATGTCGGCGACGAGCAGGTCGAAGCGGCCGTCGCCGTCGACATCGCCGAAGTCGCTGCCCATGCCGAAGAACGCGGTGTGCGGCAGGACCGCGTCGGCGACCTCCTGGAAGCGACCGCCGCCAAGGTTGCGATACAGCAGGTCCGGCGACTGGAAGTCGTTGGCGACGTAGAGATCGAGCCGGCCGTCGCCGTCGACGTCCCACCACACCACCGACAGGCCGTTGGCCTGATCGCGGATGCCGGCTTCATCGCTGGCGTCGACGAAGCGGCCGTAGCCGTCGTTGCGCAGCAGGCGATCGCGCTGCCCGGCCTGGAAGGGTGCGGGCGCGCCGTCGACGAGGAAGAAGTGCTCTTCGTAGCCCGGCGGCACCGCGGGCTTGCCGTCCTTGCCGCGCGGGAAGACGGCCGGCAGCGGCTTCGTCAGCTCGGCCTTGGTGCGGCGCACGCTCTTCGGCAGCGTGACCTCGGCGAGGATCTCGTCGGGCAGGTTGTGGCGCAGCGCGCGGTTGGTCAGCAGGTAGCAGTCGAGGTCGCCGTCATGGTCGTAGTCGGCGAACGCGCAACCCATGCTCGCGAGCGCCTGCCCGAGCCCGAACGGCCCCGCCTTCTCGACGAACGTGCCGTCGCCCTGGTTCTGGTACAGGAGGTTCGGCGACTCCAGGTTGCAGACGTACAGGTCGAGGTCGCCATCGCCGTCGACGTCGGCGAACGACGCCGCGGTCCCCCACGCGTCGCCGCCATCGAGCCCGCCCGCTCTCGCGGTGACGTCGACGAAACGCATCGGCGCCGTCTGGCGGAACAGCTTGTTGGGCCCGTCCTGCGAGACGAGGTAGACGTCGGGCAGGCCGTCGCCGTCGTAGTCGCCGACCGCTAGGCCCGCGCCCGAGTAGACGTAGGCGACGACGTTCTCGCGGCGCAGGAGGTTGTGGTGCTGCAGGCCGGTGGCGGCGGGGTCGAGCTTGGCAAAGCGCGGGCCGGGGGTGACGGCGCGCGCGGGGAGCGGGGTGGCAGTGAGTGCGAGGGCGGCGGCGGGCGGCGGGCTCGGCGGCTGGTCGCTGCTGCAGGCGGAGAGCAGCGTGAGGAGCGGCAGCAGCGCGCAGGAGGCGAGTGGCGCGATGCGCAGGGCGGACGCGCTCGCCTCGCGCGACACAGCGACCGAGGCAGGGACGAACGAGCGGACGGCGGCGGGCTCGGCGGACTCGGTGGGAGAAGCGATCAACGGGGCGCGCATCAGCCCCGGATCATGCCGCAGCCGCGGCGGCGATGCGCGGCGGGTTGGCCGGAGTTGTCACCGCGGCCGATCGACCGGCCGGGACGATTGCGGCCCCCAGTCTGCGATGCTGCAGACATCGTCGAGGGTGAGCGCCAGCAACGCGTGCGTCGTGCCCGCCGCGGCGACGAACTCGACCTCAAGACCGTCGGGTTCGTAGATCTCGACGACGATCCCGCGGTCACCGCGGCGCAGTCCGTGTTGCGGCAGTTCACGGACGAGAACCACGGAGTTGAAGCCGACGATGACGAGTTCCTCGAGGCCCATGGCGCGCAGTACGCCAGGGGAGGGGCGGATGCAGCGCGCGGGCCGGAACACAATGGCGGATCAGCGCCGTCGCCTACGCGCCGCTGGCCTCGCGACCAGCGCCTCCGTAACCTCGCCACATCGATGGCACACCAGGAGACCAGCGACCGCACCTTGCCCCCGCCGTGGGACCGCATCTTTGGCCTAGCGACCCGCACGTTCGTGTGGGGCCTGCTGATCGGCGTGCTGTACCTGCTGCGGCCATTCCTGCTGCTGGTCTTCCTGACCTTCGTGTTCGCGTACATCCAGGCACACGGCGTCGACGGCCTGCAGCGACGCATCCACAACCGGCCGCTGCGCGTGGTGATCGTCGGCCTCGTGGTGCTCGGCACGCTGCTGGCGACCGGCTTCACGCTGGCGCCGCAGATCCAGGAGCAGGCGAAGACGTTCTATCAGAACAAGGACAAGTACCTCGTCGAGGCCGACGAGGAGGTCGAGAAGTTCCTGCGCCAGTATCCGTCGCTCTACGACGGCCTGAAGAAGCACCAGTCGACGACCTTCGACCCGAGCGAGTTCGCCAAGCCGACGCCGAGCGGCGGCGACACGCCGGCCGGCCAGGATCAGACGGCGCCGACCAAGCTGACGCTGGTGAGCGACTTCATCGGCACGTTCTCGATGGGCAAGAACCCGCTCGGCATCGTGCAGAGCGGCCTCGGCTACGCGTCGTCGTTCTTGCTGTCGCTGCTGTTCTCGTTCCTGATCGTGCTCGACCTCAAGAAGCTGCAGCGCGGCGTGCAGGGGCTGTCGCGCACCAAGGTCGGCTTCATCTACGACGAGGTCGCCGACAACATCGCCGGCTTCGGCCGCGTGCTCGGCCGCGCGCTGGAGGCGCAGCTGGCGATCGCGCTGGTCAACACGATCCTGACCGCGCTGGGCATCTGGCTGATGGGCCTCGACAACATCCTGGTGCTGTCGGCGATCGTCTTCTTCTGCAGCTTCATCCCGGTCGCCGGCACGTTCATCAGTACGACCCCGATCGCGCTGGTGGCCCTGCAGTCGGACGGCGTCAGCGCGCTGGTGCTGGTGATCGTGCTGATCTGCGTGATCCACGCCATCGAGACGTACATCCTCAACCCGCAGATCTACGGCCACCACATGCACATGAACCCGGTGCTGGTGCTGATCGTGCTGACGATCGGCGGCCAGTTGTTCGGCGTGTGGGGCCTGCTGCTCGGCATCCCCATCGTGAACTACGTGTTCCGGCACGCGATCCGGCGGCCAGAGGAACGGCCGATAGAAGCCTGAGGGCGGCCTGACGAAGTCGCAGCGGCGCCGGCGCTGCGCCCGCGCGCCCGGCGGCGTGACTGGTCAGACGATCGCGAACGGATCGCGGTCGGCCTTGGCGACCAGCACGTCGAGGTCGCGGCCGAAGGCGCCGCGCAGGCGCTTCTGTAGCGTCGGTAGGTAGCAGCGCTCGGTGTTGCTGTGGCCGGCGAGCACGACGCAGCAGCCGCGCGCGACGGCGGCGAGCGCGTCGTGGTGCGACATCTCGCCGGTGACCAGCACGTCGGCGTCTGCCGCGCGCAGCACGCTGCCGCCCGCACCGGCGGCGATGGCGAACGAACGCACGCTGGCGCCCATGCCGGCGGGCTTCGCCACCTGCAGCGCCTTCACGCCAAAGCGCTGCCTGCAGCGCTGCAGCAGCCGCGCCAGCGGCAGCGGCTTTGCCAGCACGGCAATGCGGCCGAACTCGCCGTCGCCGCACGGACGCAACTCCTTCGGCGCCTGCCCGGCGAGCAACTCGCCCACCAGCCAGTCGCACAGGCCGCTCGGCGCGGCGTCGAGCGCGGTGTGCGGGCTGTAAACGGCGATGCCGGCGGCGGCGGCGGCGAGCACCGCCTCCTGCACGCCGCCGTCGGCGTGCAGCTTCTTGAGGCCCTGGAAGATCGGCGGGTGGTAGCTGACGACGAGATCGGCCTTCTTTGCCTTGGCCTCGGCGGCGACGCCGACCGTCATGTCGACGCACAGCAACGCGCGACCGATCTTGCGGCCGGCGGCGAACGGCCGCACCAGCAGGCCGACGTTGTCCCATTCGGCGGCGAGCTCGATCGGCGCGATCTCGCGCAGGATGTCGACGACCTCGGCGAGCGACGGCGCGGCCATGGTCAGGACGCCCCCGCGCTGACGACGACGAGCTTCTCCGGGTGCAGGTGGCGCTCGGCGGCCGCGCGCACCTGCTCGACGGTGATGGCGCGGATGATGTCCGGGTAGCGCTGCAAGTAGTCGTAGCCGAGGCCGAAGCGGCGGGCGCGGATTGCGTAGGCCGCGAGGTTGCTGTTGCGCTCGAGACCGAACACGAAGCTGCCGGTGAGATAGTCTTTCACGTCCTGCAACTCCTGCGCGCTGACCGGCTCGTGGCGGATGCGGCGGATCTCCTCGAGGAAACCGTCGATCGCGCGCTGCCGATGCTCTGGCGACGTGCCAATGTAGGCGGTGAACATACCCGGCTCCTCGCCGGCGCTAGCGGCGATGCCGGCGCTGACGGCGTAGCAGAGGCCCTGCTCGTCGCGCAGCTTGCGCGAGCAGCGCGAGGTGAAGCCCGGGCCGGTGCCGAGCACATGGTCCATCACCGACAGCACGTAGAAGTCGGGGTGCGTGCGGCGGATGCCGAGATGGCCGAGGAACACGTGCACCTGCTCGCGCGCCATCGGCAAATGCGCGTCGCGGCCGGTGGCCGGCAGGTCGACGCCCGGCGGGCTGATGTGCTTCTGCGCCTTGCCCTTGAAGCCGCGGAACGCCTTCTCCATGCGATCCAGCATCTTCTCGGGGTCGTCGGGACCGGCGGCGGCAACGAGGCCGCCGGCGGGCCGGAACCACTCGTCGTGGAACGCGCGCAGATCCTTGGGCCTTAGCTTGGCGACGCCTTTGAGCGTGCCCTGCGTCGGTCGGCCAAGCGGGTGTTCGCCGTAGATCTCCTTGCGGAAGCGGCGCGCGGCGACCGCGCGCGGGTCGTCCTCGTCGGCCTTGATCTCGGTGAGGATCTCGGCCTGAACGCGGCGCACCTCGCGACCGGGGAACTGCGGCGCGAGCGTCATCTCGGTCAGCAGCGCGATGGCGTCCTTCTGGGCGACGGCCGGGCACATGACGACGCCGCCACGGTGGTTGCCCTCCATCACCGCGCCGATGCGCTCGGCCGCGGCGGCGAGCTCGAGCGCGTCGTAGTGGCGCGTGCCCTCGTCGAGGCACTCGCCGACGAGGTTGGCGAGGCCGGGCGCGTCGTCGGGCTCGTCGGCGGCGCGGATGTCGAGCGACATCGCGCAGGCGAACGTCGGCACGCCGGGGTTGCGCACGGCCATCAGCGTCAGTCCGGTGCCGAGCTCACGCTCGGCGACCTCGAGACGGATCGGGTGGCTCATGCGCGCTTGCCCTTCTTCTTGGCCTTGCGCTTGCCGGCCGCCGCTGCCGCGGCCTCGGCCGGCGGCGCCGCCTTGGCCTTCTTCGGCTTGCCGGCATTGCTGGGCTTGCCGCCGGCCTTGGCCGCCTTGTCGCCGGGCACCGCCCAGACCACCGCGGCGCGATCGAAGTCGAGGTAGCGCTGCGCGACGTCGCGCAGCTCCTTCTGCGACAGCGACTCGTACGTCGGCAACACGTCGGCGAGCGTGCGGTAACCGGCGGGCGTGCCGGCCTCGAAGCGGCCAAGCTTCATCGCCAGGTCGAGCACCGACTCGTCTTGGAACAGGAACGACGCACGGATCTGCGCCAGGATGCGCTCCCTGTCCTTCTTGGCGATGCCTTCTTCTTGCTGTCGGTGAATCTCCTCGCGGATGGCGCGCTCAACCTCGGCCGGACTGACGCCGTCGCGGAGCTCGCACAGGATCAGCAGCGAGCCGGGGTCCTGGCGCGTCTCGTTCATGACGCTGACCTCGGTGACCAGCTCGTGCTCGCGCACGAGGCGGCGGTAGAGGCGACTGTTCTTGCTGTTGCCGAGGTCGTGCGACAACACGTCCAGCGCGTAGTCGTCGCGGGAGCCCATGCGGCAGGTGCGGAAGCCGATGCACAGGCGCGTGACCGAGTGCGGCGTACGCAGCGTCGCGCGGCGCTCGCCCAATTGCGTCGGCTCCTGGATCGGCGCCTCGCGCTCGGTCGCGCGCGGCAGCTGGCCGAACAGCTCGCGGATGCGCTGGGCTGTGCGCGACCTGTCGATGGCGCCAACGACGACGAGGAACGCGCGGTTGGGGCCGTAGTTGCGGCGGTAGTAGTCGCGCATCTGTTGCGCGGAAAGGCGCTCGAGGTCCTCGCGCCAGCCGATCACCGGGTGGTGGTACGGGTGGACCTGGTAGAGCAGCGACTCGGTGGCCTGGTAGAGCGGCCGCCACGGGTCGTCCTCGCCCATCGCCAGCTCCTCGAGGACCACGTTCTTCTCGCTGGCGAACTCCTGCGGGTCGAGCAGGCAGTCGCGCATGCGGCTGGCCTCGATCTCGAGCGCCTTCTCCCAGCGATCGGCGGCGAGCGTGAAGTAGTACGCGGTGCCGTCGTTGTCGGTGAAGGCGTTGTTGCTGCCGCCCATCTTGCTGGTCTGCAGATCGATCTGGCCCTTGGCGAACGCCTCGGTGCCCTTGAACATCATGTGTTCGAGGAAGTGCGAGACGCCGGTCTCGCCGGTGCGCTCGTCGCGCGAGCCGACGCGGTACCAAAGCACGCTGGCGACCACCGGCAGCGGACCGCGCGCGACGAGCAGGGCCTTGAAGCCGTTGTCCAGCTCGACCACCTCGACGTCGGGCAGCATCGTCGTCGTCATCGCGTCCATCTCGTTCACTCCTCGCTCATCTGCTGTTCCGAGCCCGCCGAGCGCGCCGTCGCGCGCAGGGCCTCGACCTCGTGCTTCTGCAGGAATCGGTGTTCGCCCGGCGAGAGCCCATGCAGGTTGAGTTCGCCGATGCGGATGCGCTTGAGCTCGATCACCGGGTAGCCGAGCTTGGCGAACACGCGGCGGATCTCGCGGTTCTTGCCCTCGCGCAGCGTCACCTTCATGTAGGTGCGGTCCTTGCCGGTGCGCTCGACCTTGACGTTCATGCCCGACGTCGGGCCCTCGGCGAGCCACACGCCGCCGCGCGCCTTGTCGACGTCGCGCTGCTCGACGCGGCCGCGCACCAGCACGGCGTACAGCTTGGGCACGCCGTAGCGCGGGTGCGTCATCTCCAGCGCGAAGCTGCCGTCGTTGGTCAACAGAATCAGCCCCTCGCTGTCGAGGTCGAGGCGGCCGACCGTGTACAGGCGACCCTTGACCATCGGCAGGAAGTCGATGACGCGCTTCTTCTGCTCGTGCCTGGCGTTGGTGCAGACGACGTTCTTCGGCTTGTTGAACAGCACGTACGTCAGCCGCTCCGGCTGCACGCGCGAGCCATCGAAGCGCACGTCGTCCTGCTGCGGGTCGATGCGTGTGCCGAGCTCGGTGCACAATTTGCCGTTGACCTCGACGCGGCCGGTGACGATCAGTTCGTCGGCAGCGCGCCGGCTACAGACGCCGCTCATGGCGAGGAAGTGGTTGAGCCGAACCTTGCCGTCCTTGGCGCCGGCCTCGGGTGCGCCAGCCGGCGTGACGATCAGGCCCTGCTGGCGACGCTTGCTGCCGCGCAGCGGGCGGTCATGCGGGCCACGGCCTTGCGGGCCGCGCCCCTCTGAGCCGCGACTGCCGGGGCCATCACCCTTCGGGCCGCGGTAGCCGCCGGGGCCGCGGTCGCCGCTGCGATGGAAGCGTTCGCCGGGTTTGCGATCGACGTGTCGGCGGGCCATCAGCGGACACCAGGGGCGCAGACGAGGACGTTCATGGATTCGTTGGGGATCAGGTCAATGCGCCGGCAGCAGGCGGGCACCAGCGCGGTGTCGCCGGTGGCCAGCGCAAGCGTGCCATTGACGCGCTCGCCGGGCCACCACAGCGTGCCGGTGCCGGCGACGACCGTGACGGTGCAGAAGCGGCCCTCGGGACGCATTTCGAAGCGCTGGCGCAGGGCGTAGCGACGGACGCAGAAGTCGCGCGTCGCGATCAGCTCGGTGCCACCGTCGGCGAGCGGCGTTGGCACGACGACGGGGCGCGCCGCCGACGGCGTGGCGTCGGCGACGCCAACGGCCTTGGTGACATGCATCTCGCGGCCGCGACCCCAGTCGTACATACGGTACGTAAGGTCGCTGTTCTGCTGTACCTCGAACACGACGAGCCCCGGACCGATCGCATGGATAGTGCCAGGCGGGATGTGAATGGTGTCGCCGACCTCGGGCCGAAAGCTCCACAGCAACTCCTCGAGCTGCGGCGTGCCGACTGCGGCGAGGAAGCGCGCGCGGTCGACGCCGGGCTTGAGGCCACGGGCGAAGCGCGCGGCCGGTCCGATGTGCAACACGACGCAGGCCTCGTTCTTGCCGCTGTCGCCGTCGAGCACGGCTTTCGCGTCGTCGGGGTGCACCTGGACCGACAGCGCCTCGCGTGCGTCGAGGAACTTCAGCATCAGTGGGAAGCGCCCGCCGTGCGCCGGCGCGACACCCTGGCCGAGCAGTTTGTCGGGCGCCAACGCCATCAGGTCGGCGAGCGTCGTCGTGCGGCCGCGCAACCGGCTGCTGCCCTCCGGTCGGTCGTACAGTTCCCACGTCTCGCCGACGTCGATGTCGGGCGGCAACGCGATGCCAGGCACCTTCGCCAGCATCCGGCCACCCCAGACCTTGGGCAGCATGATGCGTTCGAGCAGGAAGGGTTCGAGCGGCGACATCAGGCGGGATCGGACGGTGCGAAGCCGGTAGTTCTAGCCGCT
>VGZG01000096.1 GCA_016872675.1 Planctomycetota bacterium
GGGCGGCTGGGCCGCTAGGCCGCTGCGCGGCTGGGCCGCTGGGCCGCTGGGCCGCTGGGCGGCGGGGCCGCTGCGCGGCGGGGCCGCCGTCACGGCGTGCCGCATGACACGCGGCCGGCGAAAGTCGGCCGCCATACCCGCGCGCCGTCGACCGCAGTCAGCTACAATACGAGGTCCACTCCCGCATCCGGACCAACATGGCTTCCAAGGGCAAGACCGTCGAGCGCTGCACGTTCTGCGAGAAATCGCGCCACCACGTGCAATCGCTGATCTCCGGGCCGCCCGGAATCTACATCTGCAACGAGTGCATCGACATCTGCAACACGATCCTCAAAGACGAGGACAAGAAGCAGAAGTCGGGAGCCGGCGGCGCCGCGCCGACGTTCCTGAAGGACCTCGTCATGAAGGACAAGGTCCCATCGCCCGAGCACATGATGAAGCGGCTCAGCGAATACGTCGTCGGCCAGGAGCAAGCGAAGAAGGTGCTGTCGGTCGCCGTCTACGGCCATTACCGCCGCCTCCACTCGCGCTTCCACAACCCCGAACTCGAGCTCGAGAAGAGCAACATCCTGCTCGTCGGCCCGACCGGCTCGGGCAAGACGCTGCTCGCGCGCACGCTCGCCAAGATCCTCGACGTGCCGTTCGCGATCGCCGACGCGACGACGCTGACCGAGGCCGGCTACGTCGGCGAGGACGTCGAGAACATCCTGCTCCGCCTGCTACAGAACGCCAACTTCGACGTCGAGCGCGCGCAGCAGGGCATCGTCTACATCGACGAGATCGACAAGATCGGCCGCACCACATCCAACGTGTCGATCACGCGCGACGTCAGCGGCGAGGGCGTGCAGCAGGCGCTGCTGAAGATCCTCGAGGGCACGGTCGCCAACGTGCCGCCGCAGGGCGGCCGCAAGCACCCGGAGCAGAGCTACATCCAGGTCAACACGGAGCACATCCTGTTCATCGTCGGCGGCACGTTCACCGGCATCGAGCAGTACATCGCGCGGCGCCTGGGCCAGAAGGTCATCGGCTTCGGCCAGGACGACGACGGCCTGCCGACGCCCGAGCTCGACCTCGTCACCAGCCTGCGTGAGCGCGACCGCCTGATCCCCCACCTCGACCAGAAGGACCTGATCGACTTCGGCATGATCCCCGAGTTCGTCGGCCGCCTGCCGGTCGTCGTGCCGATGCGGTCGCTGACGCGCGACGAGATCCTCAACGTGATGACGCAGCCGAAGAACGCGCTCGTCCGCCAGTACAAGGCGGTGTTCGAGCTCGACAGCTGCCAGCTCGAGTTCACCGACGAGGCGCTCAGCGTGTTCGCCGACGAGGCGATGCAGCGCGAGACCGGCGTGCGCTCGCTGCGCTCGATGTTCGAGGAGGTGCTGCTCGACCTTCGCTTCGAGATCGGCACCCGCAAGGGCGAGCGCGTCGTGATCACTGGCGACTACGTGCGCGAGCGCCTGCAACGGCGCAGTGACGCCAGCCGCCGCAAGCGCGACTCAGCCTGAGCGGGGCCGCCGACCTCCGACCGTGCCGATGCGCGCGCTGACCGAAGTCACCGACGCCGAACTGCAGGCCGCCGTCACGGCGCGTGGCGGCCAGGCCTTCCAGGCGCGCCAGGTCGCGCACTGGGTCTGGAAGCACGGCGTCGTCGACTTCGCGGCGATGCGCAACGTGCCGCAGCGGCTGCGCGAGGCGCTGGCCGCCGATTTCACCGTGCGCGGCGCCGCGCTGGCGAAGGCCGACGACGCCGACGACGGCACGCAGAAGCTGCTCGCGCGCCTCGCGGACGGCGAGACCGTCGAGTGCGTGATCATTCCCGACGGCGACCGCACGACGCTGTGCGTGTCATCGCAGGTCGGCTGCCCGGTTGCTTGCGTGTTCTGCGCCTCGGGCATGTTCGGCGTGCGCCGCAACCTGACGGCTGGCGAGATCGTCGAGCAGGTGCTGCTGGCGCGCTCGCGCCTGCCGGACGGCCGCCAGCTGACCAACCTCGTGGTCATGGGCATGGGTGAGCCGATGCTCAACCTCGACGCCCTGCTGCCAGCACTGCAGCGCATCCACGACCCGCATGGCATCGGCATGGGCGCGCGCCGCATCACCGTCAGCACATCCGGCTACCCGCGACAGATGGAACGCTTCGCCGCCGCCGACCCGTCGTACAACCTCGCCGTATCGCTGCACACCGCCGACGACACGCTGCGCAAGCAGTTGGTGCCGACCGCCAGCGCGCCGGTGCGCGAAATCGTCGCCGCGGCCCACCGCTACTTTGGCCAGAAGGGCCGCGAGGTCACCTACGAAGTCGTCCTGCTCGAAGGCCGCAACGACCGCCCGCAGGACGCGCAAGCGCTGGTCGAGACGCTCGGCGCGCTGCCGTGCACGGTCAACCTGATCCCGTGGAACCCGGTCGAGGAACTCGCGCGCGACCGCGGCCTGCGTCGGCCGTCGTCGCCGCGCGTTGACGCCTTCGCCGAAGCGCTGCGCCAGGGCGGCCTCAAGGTCACGGTCCGCCGCCAGCGCGGCGCCGACCGCTCGGCTGCCTGCGGCCAGTTGCGCCTGCGCCACCTCGACGCCGCCGGCGGCTGACCGGGCCATCGCGTCAGCGGATCGACTCGTCGTCCGGCTTGCGGACGCGCTTCTTCAGCGGCTGCGCCGGCTTCGCGGCCGGCGGCTCGACCGCCTCGGCCTTCGGCGCCTTGGCGGTCCTGGTCGCGCCCTTGCGAACGAAGTCGACCTCGATCTCGGCGCCCTGGGCCACCGCGCCGAGCGCGTCCTGCACGTCCGCAGGCGCGCCGACCGGCTTGCCGGCGACGCGCGTGACGATATCGCCGCGCTGCAGGCCGAGCGCCTGCGCCAGCGAGCCGTCCTGCACGCGTTCGACCATCAGGCCGACGCCGTCGTCGAGGTCGAGGTACGCGCGCACGTCCGGCGGCACCTCGTCGCGCACGGTGACGCCGAGGCGCTTGCCCGCCGGCGGCGCGATCGGTTCGGCCGGCTCGACGAGGACGTCCGGCGCGCGCTGGTCGGCGCGCGCGCGGCCGGTGACCGGCGGCGGTGCCATCAGCGGCATTTGGCCGCCGAAGCCGCGGAACCAACCCATGCCGCCGCCCGGGAAGGCGAACCCGACGCCGTTGCGCTGCAGCACGCCCGGGTGCTGCTTCTGGAACGAGTCCATGTCCGGCGCCTCGTAGACCTTCTTCTCGGCCTTGCCGTCGGCGCCGCGCACCTCGACCTCGACGCGCACGGCGCCGTCGGGGCCGATCTGCATCGACATGCCCTGCGAGCGGCCACCGCCCGCCTTCATCTGCTCCTGCAGGTCCTGGAAGAAGTCGTCGTCGAAGAAACGCGCCCGCGGGACGTCGACGCCGAACTCGCGCTCCAACCGCTCGAACAGCGACTCGAACTGATCGCGCGCGAGGTCGCGCCATTGCCAGGGCCGCTGGCCCTGCGGCTCCGCCGCGCCGGCCGGCGGGGCCGGCTCGTCGGCGCGAGCGCGCGGCACCAGCCCGGCGTCGCCCTTGCCGGCCTCGATCTGGCGCAGCACGCGCCGCGCCCGCCACTGCACCTCGGTGTCATCGCTGGCCTCGGCCGCCTTCTGCAGCGCCGGCACGGCAGCCTCGCCGAGTTCGCGCAGCGCCCGCTCGGCGTCGAGGCGGGCGCGGAAGCGCTCGCTGCCGAGGTCGCGCACCAGCGTCTCGACGTCGGGCTTCGGCGCTGGCGTCTCGGCCTTCGCCGGCGGCGGGTTCGCCGGCTCCTGGGGCTTGGGGTCCTGGGCGGAGAGGCCGGCCGCGAACGCGGCGCCCGAGAGAAACAGCGGACGAAGGTCGATCATGGCGGTGGAGTCGCCGGGCACTGCCCGGCAGACGCGCCACTACGATGCAGCGCGACGAAGCCTCCCGCCAGACGCCCTTGGGCGCAGTGGCCCCCCGCCATCGGCCGGAGGATCGCCGGCCCGGGGCCGCGCGGATCCTCAGCCCGGCAGCGGCTGGCCCATGCCGCGGAACTTGCGGTAGCGCTGTTCCAAGAGCTCCGCCGTCGGCAACGCCTGCAACTCCTGCAGCCACCCCAGGATCTGCGCCTTCACGCGTTCGACGGCGCCCTTCTGGTCGCGGTGCGCGCCGCCGGCGGGCTCGTCGATCACCTTGTCGACGAGGCCCAGGCGCAGCAGATCCTTGCTGGTCAGCTTCAGCGCCTCGGCGGCCTCGGGCGCCTTGTCGCCGCTCTTCCACAGGATCGCGGCGCAGCCTTCGGGCGAGATCACCGAGTAGTAGCTGTTCTCCAGCATGCCGACGCGGTCGCCGACGCCGATGCCGAGCGCGCCGCCCGAGCCGCCCTCACCGATGACGACGCTGATGATCGGCACCTTGAGGTCGAACATCTCCAGGATGTTGCGCGCAATCGCGGAGGCCTGGCCGCGCTCCTCGGCGCCGATGCCCGGGTAGGCGCCCGGCGTGTTGATGAAGGTCACGATCGGCAGCTTCCACTTCTCGGCCATGCGCATCTTCTGCATGGCCTTGCGGTAGCCCTCCGGGTGGGCACAGCCGAAGTTGCAGGCGAGGCGGTCCTTGACCGTCTTGCCCTTGCGGTGGCCGACCAGCAGGAACCGCACCCCGCCCATCGACGCCAGCCCGGTCACGATCGCGCGGTCGTCGCCGAACACGCGGTCGCCGTGCAGCTCGACGAAGTCGTCGAGCATCAGTTGGATGTAGTCCGATGTCAGCGGTCGCTCGGCGTGACGAGCGACGTTGACGCGCTCCCACGGGCTGAGCTGGGCGTACACCTCGGCGGTCTGCTTCTTCAGGCGCTCCTCCAGCGCCTCGATCTCGCCGGTCAGCTCCAGGTGGGAGCCGACATTGAGCTTGCGCAGCTCGTCGATCCTGTTCTGTAGCTCGTTCAGCGGTCGTTCGAAGGCAAGGCCATCCTGCATCGCGGACTTGGCGGGGGATTCGCTCATGGCGGGGCGGGAACTGTAGTCGGGAGAGGGGCCACGGCCAACGGGTCGCGCCGCGGCGCCCCCTACAGCCCGTACTCCTTGATCTTCCGGTACAGGGTGCGCTCGGACAGCCCCATCGACCTGGCGGCCTTGAGGCGGTTGCCGCCGCAGAGTTCCAGGGACACGCGAATGTGGTTGCGCTCGACGTCCTGCCACGTGCGGCCGGCGAGGAACTGCCAGCCGTCCTGATCGACCGGCAGCGGCGCCCAGATCTCCGGTGGCAGGTCGGCGCGCGTCAGGATGTTGCCCTTGGCCCGCACCACCATCGACTCGACGGCGTTGCGCAGCTCGCGCACGTTGCCCGGCCAGTCGTACTGCACCAGCGCCACCAGCGCGTCGCGGTCGATCGACTCGACGTCCTTGCCGTGCGCCTTGGTGAAGTGCTTGAGGAAGTGGTCGATCAGCAGCTTGATGTCGCTGCGGCGCTCGCGCAGCGCCGGCAGGTCGACGGTCACGACCTTGAGGCGGAAATAGAGGTCCTGGCGAAAGCTGCCGTCCTTGACCTTCTGGATCAGGTCGGCGTTGGTCGCCGCCAGCACGCGCACGTCGACCGGCCGCGAACGGTTGTCGCCCAGCCGCGTGACTGCGCGCTCCTCGAGCACGCGCAGCAGCTTGATCTGCGTCGGCAGCGGCATCTCGCCGACCTCGTCGAGCAGCAACGTGCCGCCGTTGGCGTACTCGAACTTGCCCTCGCGGTCGGCGACGGCGCCGGTGAAGGCGCCCTTCACGTGACCGAAGAGCTCGCTCTCGATCGTGCCCTCGCTCATGCCGCCGCAGTTGATGGCGACGAACGGCTTCTTCGCCCGCGGCGACAGGTTGTGCACGGCGCGCGCGACCAGCTCCTTGCCGGTGCCCGACGACCCGAGGATCAGCACCGAAGCGGCGGTGCCGGCGATCTGCCGCACCAGCGACAGCATGCGCTGCATCTTGGGGTCCTGGCCGACGATGCCCTCGATGCCGAAGCTGCGCTCGACCTGGCCCTTCAGCTCGTCGTAGGCGACGTCCTTCTGGTGGTCCTCGAGCGACTTCTTGACCTTGGCGCGCAGGTCGGCGAGGTCGACCGGCTTCTCGACGTAGTACGTCGCGCCCTTCTCCATCGCCTGCACGGCGACGTCGCGGCTGCCATGGCCGGTCAGCATCACGACGCGGCAGTTGGCGTAGTTCTGCTTGGCCGCCGCCAGCACGGCGAAGCCGTCGACGCCCTTCATCACCAAGTCGGTGACAACGACGGCGAAGCGGCGCTCGCCGAGAATCGCCACGGCCTCGGCGCCGCTGGCGGCAGCGGTGATGGCGACGGGAAGGCTCGCGAGCGCGGCAACGAGCGCGTCGCGCAGCGCGTCGTCGTCGTCGACGACCAGGATGGGATCCGTCATGGTTTCTGCTCCGCGCCCGCCCGGGCCGAGCGGGCCGGCAGGCGCATGGTGAACTGCGTGCCCTTGCCGAGCTCCGACTCCATGGTCAGCGCGCCGCCGTGCTCCTCGACGACGCGCCGCACGGTCGGCAGCCCGAGGCCGGTGCCGGTCTTCTTGGTGCTGAAGTAAGGCTCGAACACGCGCGCCTGCACGTCGGGCGCGATGCCAGCGCCGGTGTCGGTGACGCGCACCAGCGCATCGTTGCCGTCGATGACGGTCGAGATCAGGATCTGCCCGCCGACCGGCGTGGCTTCCATGGCGTTGCGCAGCAGGTTGCCGACCGCCGCCTGCAGATGATCCCAGTCGACCGGCACGAGGCCGACGCCCGCGCCCGGGTAGAAACGCAGCGACAGGCCGTGCTCCTTGATCTCGGGCTCGTGGAAGTCGACGAACGCCTGCAGCCTGTCATTGAGCGGCGTCGGCTGGGGCTTCGGCTCGGGCGCGCGCGCGAAACTGAGGAACTCCTCGAGAATCTTCTGCAGGCGCCGGACCTCGCCCTCGACGGTGGCGAGGCGCTTCTGCGTGCGCTTGTCGCGCGGCGTCTCCGGCTCGCGGAAGTCTTCGAGCACCAGCTGCAGGTTGAGGCCGATCGTGGAGAGCGGATTGCGCACCTCGTGCGCGAAGCCGGCGAGCAGCGTGCCCAATTGGGCGAGGCGCTCGGTGCGGATCCAAGATTGTCGACCTTCGCGTGCCGGCGTGGCCATCGGCCGCGCGACGATAGGCAGCGACCCGGCGGAATGCTCGCCTGCGCAGGGGTTTCCCCCGGTATCACCGGTATGGTCCGCGCATGCCCGTCCGCCGGCACGATCTGCGCACCGCCGACCGCGCGCGCCTGCGCGACGAGGCGGTCGCCGCGCTACGCGCCGGCGCGCTGGTGGCGCTGCCGACGGAGTCGGCATATGGCCTCGCAGCGCGGCCCGACGACCCCGCGGCGGTCGCGGCGCTGCGCGAAGCGACACGGCGGCCGGCCGACCAGCCGTTCGTCTGGCATGTCGCCGACCGCGCCGCCGGCGAAGCGCTGTGGCCGGTGATGCCGCCGCAGGTCGCGCGCCTGCTCGACCGCTACTGGCCGGGGCCTCTCGCCGTGATCCTGCCCGGCCGCGACGGACAACCCGTCGGCGTGCGCGTGCCAGCGCACGACTTCACGCACGCGGTCCTCGCCGCGTACGGCGCGCCGCTGTGGCTCGCCGCCGTGCCCGGCGACGATGGCGCGCCGCTGCGCGACGCGGCGGCGTTAGCGGCGCGCCTGAGCATGCGCGACGCGCTGGTGGTCGACGACGGGCCGTCGCCACTAGGCACGCCAACCACCGTCGTGCGCCGAACGGGTCCGCGCCTTGAGGTGCTGCGCGAAGGCATCCTCACCGCCGCGGAGACGCTACACACCGCCGCGCAGCGCATCGTGTTCGTCTGCACGGGCAACACCTGCCGCTCGCCGCTCGCCGAAGCGCTGGCGCGCGACCTGTGTGCGCGCGCGCTTGACGTGCCCGTCGAAGACGTGCTGGCCTGCGGCCTCGCGTTCGCCAGCGCCGGCACCGGCGCGCTGGACGGCATGCCGGCGAGCGTCGGCAGCCTCGCCGCCGCCGCCGAGATCGGCTTCGACCTGTCGGCACACCAGAGCCGCATGGTCGACCGGGCGACGATCGAGCGCGCCGACCGCGTCTACTGCCTGGCCGCCAGCCACGCGCGCGCGGTGCTGGCCAAGCTGCCGTCGGCGAAGGCCAAAGTCGCGCTGCTGCGCCCGGATGGCCACGACATCGCCGATCCGTATGGCGGCGACCTCGACGAGTACCGCGCCACGCGCGAACAGATCGCGGCGGCGATCCGCGACCGGCTCGCCGAGTGGCTCGGGCGCTGACGGCGACCTGGGGGCGGCAGCAGCGGCTTCACGCGGTTCGCCTGCGCCAGCGTTGGCCCGGCCGCCGGGGCCGACGCGGCTGCGCCGAAGACCGCCGTCGGCGAACGAGGAGCCGGGTGGCGGCTCCGCGCGCGGCCTACATGTCGCCGTCGCCGCGACCGGGCACGAGACCGCGCAGCACGCGCAGCAGACGCAGGAAGCGCCGCTTCTCCAGCAGCGGATGGCCCATGTAGTCGCCGGGCTCGGTGACGTCCTTGAGCACGACCGTGCCGCCGCCGAGGCGCACGTCGGCGCCGATGTTCAGATGGCCGCTGATGCCGACGTTGCCGGCGATGACGCAGCGATCGCCGATGGTCGTCGAGCCGGCGATGCCGCAGTTGGCGGCGATCGCCACGTCCTGGCCGATCGTGCAGTTGTGCGCGATGTGGCACAGATTGTCGATCTTGGTGCGCGCGCCGATGCGGGTGACGCCGAGCGTGGCGCGATCGATCGTCGTGCCGGCGCCGATCTCGACGTCCTCGTCGATCACCGTCGCGCCGAGCTGCGGCACCTTGATCCAGCGGGAGCCCTCGCGGGCGTAGCCGAAGCCGTCGCTGCCGAGCACCGCGTTGGCGTGCACCAGCGCGCGCTGGCCGATCTGCACGCCGGCGTAGACGGTCGCGTTGGGATGGAAGAAGCAGTCACAGCCGATCGTGCAGTCATCGCCGACGACGACGCCCGCGCCGATCACCGTGCCGGCGCCGATGCGGCTCTTGCCGATCACCGCGCGCGGGCCGATGGCCACCGGCTCCTCGAGCACGGCCGCCGGATCGACGACCGCGGTCGGATGGATCTCGTGGCGGACGGCGCGCGGCACCGGGTGAAAGCGCAGCGCGACCTTGGCATAGGCGACGTCGACGTCGTCGACGACGATCTGGCTGGCCGACGTGACGAGTTCGTCCTCGGTCAACAGTGCGCCGGCGCGCGTCACCTTGGCGACGGCGGCGTAGCGGGCGTCGCGCACGAAGCCGATGCGGTCGGGGCCAGCGGTGCGCAGGTCGCCGAGGCCGACGATGCGGCGCGCGCCGTCGCCAACGAGGCGACCCGCCACCAATTGCACGAGTTCCGCGACCGAAGCGTCCATCATGGCGCGCGATTATGCAGGGAACGGACCCGATCCGCCGCTGCGCGTCGCTCGGAAAGCGGCGCCGTCGGGTCGAACGCCACGACGCCTGGGAACAACTGCTCGAGCGCAGTCGCGGCCAGCGCCAACGCCGTTGGTTCGTCGGCGCACAGCAGTTCGGCGAGCGCGGGCGCGCACGACGGCTCGCGTCGGCCAGCCAATGCCACCGCGAGCGCGCGCTGGTCGTCGGCGTCGCCGCGCGCCAACGCCGTCAGCGCCGCCGGCATCGGCAAGCCGCCGCGCCACAGGCCGAGCACTTCCCGCAGCCTGCCAGCCGGCGCCAGGACCGCTGCCGCTTCGCGCAGCACGAAGGGATCGGCGAGTTCGCGCAGCGCCTGCTGCGCGCCCAGCGACAGCGGACCTTCGGCCAGCGCCGCGACGAACGCGCGGGCGCACGCCGACGGAAAGCGCGCGCGCAGCGCCACGGCCAGCGGCTCGTCGCCGGCAGCGAGCGTAGCAAGGCGGGCCGGGCCGGGCAGCGCTGCTAGATCTTCGAGCGGGCCGACGGCAGTCGTCGGCCGCGGCAAGGCCGCGAGCGCCGCCGGCGTGCGCTCGAACAGCGTCGGCGCGATCGCCGCCGCGCGCCGCGCCGCGAGCGCCGGCTCGACCAGCGGCACGCCGTCCGAACCGACGAGGCCGAGCGCGGCCTGCAGTTCAGCGCGCGGCGCGCCGATCGGCAGGAAGCGCGCCGCGATCGCCACGGCCTCGGCGCGGCCACCGGCGTCGCCGGGCAGCGCGCGCACGCGAGCCGTCGCGGCGGCGAGCGCGTCCCGTTGCGCCCGCCAGGTGGGCAACAGCGAGCCACGCGGCGTCAGATCGTCTTCGCGCCGGCATGCCTGGCGCAGCAGCATCGCTGCGTCGGTGGCGCCCGATGCTCCGGCTGCCAGGGCTTCGCGGTCGAGTCCGCCGGCGCACGCCGCGGCGAGATCGTCGGCGCCGCCGAGATGGGCGCTATGCGCGAGCCAGCGCAGTCGGGCCGGCCAAGGCGCGTCCACGGCCGACCAGGACGGCAGTCGCGCGCCGCTAAGCAGCACGGCGTCGTCGCCAACGACGAAGACCGCCGTCTGCGGGAACGCCGCGGCGGCGCGCGCCAGCCAAGTCGCCAAGAACGCCGGCGCCATGACCGACGGCGCGAACGGTTGCGCGATGACGCCGCCGGCGGCGACGCGCGCGAGTTCGCGCTGGCCCGCTTCGGTCGCCAACGGAGCAGCCGGCGTTGGCAGCACGCCAACGACGATTGCCTGCCGCGCCCCGGTCGGCAGCCGACGCAACGCCGCGACCAACGCATCGCCGCGGGCACCGACCGGCGGCGCCACCGGCACGCCGCCATCGCTCGCCATGGCGGCGCGCAAGCTCACCGCCATCATGCGATCGTCGACGGCGTCGACGACGCGCCCCTCCAGGGCCGCCAACGCGGACGCCAACGCGATGGCGTCGCCGAGCGCGAGCACGCGATCGCCCGTCCGCGTCGCGGCGAACGCCAAGGTCGTCGCCAACGCCGCGCCGACGCGCTCGGTGCCGGCGACGCCGCGCACGCCATCGCCGGCGCGCCACCGACGGCTGCCATCATCGCGCACCGCGACGATGGCCTCGCCACCGCCGTGCGCGAGCGTGCGCTCGCCGGCGCCGACCGCGGGCGCCGTCGTCGCCCACCAGCCGCCGACGCACGCGAGCACCGCTAGCGCCGCAGCGGCGCGCGGCGCCGCGACGGCGGCCG
>VGZG01000097.1 GCA_016872675.1 Planctomycetota bacterium
AGCGCCGCCGCGCGCGCGGCGTCCAGCCAGGCGCGCGCCTCGCGCAGCAGCAGCGGCCGCGGCCAGCCGGCGAGCGCGTCCAGACGCAGGATCTGGTCGACAGGCGGCAAGTGCCGCAGGGCCTGCGAACGGTCGGAGTCGGTTCTGGGCATGACGGAAGCCGCGGCTACCATACCGCGCCCGCATGCCCAGCACCGCCCCGAAGCCGCCTGAGCCGGATCCGCGCGAACAGGCGTTGGCGCGGACCGTCGGGCTGCCCGAGCTGCTGGTGCGCGCCCTGATGGCGCGCGGCCTCGACTCGCCCGAGGCGGTCAAGCGCCACCTGCGGCCCGACCTCGCGTCGCTGCACGATCCGTTCGCCTTCCGCGCCATGCCGAAGGCAGTCGACCGCATCCGCCAGGCGCTGCGCAACGGCGAGTCGATCCTGATCCACGGCGACTACGACGTCGACGGCATCAGCGGCACCGTGCTGCTGCACAAGTTTTTCCGCCTGGTGTCGGCGACCAGCAAGCCGTTCATCCCTGACCGCAAGGACGGCTACTCGTTCTCGCGCGCCAGCGTCGACGCCGTGAAGCAGGGCGGCCACAAACTGGTGATCTCGGTCGACAACGGCACCAACGCCGTCGGCCCGATCGCCGAGCTGCAGCAGTCCGGCATCGACGTCATCGTCACCGACCACCATGGCACCAACGACAACGTCGCCGCTGCCTACGCGGTGCTCAACCCGCGCCTGCCCGACGCCGGCTACCCCGACCGCGACCTCGCCGGCTGCGGCGTCGCCTTCCGCCTCGCCACAGCGCTCGCCGGCTCGCTGAGCCGGAACCTGCTGCAGAGCGCCGAGTTCGCCGAGTTCCTGCTCGACGCGATGGGTTACGTCGCGCTCGGCACCGTCGCTGACGTCGCGCCGCTGCGCGGCGAGAACCGCACGATGGTGCACCACGGCCTGCGCAGCCTCGCGCAAAGCCGCAACCCCGGCGTGCGCGCGCTGATGGACGCCGCCGGCCTGCAACACCGCGGCGCCGACGTCGAGGACATCGCCTTCCGCCTGGCGCCGCTGATCAACGCCGCCGGCCGCGTCGGCCACGGCAACGACGCCGTGCAGCTGTTGTGCGCGCCCGGCCTGCGCGAGGCCCAGGAAGCCGCCAAGGTGCTCGAGCGCCACAACGAGGAGCGCCGGCGCGTCGAGCGCCAGATGCAGGACGAGGCCCTGCAGCTGGCGGCGAAGGAGACCGGCCCCGCCGTCGTGCTCGGCAGCGACCAATGGCATCCCGGCGTGCTCGGCATCGTCGCCGCGCGCGTCGCCGAGGCGACCGGCAAGCCGGCCCTTCTCGTCGCCTTCCGCGGCGATGTCGGCCGCGGCTCCGGCCGCTGCTCGTCCGGCGTCAACCTGCGCGACGCGCTCGCCGCCTGCGGCGAGCACCTCATCGCCCACGGCGGCCACGCCGCCGCCGCCGGACTCGAAGTGCGCCTTGACCGCTTCGAAGCCTTCAAGGCGCGCTTCCAGGTCGCCTGCACGGAACTGACGCCGGAGACGGCGACGGTCGCCGTCGACGGCGCCGCCACGTTCGCCGAGCTCGACCCGCACACGATCCGCAAGCTCGACCAGCTCGGCCCGTTCGGCAACGGCGCGCCGCGGCCGCGCTTTCGCGCCGACGGCGTGCGCTCGGTCGGGCTGCCGAGCCTCGACGCGCGTGGGTTCGACGCGCGCCTGCGCCTCGTCGAAGGCGGCGTGATCCTGCCAGCGCGCGTGCTGCGTGGGCACCGTCGCTTCGACGAGCTCTGCCGCGACAAGGGCCCCTGGACCGTCGTGTTCAGCCCGCGCCTCGCCCGCAGCGGCGAAGAGGGCCCAGTCGTGCTCGACGTCCACGAGTTGCGGCCGGCTTGACGGCCTGCGCCCACTCCGCCGCCACCGACCATGTCCGACGCCCCGATCGCCTCGAACAAGAAGAACCCGCTGCGCCGCCTGTACGACTGGGTGCTGCACTGGGCCGAGACGCCGTACGCGATCCCGGCGCTGTTCGCGCTCAGCTTCGCCGAGAGCAGCTTCTTCCCGATCCCGCCCGATGTGCTGCTGATCGCGCTGTGCATCGGCGACCGCCAGCGCGGCTTCGTGTTCGCGGCGTGGTGTTCGCTCGCCTCGGTGCTCGGCGGGCTCGCTGGCTACGGGATCGGCGCGTTCCTCTGGGACCTGCAGTGGGTCAGCGGCTTCTTCCTGACCTACGTCTTCTCGCAGGCGACGTTCGACCACGTCGGCGAGCTCTACAAGCAGTACGACTTCTGGATCGTGTTTGTCGCCGCGTTCACGCCGATCCCCTACAAGGTGATCACCATCACCGCCGGCGTCTTCGGCACCAACGTGCTGATGTTCGTCATCGCCTCGGTGGTCGGCCGCAGCGCGCGCTTCTTCCTGGTCGCGTGGCTGTTCCGCCGTTTCGGGCCGCCGATCAAGGACTTCATCGCGAAGCGCTTCGGCCTCGTGACGATCGCCGGCACGCTGCTGCTGATCGGCGGCTTCGCGGCGCTCAAGCTGCTGTCGCGGTGAGCGCCGGCGCGCCGCCGGCTCACGGACACGTCGAGTTGGCGACGTTGAGCACGAACGAACCCGACGCGCCGTTGTAGCCGCCGACGCGGATGAAGAACGTGGTCGCGGCCGTGACCGTGACCTGCACGCGCGACCGGCTGGTCGACGAGCAGCCGGTCCAGTCGTCGTTGCAGCCGAGCGACGTCAGCGACGTGCAGCTGCCGCGGTAGACCTGCAGCACGGTGTCGAAGTTGGTGCTCGCCGAGCAGGTGTGGAATGTCACCGTGGCAGCACAGTTGGTCGTGTAGCGGTACCACAGGTCCTTGCCGCCGGTGCCGCAGCCGAAGGCCGGCGTCGAGGTCGTCGCCGCCGCCGTCGACAGCACGCCGGTGACGCCAACGCCGATCGTCACCGCGCCGCTGCAGTTGTCGTTCGCGGGCGCAGCGGAGCCCATCGCCGTCAGCGCCGCCCGCAGGCCCGAGTTGGTCATGGCCGTGCCGGCGTTGGCGCCGCCGGTCGACGTGCAGCCGCCGTGCGAGTGGATGCCGACGGCCACCCCGGTCGCGTCGACCGAAAGCACCGAGCCGGAGTTGCCGCCGCAGGTGTCGATCGTGTGGTTGATCGCCGTGCCCGAGATGCTGCTGACCGTGCCGGTGTGCGTCTGCTGCGTCTGGTTGCGCGCGCCCGTGCCCGCAGTGGCCGCGCACGCGCAGCTGTTGCCGGTGGCGTTGTTGGCGCTGGTGCCATCGACACCGCAGCCGTGATTGCGCAGCGTCGTGCCGGCCGCCGGGGCGGTGGTCGCCAGCGTGAAGGCTGCTGCCTGCTCCTGCCAACTCGTGCGCCCGGTCGTCGAGTTGGGGAAGCAGCGGAAGACCCACCAGTCGTTGCCGACGCCGCCGTTGACGTACTGCGAACTGGCGGAGTCGATCGAGAACTGCTTCGCCGCCGGCGGCATGACCAGCGAGCAGTTCGCATTGGACGCCGGCACCGCGAACTGCAGCACCTGCCCGGTGCCGTAGCAGTGACCCGCCGAAAGATGCAGCTTGTCGGTCGCCGAACCGCCCGCCGCGTTGCCGATGATCCAGCCCGTGCAGCCGATCGAGAAGATGCGGCCGACGGCGGCGTTCGTCGATGGCGTGCGGTTGTCCTGCGTGCCGCAGATCGAGTCCTCGCTGTTGTCACCGGGCAGGTCGCTGGCGAGCACGCGGTCGACGGCGACGCGGTTGCCCTTGGTGCGCGGTCCGGCGACCAGTTCGAGCAGCACGGCATTGCCGTTGAAGTAGGCGCTCGTCGACTGCCACTGCTCGACGTGCTCGGCGTGCAGCGTCTGGAAGTCGCCGTCGGCCAGCGACACGACGCGCAGGTAACTGCCGCGGCCGAGGCTCCAGCGCTGGAACTCGAGCCGCAGCCACGACGAGCCCTGGCCGGCAGTGACGATGTCGCGCCAGACCACGCCTTCGACCGGCGTCGGATTGTCGTGGTCGCCGCTGTCGTGGCGCGCGGGAAACCACTGGCCGGGCGACGGCGCCGTCTGGGCGGCGACGGGCGCAGCGAGGACGATGACGGTCAGGAGCGCGGGAACGGCCCCCGCGACGAAACGGGGCAAGCGCATGGCGGATCTCCTGGACGAGGACGAACATGGCGAGGCCCCGATGGCAGCGCAGCACCGCCGAGAGCGCCTCGCACGCGACCTGGATCTATAGCCGCATGTTCGCCGCGGCGCATCCGCACTTGGCCCGCGGACCGGACCGCGGCTACAACCGCCGCATGCGGAAGCGCCTCTTCCTGATCGACGGCACGGCCCTCGCCTACCGCAGCTTCTTCGCCTTCCAGGGCGCTGGCCGCGCGCCGCTGACCAACCGCGAGGGCCAGCCGACGGCGGCGACCTACGGCTTCTGCACGACGCTGCGCGCGCTGCTCGAGCGCGAGCAGCCCGACGCGGTCGCGATCGCCTTCGACGGCCCGACCGCCGACCTGGAGCGCACCAAGCTCTACCCGGAGTACAAGTCGACGCGCGAGAAGATGCCCGACGAGATGGTCGCGCAACTCGCCGACATCAAGGAGGCGACCGAGGGCTTCGGCCTGCGGCTGATCGACAGCGACGGCCACGAGGCCGACGACGTCATCGCGACGATGGCGCTGCGGGCCAAGCGCGCGGGCATGGAGGTGTTCCTGGTCACCGCCGACAAGGACTTCCTCCAGATCGTCGACGACGACGTGAAGCTGTGGAACCTGCGCAGCTCGACGGCGAAGCCCGAGATCGTCGACGCGGCCGCGTGCGAGGCGAAGTGGGGCGTGCCGCCGACGGCGATGGGCGACCTGCTGGCGCTGATGGGCGACAGCTCCGACAACGTGCCGGGCGTGCCCAAGGTCGGCGAGAAGACCGCCGTCGAGCTGCTGAAGCAGTTCGGCTCGCTGGCGGGCGTGTACGAACGGCTCGACGAAGTGAAGAAGCCGGCGATCAAGGCCTCGCTGGCCGAGAACCGCCACCTCGCCGACCTCAGCCGCAAGCTGGTCACGCTGCACACCGACGTGCCGCTCGACGTGCAGCCCGAGGACATCCCGCCCCCCCATCCGGATGCCGAGAAGCTGCGGCCGCTCTTCCAGCGCCTCGACTTCGGCAACCTGCTGAAGGACCTCGCCAGCCGGCCGGCGCCGCAGGCCGACGTGGCGCAGACGTACCGACTGGCGAAGACGCCGGCAGAGCTCGACGAACTGCTCGCTGCGCTGCGCGCGGCGCCGCATGTCGCCATCGCCGCCGAGGCCAGCGGGCCGACGATCCGCCAGCGCCGGCTTCTCGGCCTCGCGTTCGCCACGGCGCCGGGCGTGTCGACGTATGTGCCGCTCGACGGCGCCGCAGCGACCGGCGGCCGCGACGCGGCGCTCGCCGCGCTGGCGCCGTGGCTCGCTGACGCGAGCCCGCGCAAGATCGCGCACGACGCCAAGAAGCTGATGGCGGCGCTGCGCACGGTCGGCCTGACGCTCGCCGGAATCGTCGACGACGTGATGCTGGCCAGCTACTGCTGCGACGCGGGGGTCGCCGACCACGACCTCGACGCCCTGGCGCTGCGCGAGTTCGCGTTCAAGAAGACCTCGGCCAAGGAACTGCTCGGCACAGGCAAGAAGCAGCGCACCTTCGCCGAGCTTGACCCAATGCTGGTCGCCAACTTCGTCTGCGAGGAGGCGGACCTGACGCTGCGCCTCTGGGAGCCGCTGCGCGCCAAGGTGACCGCGAGCGGCGTCGAGGCGATCTACCGCGAGCTGGAGCTGCCGCTGCTGCCGGTCCTGCTCGACATGGAGTGGGAAGGCATCGCGCTCGACGAGGGCCACCTCGCCGGCGTCGCCCGCGAGATGCAAGCGCGCATCGAATCGCTGGAGCTGCGCGTGCACGAGCGCGCCGGCAAGCCGTTCAACCTTGGCTCGCCGCAGCAGCTCGGCGTCGTGCTCTTCGACGAGCTCGAAGTGCACCGTCTCGCTGACCTGCAGAAGCCCAAGCGCACGGCGACCGGCCAGTACAAGACCGACCACGAGGTGCTGGAGAAGCTGGCCAAGCACCATGAGGTGCCCCAGCTGGTGCTCGAGTGGCGCCAGCTGACCAAGCTCAAGGGCACCTACGTCGACAGCCTGCCGACGCTGATCGACGCGGCGAGCCACCGCGTCCACACGACGCTCAACCAGGCGGTCGCCGCAACCGGCCGGCTCAGCAGCGAAGACCCCAACCTGCAGAACATCCCGATCCGCACCGAGGAAGGTCGCAAGGTCCGCAGCGCCTTCGTCGCGCGTGGCACGGGCTGGCAGCTGCTGTCAGCGGACTACAGCCAGATCGAGCTGCGCATCCTGGCGCATGTGTCGGGCGACAAGGCCATGGTCGAGTCGTTCACGCGCGGCGAGGACATCCACGCCCGCACCGCCGCGATCGTGCACGGCCTGCTGCCGGCGATGGTCACGCCCGAGCTGCGCAACCAGGCCAAGGTGATCAACTACGGCCTGATGTACGGCATGGGCGCTTCGCGGCTCGCCGCCGAGACCGGCATGAAGCCGCCGGAGGCGAAGAAGTTCATCGACACGTACTTCCGGGCGCTTCCCGGCGTGAAGCGCTACCTCGATGGCTCGCTGCAGCAGGCGCGCGAGAAGAAGGAGGTCTGGACGATGTTCGGCCGGCGCCGGCCGCTGCCGGACATCGACTCGACCAACGCCATGCAGCGCATCGCCGCCGAGAACATGGCCGTCAACACGCCGATCCAGGGCGCCGCCGCGGACATCATCAAGCGGGCGATGCTGGCGGTGCACGCCGGCCTGCGGCAGCGCGGGCTACAGGCGAAGTTGCTGCTGCAGGTGCACGACGAGCTGGTGCTGGACGTGCCGGATGACGAGCGGTCGGCGGTCGAGCAGTTGGTCCGCGACGCAATGATCGGCGCGGCGCAGCTGCACGTGCCGCTCGAAGTGGCGGTTGGCTGCGGGCGGACGTGGCTGTCGGCGCACTGAGGGGTTGACGGCGCAGAGGCTTGGTTGGCCGGGCGGCGCGGCGGGCCTTGGGGCGCCGGCATGGCTGGCTGACGCCCGCGCTGGCCTCGGCGAGGCTGGCAACGCCATCGCGACGACAGGGCAACCGTCGCGGCGTCGGCGCTCCCCTCCCACCGCCTCAACTCCGCTGCGCCACGTGCCGCGCCACGTCGACAACCGCCACCGCTACCTGTTCACCGCTCTGCAGGTGCTTGAGCGCCACGGTCCCGGCCGCCAGTTCCGCCGTGCCGAGGATGGCCGCGAACGGCGCGCCGAGCGTGTTGGCGTAACCCAACTGCTTGCCCATCTGCGGCGTGTCGGCGAACACTTCGACGCGCAGCCCCTGGCTGCGCAGCGCCGTCGCCACCTGCACCGCCGCCGCCGCCGGCACATCGGCCATGCGGCACAGCAGCACCTGCGGGCCGACGCCAAGCGGCGGGAACATGCCGCGTTCCTCCATCACCAGCAGCACGCGCTCGAGGCCGAGCGAGAAGCCGACCGCCGGCACCTGCTGCTTCTTGAACATGCCGATCAGGTTGTCGTAGCGGCCGCCGCCGCCCATCGAGCCCGCGAGCCCAGCGCAGGCGATCTCGAAGATCGGCCCCGTGTAGTAGGACAGGCCGCGAGCCAGCGTCGGATCGAACACCAGCCGCTTGCCCGCCGGTCCCTCGGCCGCGACCGCGAACAGTTCCTGCAGCGCGTGTGCTGGCGCTTGGAACGGGCCTGGCTGCGCGGCGAGGTCGGCGAGCGCGCCGGGCTGGCGCGCGCGCTCCAACGCCGTGAGCAGCGTCTCGCCGACGCCGAAATTGAAGCCTTTCTGCGCCAGCTCCTGCAGCACGCCATCGCGGCCGACCTTGTCGAGCTTGTCGAGCGCTATCAGCGCCGGCGCTTCCTGCTCGGCCGTCAACCCGGCGGCGAGCACGAACGCGCGCAGCAACTCGCGGTGGTTCACGTGGATGGCGAACTCGGTGAAGCCAAGCTGCTCCAGCACAGCGGCCACCGCGCCACAAACCTCGGCGTCGGCGACCACCGACTTCGTGCCGGTGATGTCGACGTCGCACTGGTAGAACTCGCGAAAGCGCCCCTTCGCCGGCCGGTCGGCGCGCCACACCGGCTGGATCTGGTAGCGCTTGTAGTACGCCGGCAGATCGCGGTAGTTGGCGACGACGCGCGCGAGCGGCACCGTCAGGTCGAAGCGCAGCCCCTCGTCCGACAGATCGAGCTCGGTCGGCGCGGGCACGGCGAGCGCGCGCTGCAGCCGTTCGCGGCGGTGCAGGATCCGATACAGCAATTGGTCGCCCTCGGGGCCGTACTTGCCGAGCAGCGTCGTCAGGTTCTCGATCGTCGGCGTCTCGAGCGGCACAAAGCCGAACGACTCATAGACGCGCTGAACGACTCCGAGCACATGGCGGCGCCGCGCCACGTCGTTGGCCAGGAAGTCGCGCATGCCGCTGGGTGGCTTCGTCGAGTTCTCGCTCATGCGGGCAGCATCGGGCGCGCGCACGGCGGCGGCAAGCGAACGGCGGCGCCGGCGCGCCGCGCGCCGCTACTTGCCGGCCTGCCCACGGGAGAGCAGGTACGCCAGCAGGTCGCGCACCTCCGCCGCCGACAACTGGTCGACGAGATCGGCCGGCATCGGCGATTGCGGCGCGCGCTCGACCTTGACCACCTCGGCGACCGGCAGGCGCACGAGCTTGGCGTCGGCGGTCGCCGGCATCACCTCGTAGACCTCGTCATCGCCGTGGAAGGTCTTGACCGCGTGGCCGAACAGCGTCGAGCCGTCCTTCTTCGTCACCACCTGGCCGGAGAACTGGTCACTGACGACCTTGCTCGGCTCGAGGATCGCCTCCAGCACGTCGCGCGCGCTGAACTTGTTGCCGAGGCTGGTCAGGTCGGGGCCGTGGTTGCCGCCCTCGCCGGCGAAGTAGTGGCACGACGCGCAGCTGGTCGCGTGGAACAAGTTGCGGCCGCTGCGCAGGTCGGCGCCCTTGAGGCCGTCGGCCAGCAGCGCGTCGGCGTCGGCGAGCTGCCAGTCGCGGCCGGGGCCCTTGGGCGCGGTCGACACGAAGCGCGGCGGCTCGGCCTTGGCTTCCTGCACCACCGCCGCGATCGCCTGCTGCTCCTCCGGCGCGCACGTCGTCCACGCCGCGTCGATCATGCGCTTGATGAAGCCGTCGTAGCTGGAGCCACCCTTCTGTTTGCGGGAAGCACCGAGGAAGCGGAAGTACGTCGCGCGCTGCTCCTGCGTCCAGCCATCGGCGACCGTGCGCAGCGCGTCGGCGACCGCCAGCTGGCCGATCGGCGGCATCGCCGCGGCCATCGCGTCGATCACGCCGCCGTATTGCGTGCCGTAGACGTCGGTCTGCTTGCCGATCTGCGCCCAGGCGGGAGTCGGCGTCGGCCGCATCGTCGCCAGCATCGGCACGGCCTTGTCGACCAGGCCCGGCGCCTGCACGTGCGCGAGCAGCTCGGCGAGGTCCTGGTCGAGGCGTTCGTCGCCGGCCGGGAACAGCGGCAGCAGGCGCTCGGCGACCAGCGCGCGCTGGGCGTCGTTCGCCGGGCCCTGGCGCAACAGCGCCAGCGCGTGCACGCGCAGCCATGCGATCTTCTCGTCGCGCGACAGCTCGGCGAACGCGAAGCGACCGAGCGCGTCGAGCAGCGGCTGCACGTCGGCGGCTTCGCCCTGGCGCGCGAGCGCCAGCAAGCCGGCGAAGCTGCGTTCCGGCGCCTTCGCGTCGACCGCGAGCGCAGCAGCGCGCCAGCCGGGGACCGGCAGACGTTCGAGCGCGACGCGCGCGCGCACGGCGGGCAGACGCTGCATGAAGCCGTTGCCGCCGGCATGCGCCGGCACGCTGGCCAGGATCGCCTGCGGCGTGCGCGCTTCGGTTGCCGTCCACTCGTCGCGGCCGCCCCACACCGCGCGCGGGCCAGCGCCCGCGATCCCCGGCGCGTCACCGAATGGCAACCGCACCAGCGTCGACGGCAGGCCGCGGCCGCCGGTCGCCACGTATGTCGCGTCCCCGACCACCACCGCATCGGTCAGCGCGAACGGCGCGCCGACGAGCCACGGGCGACCGTCGCGGTAGAGCGTGCCGAACGTCCAATCGAGCGCGAGCACCGCTGGCTGTGGGCCGGCATGCGCGACCATGCCGGTCGGCGAACCCGGGCCGAGGTCGACGAGCGGCGGTAGCACCTCGGGGTAGTCGGTCGGCCACTTGGCGCTGCCGATGCGCCAGCCGTAGTCGACGCCGCTGACCATCGCCAGCAGGCGCGTCGGGCGGTACCACGGCAGGCCCATGTCCCACTCCATGTCGGCGTCGTAGACGACGACCTCGCCGGTCGGCAGCGCAACGGCGTCGTACGGGTTGCGGAAGCCCGTCGTGATCAGTTCGAACTCCACGCCGTCGACGTCGCACTGGCAGACCCAACCGCCGGGCGGCGAGATGCCTTCCCAGTACTTGTGCGGGTCGTCGAGGCGCGGCTGCAACCGGTCCTCGGCCCAGTTCGTCGGCACGCGGCTGCGGGCCAGCTGCGGCAGCTTGGTGTGGTTGCCGGCGACGACCAGCAGGTGCACGCCGTCGGGCGCAACCAACACCGAATGCGGACCGTGCTCGCCAGCGCCCTCGAACTTGCGCAGCAACTCGACGCGATCGAGCACGTCGTCGGCGTTGGTGTCGGTCAGGCGGTAGAGCCCCGAGTCGCCACCGTTGACCACGGCGTACAGCGCGTCCTTGTGCCACAACATGCCGTGCGCGCCGCCGAGCTGGACCGGCACGCGCTCGATCGTCGACAGCTCGCCGAGTTCCTTGGCCGGCGTGACGCGGTACAGGCCGCCTTCCTGCGCGCTGGCGTAGATGCGGCCCTTGGGGTCGGCGCCGAGGCCGACCCAGCTGCCGAAGGCCTTGGGCACGTCGACGATGCGGGTGATCGGCGCGTCGCCGACGGTGAACATCGCGCGCGTGTCGACGACCGCCACCTGCGGCGCGTCGGGGCGCGTCGTCGCGGCGAACGCGCCGGCGTCGACGCTGCGCGACCACGGCAGCGCCGGGCTGCCGATCAGACCCAGCGCGGTCGCCGGCGCGAAGCCGGC
>VGZG01000098.1 GCA_016872675.1 Planctomycetota bacterium
GGCGGCCGCGGCCGTCGCCGGCGCCGACGCGAGCCCGAGCGTGTGCGCCAGCGCGCCGCCGAGCAGCAGGCCGCAGCAGCCGACGAACGCGTCGCCGTTGCCTTCGCCGGCCATGACGATCTGCCGCACCGGGCAGCCGCCGGCGAGCGCGCCGCACGCGCCGACGAGCGCCAGCGCCAGCGTGTTCCACAGCCAGTCGCCGTGCGCGATCGGTTGGATCGCTGCGCCGAAGGTCGAGCCGCCGGCGAGCAGCGCCATGACGCCGTAGCCGAGCACGACCGCGGCGGTGGCGAACAGCATCCAGCGCGGGCCGCCGAAGGCGCTGCGCACGCCGCTGATGGCGCAGAAGCCGGTCGCCGACAGGATCGCGCCGGCGCCGAGCGCCAGCGCCAGCGCCGCAAGCCACGGCGCGTGCGCCGGCGCGCTGGCGTCGCCCGGGCCGGGGCCGGCGAGCACGCCGCCGAGCAGGAACAAGCCGAGCGGCGCAGCCAGCAGCAGCGGCGCCAGCAGGCCCTGCGCCAGCGGCGCTTCGCTGGTCTTGCCGATCGACCAGCCGCGGCGTTCGAGCGCCATCGCGGCGCGCACGCCGAGCGCGAAGCCAGGCAGCGCCAGCCACGCCGATGGATCGCCGCCACCCAGCCGCTGCAGCAGCCGGAACGGGCAGCCGAGGAACACCAGCGCGCCGACCGCCATCGCCGCGCACAGCAGCAAGCGCACGAGCGCGTGCCCGCCGGTGCGGCCGACGTGCTGGCGCGACACCAGCCGCCAGAGCAGCGCGCCGAGCGCGAGGCCGGCGACCTCGGGCCGCAGGATCGCCGGGCCCTGGTGCAGCTTGAGCGCGCCGGCGACGTCGCGCAGGAAGCACGCGCCGCACAGGCCCATGTGGCCCGGATTGCCGAGCGCCACGATGGTCGCGGCGATCGCGCCGACGAGCGCGCACAACGCGATCGCCAGCCACCGCGTCCGTGTCGCAGCCTCGCCGCGCAGCATCATCGGCGCGCGCGCTCCGTCACTTCTTCGCCGCCAGCAGCGCGGCGACCTTCTGCTCGAGCTGCTTGCCGCGCAGGTCGGTGGCCGCGATCTTGCCGTCCGGGCCGATCAGGTACGTCGCCGGGATCGACTGCACGCTCCAGGCCTGTGCCACCTCGTTCTGCCAGCCCTTGCCGTCGAAGTGCTGCCGCCACGTCATGTTGCGGGCCTTCAGGAACGCGTCGAGCTTGCCGCGGTCCTGGTCGAGGCTGATGCCGACGATCTCGAAGCCCTTGGCGTGGTGCTTCTCGTAGGCGGCGAGCACGTTCGGCAGTTCGCCGATGCACGGGCCGCACCACGTCGCCCAGAAGTCGACGAGCACGACCTTGCCCTTGTACTCGGCGAGGTCGATGACCTTGCCGTCGGTGTCGGCGAGCCCGATCGACTTCGGGTCGCTGCCGACCACGTCGTACGACTCGGCGATCTTGGCGAAGTGCTCCTTCAGGCCGCGGACGCGGCTGTTGGCGTCGCCGACCTCGGCCAGCAGCGTCTTGGCGTCGTCCTTCTTGCCGCCGTCGACCAGCATGCCGGCCAGCGCGGTGGTCGCCTCGACGAGGCCGTTGACGTCGTCTCCGGCGTTGGCGATGACCTCGCGCAGCGCCTTCTCGGCGCCGGCGGCGTCGCCGGTGTCGCGCATGGCGTTGGCGCGGCACAGACGCATGGCGCCCGCGGCCTCGCCGGCGGCGTGCTTGGCGAGGTAGGCGTCGGCGAGGCGCAGCGCGTCGGCCGGCCGCTCGAGCTGCTGGGCCAGCTGCGTCGCCTCAGCGAGCGCGTCGGCGGCGTCGGCGGCGTTGGCGTTGGCCTTGGCGTAGGCGTCGAGGGCCGCGAGCTTCTTTTGCTGGAAGTCCTTCTGCAGGGCGGCCAGCGTCGCGTGCGCCGCGGCCTGCGCCGGCGCCGCGGCGAGCGGCTTCTGGCTTAGCGCCTTGGCGGCCGGCTTGCCGGTCTTCGGGGCGGATGAACCCTGGGCTGGCAGCAGCGCGCCCACGCAACCCAGGACGATGACGGACAGGAACTGCTTCATGATGGTCTGACAAGCCTAGACGGCGGGCTGGCCGATGCGAGCGCAGCGCCGCCAATCGAGCGCGCGGGTTGCGCTGGGGGCGCGCCGCGCTTCGATGGCGCCGCGCCATGGCCGAGCCAGAAGTCGACACGCCGCCGCCGCCGAGCTTCGTGCAGGTGGCGCTCAACCTGCCGTTGCGGCGCGAGTTCACCTACGCCGTGTCGGCCGGTGTGCAGGTGCGGCCGGGCAACCGCGTGCGCGTCAACTTCCACGGCCGCTCGACCGGCGGCATCGTCGTCGCCGTCGCCGCGACGACCGACCTGCCGCCGGCGCGCGTCAAGCCGGTCGATGCGGTGCTCGACGACGAGCTGACGATGCCGGACGCATTGCTGGAGCTGGCGCGGCGCATGGCGGCGACCTACGGCTGCTCGCTCGGCGAAGCGCTCGACGCGATGCTGCCGGCGGTGGCCAAACGGCGCGGCCAGCGTCTGCTGCCGCACGTCGAGCTCGCCGCCCCGCGCGACCTCGCCGCCAAGGCGGTGCTCGAACTGGAGGAGAAGCACCAGGAGCGCTCGCGCGTGCTGCGCACCGTGCTCGAGTTCGGCGCGCCGATGCCGATCCTCGATCTGCGCCGGCGCAGCAACACCAGCGACAGCCCGTGGCAGACGCTGTGCAAGCACGGCCTCTTGCGCAAGGTGATGCTCGCCGAGGAGCTGGAGGAACTGGTGCCCGCGCCGGAGGAGGCCGCCGTGCGGCACGCGCTCAACGAGCACCAGCAGAAGGCCGTCGACGCCGTAGCCGGCGTCGTGCGCGCCAGCGCGCATCGCACCTTCCTGCTGCACGGCGTCACCGGCAGCGGCAAGACCGAGGTCTACCTGCGCATCCTCGAGGAGGTGCGCGCGCTCGGCCGCAGCGCCATCGTGCTGGTGCCGGAAATCTCGCTGACGCCGCAGACCGTCGGCCGCTTCGCTTCGCGCTTCCCCGACGTCGCGGTGCTGCACAGCGGCCTGACCGACGCCGAGCGCGGCCGGCAGTGGCAACGCCTGCTGCAGGGCAGGGCAAAGATCGCCGTCGGCGCGCGCTCGGCGCTGTTCGCGCCGGTGCAGGACCTCGGCCTGATCGTCGTCGACGAGGAGCACGAGTCGTCGTTCAAGCAGGACAGCACGCCGCGCTACCACGCCCGCGAGATGGCGATCCAGCGCGGCGAGATCGAGAAGGCGGTCGTCGTGCTCGGCTCGGCGACACCGACGCTCGAGTCGATCGGCAAGGCCAAGCGCGGCGTGTATGAGCTGCTGACCCTGCCGCAGCGCGCCGGCGCCGGTCGGCTGCCCAAGATCGTCGTCCAGGACCTGCGCGCCGAGCCCAAGGAGGCGCGCCGCGCCGGCGTCGTGCTGTCTCGCACGCTGCTGGTGATGATGGAGGAGCGGCTCAAGGCCAAGGACCAGGTGCTGCTGTTCCTCAACCGCCGCGGCTTCGCGCCGGTGCTGCTGTGCCCGTCGTGCGGCGAGGCCGTGAAGTGCGAGCACTGCTCGGTGTCGATGACGTGGCACGCGCGCCAGGGCCGGCTCGTTTGCCACTGGTGTTGCCACGAGAAGCGCCGGCCCGAGCAGTGCGCATACTGCCAGCACGCGCCGATGCATGAACTCGGCATCGGCACCGAGCGACTGGAGGCCGCGGTCAGGGAGCGCTTCCCCGACGCCATCGTCGCCCGCATGGACGCCGACACGATGGCCGAACGCGGCGCGCACGAGCGCGTGCTCGGGGCGTTCCGCAAGAAGCACATCGACGTGCTGATCGGCACGCAGATGATCGCCAAGGGCCTCGACTTCCCCGACGTCACGCTGGTTGGCGTCGTCTCCGCCGACACCGGCCTGTTCGTGCCCGACTACCGCGCCGCCGAGCGCACGTTCCAGCTGCTGCACCAGGTCGCCGGCCGCGCCGGCCGCGGCGAGAAGGCCGGCACCGTCGTCATCCAGACGTTCTGTCCCGACAACTATGCGGTGCAGGCGGCTGCCAACAACGACTACGCATCGTTCGTGCAGCAGGAACTGCAGTTCCGCAAGGTCACCGGCTACCCGCCGTTCGCGCGGCTGCTGCGCGTGCTCGCCGAGGCGCGCAACGAACGCGAGGCGCAGGACCTGCTGCAAGCGGCGGTGAAGCCGCTGCGCGAGCTGGCGGACGTCGAGGTGCTCGGTCCGGCGCCGGCGGTGGTCGCGCGCGTCAAGGAGCACTGGCGCTGGCACATGCTGGTCAAGGCGTTCACGCCGACGGCGTTCGCCGCGGCGATGGCGGCGATCGGCACGGTGGAGGACCTCGGCACGCGCACGTGCCGGGTGACGTTGGATGTCGATCCGAGCAGCTTGATGTAGGCGGGGGCGGAGCGGGGCGTGCGTTCGCCCGCTGCGTCGCCTCACCCGGGCTTCGGCATCGCGTCGAACGCGATGCGCCCGGGCCGGCGCCAGCCGACCCCAGCGAGCCACGTGCGCGGACCCGCGACCGGCGGCGGGATGTGCTCGATGCCCGTCACCTCAAGCCGTTCGACGAAGCCGTCGAACCATGGCGCCGACGCGAACGGATCCGCGCCCGCGAAGAACGGGATCGCGCGGCCCTGTGTTGCGTGCTTGCGGGCGTTGCCGAGCACCTAGACCAGCGCGTTGCGCACCTCGCGCGGGCTCGTCAGCGCGCGGTCGTGGAAGCGGTCGTGGAACACCTGGCCCTTGCGCTGCCACAGCGTGTTGAGGCCGCGCGCGCTGCGGACGAGCAGGCCTTTCATGCCGCGCGTGAAGGCCAGACGGTCCTTCGCCTCGACGACGAAGCGCAGGTGGTCGTTGCGGATCGCGAAGCGCAGCAGGCGGAAGCCGACGCGATCGGCGCCGCGCGTGCTTCGCCGAAGTGACCGTGGTCACTTCGCCGGCAGCACGTCCTGCAGCATCGGCGCCAGCGCCGAGAAGGTTCGGCGCAGCAGGAAGTACTCGTTGTAGGGGCGGTCGTCGGTGATGCCGAGCCGGTCGTTGGCCGGCAGCGCATCGGTCAACGGCATCCGCTGCTTCAGGATGTACTCCCACGCCATTTCGAGCGGCATCTGCGGGTGCCACTCGACGAGATCCTTCTTCGCCGCTTCGGGCATGCGCGCGATCGCCTGTTGCACCGTTGGCGGTTGCAGCGGCCACTCGGCCGCCAGCACGTGCGTGCCGGCGAGGTGCAATGGCACGTCCGGCGTCGCCTCGAAGGCGCGGTAGACCAGCACGTGCGGGAACTCGCGCTGCAGCGTGTTGACCACCGCGCGCAGGATCGCGTCCTCGCCACCGGGGAACCACTGCTGTAGGACGCCGGTGGGGGACAGCCGTTGCTTCACCAGTCGGTAGAACTCGGTCGTGTACAGCAGGCTCGAGCCGCCGGCCTCGACCGGCGGCGGCGGGTCGAGCGTGATCAGGTCGAAGCGCTCGCCGCAGCGGGTCAGGAAGCGCCGGCCGTCGTCGATGACGATGCGGGCGCCGTTGCGCGCGCAAACCTGCGCGGCGTCGGCCCAGTAGAAGCCGAACGCATCGGCGACGCTCGGCACCAGTTCGACCGCGGTCGTGCGGCCGCCCCAGGTGTTCAGCGAGCGGAACGTCGTGCCCATGCCGAAGCAGATCACCAGCGTCGACTCCGGCGGCCGCTCGCGCGCCGCCAGCGGCAGGTGCGCCATCACCTTGGTCAGGTCGGTCAGCGTCGTGATGCCGACGCCGTTGACCAGCATGCGCTTGCGGTCCTTGAGCGGCGCGCTCGCGGGCTCGGCGGCGACGTACGACACGACGCTGGCGACGTGGTCACGGCGCACCTCGACGGCGGCGTCGGCGTGGCCGCCGGCGTACGCGGCTGGATCCTCGTGCGTGCGCACCACTGTCACGCCGAGCGCCGCCAGCAGCCAGCCGGCGACGATCGCGCTGATCCACGCCGGCTGGGCGCCGGTCGGGCGCGCCAGGAGTAGGAACACCGGATAGACACAGGCGCTGACCAGCAGCGTGCCGGCGACGCCCATGGTCGGCAGGACGACGTAGCCGGCGAACAGCGGGCCGAGGATGCAGCCGAGCACGTTGACCGCGTAGGACGTGCCCGCGCCCTGTGGTTCGCCGCGCGCGTGCTCGTCGATCAACTGCGGCGTCAGGTAGCCGAGCAGCGCCGAGACCGGGACGATGCTCAGCAGCACCAGCGCGACGCTGGCGTGCAGGCGCGGGTCGTTGCCGCACAGCGGCAGCAGCGACGCCACGAACAGCAGCGCCAGCAGCGCTTGTCCGTCGAGCGTGCGACCGCGCGCGAGATCGCGGCGGTACCAGAACGAGCCGAGCCACGTCGCGAACAGGTAGGTCACGAGCACGCCGGCGAAGGCGTAGATCGTCGTCTGCAGCACCGGCGTGAACGCGCGCGTCCACGCCACCTCCATCGCCATCGACGTGAAGCCGGTCGCGAACAGCAGGGCCGTGCGCAGGCGCGGCGACAGGCCGGTCGGCGGCGGCAGGGGCGTGGTGACCGCGCGTTGCGGTGTCGCCGTGCCGCCGGCGCGCGCGAGCGCGAACGCGGCGAGGCCGATGGCGACGTTGCCGGCGGCGGCGACGAGCAGCGTGCCGCGGAAGCCGAGGCTCTCGATCAGCACGGCCGCAGCGGCGGCGGCGCCGAGCATCGCGCCGACGACGTTGCCAAGGTACAGCCAGCTGAACGTGCGTTCGTCGCCGGGCAACCGCGCGCGCAGGAAGCCCATCATCAGCGGGAACGTCGCGCCCATGCAGGTCGAGAACGGCAGGATCGCGCCGGCGAGCCACAGCGCCGACGCCAGCAGGTAGCCGGTCGACGACGCTTCGCCGGCGGCGAGCAGCGCCTGCTCGCCGACGCCGAACAGCCACGGCACGGCGACGGCGCCGCCGGCGATGCCGATCTCGACGATGCCGTACGCGACGGCGGCCCGTCCGGCGCCCTTGGCGACGAGCCCGGCGGCGGCGCGCCCGCCGAGCCACGAGCCGAGCGCGAGGCCGGCCATGAACGCCGACAGCAGGATCGACAGCACCGGCGTGACGATGCCGAAGGCCGCGAACGCGAGCCGCAACCAAACGACCTGGTAGACGAGCCCGCAGAAGCCGGACACCACGAACAGCAGGAAGGCGGAACCGCGCAGGGAAGGCATCCGGTTTGGGGCGGGAGACGAGTCGCCAAAGTGTAGGTCGGCGGCGCGATGCGGGCGAGCGAAGGTCTCGATGCGGGCCGTGCCGCCGTCGTTCGCGCGCCGCCCGCGAGTCGGCCGCGGCAACGGGCGTTCACGATGCTGTTGCGGCCGATGGCGCGCACGGCCTACAACCGCGCACCGCCCGTGAAGCACTTCACCCCGTCGACCGACCCCGCCGAAGGCCTCGGCGTGCTGGTGCTGTTTCGGCTGATCGAGGAGTCAGTGCCCGACTTCTTCCAGCCTGATCGTCGCATCCTGATCACGCGCGCGCCGGGCAGGCTCGACGTGCTCGGCGGGCTCGCGCGCGATCCGCACGCGCCGGCGGTGCAGATCCCGATCGCCGAGGCCGCGTGCGCTGCCATCCAGGAGCGCGACGACGACCTCGTGCGCCTGTGGTCGCCGTGCCGCGACGGCAGCCACACGCAGCTGCTGTCGATGCGCCTTGGCGACCTCGGTCTGCCGGGCGCGCCGATCGACGACGAGGAGGCGCGCGCGCTACTGACGCTGGATCCGCGCGATCGCTGGGCCGCGTGCCTGCTCGGCAGCCTGCTGGTGCTCGCCCGTGACCACGGTCTGCGGCCCGAAATCGGCGTCGAATTGCTGCTGCACAGCGACGTGCCGCAGCGCTGCGGCGTCGCGTCGTCGACGGCGGTCGCGGTGGCGGCTTTGCGTGCGCTGGCGCTGTCGTACGGCGTCTACCTGGCGCCCGAAGCGCTGGTCGACGCCGTCGCCGCGCTCGAAGGCGGCATCCTGTGCGCGCCGCATCGGCGCCGCGACACCATGGCCGTCGCGCACGCCGAGGCCGGCGAACTGCTGACCGTCGACGCCAGCGGTGTGCGCGCACGCCTCGCCGTGCCGAGCGACCTCGAGATCGTGGCGCTCGACAGCGGCGTGCCGTCGGCGACGACCGACGCCGACGCCGACGAGACCGTCGATGTCGCGCGCCTGCAGGAACTGCTCGCCGCCGATCCGACGCCGGCGCACCGGCGCGAGCTCGGCGACCTGTTGTTCGCCGCGCACGAGTGCTACCGGCAGGCCGGGCGCGTCGAGCCGGCGATCGACTTCGTGGTCGCCGCCGCCAAGGCGCGCCGCGACGCTGGCGGCGCGGTGCTGGGCGCCAAGGCCACCGGCCGCGGCGGCGGCGGCGCTGTCTTGCTGCTCGGCGAGCACACCAAGGTCTGGTACGAGGCGCTGCGCATCAAGAAGGCGCTGCACGACAAGACCGGCCACTCGGCGCACGTTTTCCGCTGGTCGTCGCCGGGTGCGCTGTCGTTCGGCGCGATCGAGCTGCAGCCGGGTGGCGACGGCTGACTCAGGCCGTCAGGCCGTCAGTCCGGCAGCCGCACCAGTTGCAGCGAGTCGGCGCGGAACCACGCCTTGCCGGCCATCGCGTGCAGGTCGAGCTCGAGGCCGACGTTGCGCTGGAACTCGCCGACCTCGAACGTCGCCACCAACGGCCGCCACGCGACGTCGCCCTCGAGCCGTTCGCTGGTGGCGCCATCGGCGCGCACCAGCGCGCCGCCGTGCTGGTTGCCGTCCTGGTCCTTCGGCGGCAGCGCCACGTCGTCGCAGCGCGCCGTCGCCCGCAGTTCGTAGCGGCCCTTGGCCAGCAGCACGTGCGTGCGCCACAGCCCGCGGCGCGGTTCGCTGCCCTTGTCGGCGACCGCGACCTGCAGCGCCGCCCCCGGCCCGGTGGGGCGCTTGGGCAGCTCGATGCCTTCGGTCTCGGCGGCGGGGTGCCATGTCTTGAGCAGGAATGGCTTGCCGGCGACCAGGGGCAGGGGCTTGGGATCCGGCGCCTTCACCTGCTGCGCCAGCGCGCGATGGCGCGCCGCGATGCGTTCGGCCAGCCCGCGCACCTCGTCCTCGAGCGCGCGCGCCCCTTCGGGATCGACGGCGCGCAGCTCGCGCGCCAGCTTGTCGCCGAGTTCCTTGACCTTGGGCACGAGCTTGTCGGGCGCGAACAGCGGCAACAGCGTCTTCAGCCGTTCGCGGTAGCGCTTGCGGAACGCCGGGATCTGCAGCACCGCGCCGGCGACGAGTCCGGGCGGATGGTCGAGCACCGAGGCCTCGCTGTCGCCGAACAGCTGGTCCATGCCATGCGGCAGGAACACCGCCGGCCGGCTCGCCGGCAGCCACAGCCGGTAGTTGTTCATGTTGCGGCTGTAGCCGTCCCAGTGGCCGAGCATCGCCTCGAGCGCGAGGAAGTCGACGAAGTGCGGCAGGTCGACGAGCGTCTGCAGCGCCGCCTCGCGCCGCGGGTCGACGCCCTGGCACGCGCGGCACAGCCGCTGCAGGTCGGCGCGGTCGTCGCTGCCGTCGCCGGCGTCCTTCTGCAGCGGCTGGTCGACGTCCTGGCAGAAGCCGCCGTCGTAGAGGTTGCCGTCCTTGTCGCCGAAGCTGTGCTGCAGGAACTCGCCGTCGAAGGCCTCGCGGAACACGTAGAGCCCGAGCAGCTTGCCGTCGAGTTCGACCAGCGCATGCGCGACGCGCGGGGCCGGCAGGCCGGCGGTGGCGAAGACGCCGTTGCCGACCCACTCGTGCAGGCGCGTGCCGTCCTGCGCGCCGTTGTTGAGATGGAACTTCTGCAGGCCGGAGAAGCGGTCCTTGCCGCCGGCCTTGCCGAGGTTGACGGTGAAGCCGGGCCGCTCGTCGATGCCCTGAAAGCTGCCGGCGGCGCCCTTCAGCTTGACGCCGACAGCGGCGAACTTCTTGCCGTCGAGCTGCAGCGCCGCGGTGGCGTAGGCGCGACCGTCCTGGCGCAGCTTCTCGCGCTGGTCGGCGGCGAGGTCGATGCGCACGCGCACGACCGGCTGCCGGGCGAAGAACGCCTTCGCTGGATCGTTGTTGGCGGCTCTCTGCTGCGCTGGCGCCGCGGCGGCGAGGCCCAGAGCTAAGGCCGGGGCGAGGACGATGGTGAGGCGGAGCAAGGGGCGCGCAGGATAGCGCGCGCCGCCGGTTCGTGCAGGACATCGGCGGTTCGCCGTGCGACGCTACGCGCATGAGCCGTGCCGCACCCGACCACAATGACGCCGACCTCGTCCTGAAGATCTACGACCTCCGCCGCGAGGGCGTGATGCGCGAGTCGCGCGACGCCATCAACAAGGATTTCTGGCCGCGCAACGAAGCCGAGGCGCTGGCCGTCACCCAGCCCGATCATCCGCTCAACCGTCAGTACCGGCAGACGTCGAGCTACTGGGAGATGGTCTACGGCATGGCCAAGCACGGCATCGTGCACGCCGACTACCTGTGCGAGAACAACGGCGAAGGTCTGCTGCTGTTCGCCCGGATGGAGCCACACCTCGCGGCGCTGCGCGCGGCGACCAACCCGCGCGCGCTGCAGAACGCCGAGTGGATCGCCAACTCGTGCGATACCGGCAAGGCGGTGATGGCGACCTTCCGCGTCCGCGTGCAAAAGCGGCTGGCGGCGAAGTAGGCCGTCGTCGTCGCGCCGGCTGCGGTCAGCGCCGTTCGAGCAGCGTCAGCGTCTCGATGTGCTCGGTGTGCGGGAACAGGTCGCACAGCCGCGCCTGCGCCACGCGGTAGCCCGCAGCCAGCGCCGCGAGGTCGCGCGCTTGCGCCTCCAGCGCGCAAGAGACCAGCAGCACGCGCGGCGGCGCTGCCTGCAGGATCGCCGCGGCCCCCTGGGCGAGCAGTCCCGCGCGCGGCGGATCGGCGACCAGCAGGTCGCACGCGGGCAGCGGTGCGCTGCCGAACGCC
>VGZG01000099.1 GCA_016872675.1 Planctomycetota bacterium
CGGCCCCCCCTGCTTCGCTGCCCATTCGCCTGCGTGGGCAGGCCAATCCGTCTGCTCGCTCAGCGCGCGGCGCCAGCCCCCGGCGATCGCCGCCGTCGCGAATGCGAGCAGCGCCGTCAGCGCGAAGCCGTCGAGGTTGCGCACGGCGTCGGGCACGCCGGCGTCGCGCAGCCAGCGGTGCAGCGCCACGTACGGCTCGCATTGTCCGCGCAGGCGCACGGCGGCGAAGCCGACCAGACCCAGGGCGAGCGCGCCGCGGGCGCGGGCTGGCGTGGTCATCGGCTCAGCGTCCACGCGGGAAGTCCGCTTCCGCCATCACGAACGCCTGGAACTTCTGCCGCCACACCTCCGGCAGCGGCACGCCCTTCAGCGTGTCCATGTCGACCGCGGCGGTCAGGATGCGCGCGCGGCAGCGGGGCTTGGGGTCCCGGTCCTTGGTGATCCAGAAGCCGAACTCGACCGAGCTCGCGCCCATGTGCAGCACGGCGAGGTGCACGGTCAGGTCGTCGCCGTAGCGGATCGGCGCGAAGAACTCGGCCTCGAGCTTCACCGCCGGGAAGCCGAGTTTGTCGTCGTGCAGCAGGCGCGGGTACGGGTGACAGAGCGCGTCGCTCCACCAGTCCTCGAACGCGCAGTGGAAGCAGTGCAGGAGCTTCGGGTAGTAGGCGATGCCGGCGTCGTCGATGTCGCCGAAGCGGTAGCGCAGCTTCTGCGCGAACGTCATCGGCTCGCCGTGCCGGTCTTCGCCGCCGGCTCTTCGTCGCGGTTCTTCTCGCTGTTGCGCGCGCAGAAGTCGGCGAGGCTGGGCACGTCCTTGGGCAGCTGCGGGTGGCGCTGCAGTTGCGCCAGCAGCACGTCGATCGTCGCCTGCGTGTCGGCCTCGGCGCTGTGCGCGCCCTCGAGCTCGCGGCCGCAGTAGTGGCGCACGGCGGCGCTCAGGTTGCGCGGGCCCATCAGGAAGCGGTCCCACGCCGTCTCGCAGACGTTGAAGATCACCTTGGCGTCGACGAGGTTGCGGCCCTTGAGGTCGAACGTGATGCCGTGGCGCTTGCACTCGTTGAGCCAGAGCGGCAGGTCGTAGCCGATCTGGTTGAAGCCGCCGAGGTCGCTGTCGCCGAGGAAGGCGAGCAGTTCGGGCGCGAGCTTGCGCAGCGGCTGGGCCGGCTTCTTGCCGCCGTCGCCGAACAGGCCGCACGCGTCGGCCGAGTGGATGCCGGTGACCTTGGTCGCGCCCTTGCTGAGCGCAATGCCCGGGTTGACGGGGCGCACGAGCGCTTCGCGGCTGCCGTCGGGATTCAGTCGCACGAGCGCCAGTTCGACGATGCGGTCGGCGGTGACGTCGAGGCCGGTGGTCTCGAAGTCGAGGAAGACGATGGGGCGCTTGAGTTGCAGCAGCATGGGGCGGGAGCGTGCGGGCCGCGCGGGCTGACCGGCCCGGTCGCGCGGCATGACCGGGGCCCATCATGCGGGCGACGACGGCGCGCACAAGCCTCGGCGGCGGTCGCCGGCGCGCGCCTGCGCCCCTCCGCCCATGGCCGGAACGGCGGACGTGGTCTAGCCTCTTCGCCCCAACCCCAACCCCCACCCCACCCCCCAACGCCGCCACCCCGGCCAAGCCCGCCGCTGCGGCGCAGGATCCGAAGGCCGCGCCGAAGAAGCTCGACGAGGGCAAGTTCGACCACTTCGGCGCGGGCATCACCGAGGGCGCGGCGACGCCGATCGCCGACGCGCTGAAGGCGCCGGAGCAGTTCACCGGCAAGACGGTGCGGCTGGAGGCGCCGATCACCGGCGTGTGCCAGACGAAGGGCTGCTGGATGCAGCTCGGTTCGCAGCAGCCGACGGTGTTCGTCAAGTTCAAGGACTACGCGTTCTTCGTGCCGAAGGACGCGAGCGGCCGCACCGCGATCGTCGAGGGCGTGATGACGATGAAGCAGGAGACGGTCGAGCAGACCAAGCACTACCTCGAGGACGCCGGCAAGCACGAAGAAGCGGCGAAGGTCACCGAGGGCCGCAAGCTCTACCACTTCATGGCGACGGGCGTGGCGATCGCCAAGCCGGCGCCGAAGAAGCTCGACGAGGGCAAGTTCGACCACTTCGGCGCAGGCATCACCGAGGGCGCGGCGACGCCGATCGCCGACGCGCTGAAGGAGCCAGAGCAGTTCACCGGCAAGACGGTGCGGCTGGAGGCGCCGATCACCGGCGTGTGCCAGACGAAGGGCTGCTGGATGCAGCTCGGTTCGCAGCAGCCGACGGTGTTCGTCAAGTTCAAGGACTACGCGTTCTTCGTGCCGAAGGACGCGAGCGGCCGCACCGCGATCGTCGAGGGCGTGATGACGATGAAGCAGGAGACGGTCGAGCAGACCAAGCACTACCTCGAGGACGCCGGCAAGCACGAAGAAGCGGCGAAGGTCACCGAGGGCCGCAAGCTCTACCACTTCATGGCGACGGGTGTCGCCATCAGCAAGCCCGCGGCGAAGTAGGCGCGGTGGGCGGGTGGGGCGAGCGCACGCGCCGCGAACTGGTAGGCCCTGCAGGACTCGAACCTGCAACCAAGCTGGTATGAGCAGCCAGCTCTAACCAATTGAGCTAAGGGCCTGCCGAGGCAGCGGTATACCATGCCGCGCCGCCAGCGCGATGCCGCCGAACCGCACGCTCGACCACGCCGCCATCCTGCCGCGCCTGCTGACGATGCAGGCGGAGATCCGCTCGGCGCTGCGCGCGCACATGCAGGCGCAGCAGGCCGACGTTTGGTCGCGCACGGTGCGCGACGACGCCGGCGACACGGTGTTCGGCATCGACGCGGCGGTCGAGGACCTGCTGCTCGCGCGCTGCGAGGAGTGGGGGCGCACGCAGGCGTTCACGCTGCTGGCCGAAGGGCTCGATCCCGCGGGCGTGGCGTTCGGCGCGCCGGGCCGCGGCGGGCCGCCGTTCCGGCTGCTGGTCGATCCGATCGACGGCACGCGCGGGCTGATGTTCGACAAACGCTCGGCGTGGTGCCTGATGGCGGTGGCGCCCGATCGCGGCGACGCGACGCGGCTGTCGGACGTCGCGATCGCGGCGATGACCGAGCTGCCGACGACGCGGCAGGCGACGAGCGACGCACTGTGGGCGGTCCGCGGCGGCGGCGCGCACGGCACGCGCACAGAGCTCGCGACCGGCGCCACGCGGCCGCTGCCGGTCGTGCCGAGCCGCGCCGACACGCTGCGCCACGGCTTCGCGACCGTGTGCGACTTCTTCCAAGGCGGCAAGGCGCTCGTCGCCGAGCTGGCCGAAGCGATCTACGCCCGCGCGCTCGGCCCGTGGAACGCGCAGAAGGCGGAGGTCTACGCCGACCAGTACATCAGCTCCGGCGGCCAGCTCGCCGAACTCGCGCTCGGCCGCGACCGCTTCGTGCTCGACGTGCGGCCGCTCGTGCACAGAAAGCTCGGCGCCAAGAGCTCGCTGGCGTGTCGGCCGTACGACGTCTGCACCGCGCTGGTCGCGCAGGAGGCCGGCTGCGTCGTGCTCGATCCGTACGGCGGTCCGCTCGATGCGCCGCTCGACGTCGTCAGCAGCGTCGCGTTCGCCGCCTACGCCAACCGCGCGCTCGCGGAGCGCATGGTCCCGATCGTGCGCGAGGAAACGCTGCGGCGGTTCGGCGGCGGCTGAGCGCCGGCGCGCGGCTCACTTGCCGCCGCGCGAACCCGTGCCCGCGTCGGCCGGCTTCTCGCTGGGGCTCGCCGCCAGCGCCTTTGCCACCATCGCCTCCAGCTTCTCGCCGCCGACGTTGGTCGCGATCACCTTGCCGTCGCGGCCGATCAGGATCGTGAACGGGATCGAGTTCACGTCATGCAGCTGCGCGATCTCGGCTTGCCAGTGCTTGCCGTCGAACACATGGCGCCAGCTCATGCCCTTGTCCTTGATGGTCTGCACGAGCTTGTCCTTGTTGCGCTCGCGGTCGAGCGAGATGCCGAGGATCTCGAAGCCGGCGGCGTGGTGTTTCTCGTATGCCGCAAGCACGTAGGGAAGTTCCTGCATGCACGGGACGCACCACGTCGCCCAGAAGTCGATCAGCAGCACCTTGCCCTTGTAGTCGGCCGGCGACACGTCCTTGCCGTCCATGTCCTTCGCGGAGAACGGCACCGGGTCGCTGCCCGCGCCGAGGTTGGCGGCGAGGATCTTGGCGGCGGCCTTCTTGCCGGCGGCGGTGTTCGGCCAGGCCTTGGCCACGGCGGCGACGTCGTCGGTCTGGCCGAGCGCCTGCTTGCCGGCCGTGAGGCGCGCGAACATCGCCTTGGCGAGCGCAAAGTCGGCCTTGTCCTCGTCGGACTTCGCCGCGGCTTCCATCTCGACGATCAACGCGTCGGCGCCGGGCTTGTCCTTGAAGATCAGGCTCACGATCGTGACCACTTCGAAGCGCTCATCGGCCGTCTTCGCCTTGGCGAGCGCCGCGGCCTTCAGCGCGTCGCGCTTCTCGACCAGCTTGAGCGTGTTCGCAGCCATCATGCCGCGGATCGTCGTGGGCATGTCGGCGGCGCCGAAGTCGGCGTTGCCGATCGCGTTCTTCGCCGTGGCTTCGTCCTTGTTGAGCATCGACAGTTGCACGACCTCGACGGCTGCGGCGCCGACCTCGGCCGCCTGCGGGAACGCCTTGACGAAGCCCTGAAGGTCGACGATGCGCGCGGCCAGCGCCTGCTTGCGCGCTTCGGCGTCGCCAGGCGGCAGCTTCTCCATGCGCGCCTTCTGCAGGTCGCCGAGCTCCTTGAAGCGGGCCTCGGCGGTGGGAGCGCCCTGCGCGAGCGCGGCGGCCGCGGCAAAGGCGATGACGAGGAACGGGCGGAACAGGCGGCGCATCATGGATCCTGGGGAAGGGGCAGACGGCAATGCTACGGCGCGCGTCGCTGCGTCGCCTGCCCCGGCGTGCGCCAGCCATCGACCTGCACGATGCGGTCCTCTTCGGCGATCCACGCCGACAGTTGGCCGCCGTACACGCAGCCGGTGTCGAGGCCGACGCACTGCGGCCGCACGACGAGGCCGCGGCGGGCCCAGTGGCCGAAGACCACGCGCTTTGGCCCGCGGTAGAAGTCGTCCCACGGCCGGTACGGCGGACCGGGCGGTGGCCAGTCCATCGGCGGCTGTTGGCCGTCGGCGTCGCAGTAGCGCACGTTGACGAGGTAGTCGACCTCGGCTGCGGTCAGCGGTCCGCGCAGCTTGGCCTCGTCCCAGCGCGGGTGCAGTCCGGCGTGCACCAGCAGCACGTCGTCGAAGCAGCGTGCGAACGGTTGGCCCTGCAGCCACGCGCGCTGGGCAGGATCCTGATCCTTCACCTTCTGCAGCCAGTGCAGGTCGTGGTTGCCGAGCACCGGTTCGGCGCCGAGCTGCATCAGCAGCGCCAGCGTGCCCGGCGAATCCGGCCCTTTGTTGACGAGGTCGCCGACCGGCAGCAGTCGGTCGCTGCCGGACGCGAACTTCACGGCGTCGAGCAACCGCTGCAGCGGCTCACGGCAGCCTTGGATGTCGCCGACGAAGATCCTGCGGCCCATGGTGTGGATTGGCCGGCGTCGGCTTGCCCGCCGCACGGCGGCGTGGATTGTTGCGCCCGCCGCGGCGGGCACAACGGGCCAGGGCGCGGACCACGCCGACTTCATGAACCGCCTCGTCCGTGCCGCCGGTTCGATTTCGTTCTTCACGCTGCTGTCGCGGATCGCCGGCCTCGTGCGCGACAGCCTGATGGTGCAGGTGCTCGGCGCCGGCTGGGCGCAGGGCACGTTCCTGCTGGCCTGGACGCTGCCCAACCTGATGCGCCGGCTGCTCGGCGAAGGGGCGCTGTCGGCGTCGCTGGTGCCGGCCTACGCGCGCGCACGGCGCGATGACCCGGCGGTGGCGCGCACGCTGCTGGCGCAGGTCGTCGGCGCCGTGGTCGCGATCCTGACGCCGCTGTGCGCGGTCGTCGCCGTCGCCAGCCTGCTGGTCCCTGCCGAGTGGCTGCCGGCGCCCGACGACGGCGGCGTGCCGGCGATGCGGCTGTTGCTGTCGCTCAACGCGATCCTGTTCGCGTACGCGCTGCCGGTCTGTCTGACGGCCGTCTACTCGGGCGCGCTCAACACGCTCGGTCACTTCGCCCTGCCGGCGGCGGTGCCGATCGTGCTCAACCTGTTCTGGATCGCAGCGCTGCTGGTCGCCAAGCCGCTCGGGTACACGGTCGACGTCGAGGTCGCGCACTTCATCGCGTGGTGGCTGACGATCGGTGGCTTCCTACAGCTGCTGTTGGTGGTCTGGCCGCTGTGGCGCCGCGGCGAGCTGCTGCGGCCGCCGCTCGGCTGGCCGGCCAAGGGCACGCCGGCGCGCGCGGTGTTCGTGGCGATGCTGCCGACGGTGCTCGGCATGTCGCTCAACCAGATCAGCAGCCTGCTCGACCAGTTGATGGCGTACTACCTCGTGTCGCCCGGCGCGGTGACGTACGTCTACCTCGCCAACCGGCTGCTGCTGTTCCCGCACGCGCTGACGGCGATGTCGGTGGCAGTTGCGGTGTTTCCCAAGCTGGCGCACGAAGCGCACGACGTCGACCGCACGCAGATGCGTCGCACGCTCGACCTCGCGGCGGCGGCGACGATCCTCGTCACCGTGCCGGCGTCGGTCGGCCTGATCGTGCTCGGCGAGGACGTCGTGCGCGTGCTGTTCGTCCGCGGCAAGTTCGGCGAAGCCGACGTCGACCCGACGGTGTGGACCACCGGCTGCCTCGTCGCCGGCCTGCCGTTCCTCGGCCTCGCGCAGCTGTATGCGCGCGCCTACTACGCGATCGGCGACATGAAGACGCCGGCCCGGGTCGCCGCGTGGTTGGTGCTGCTCAACGTCGCGCTCAACGCCACGCTGGTGACGATGACGTCGCTCGGCACCGCGGCGCTGACGCTGTCCAGCAGCCTGTCGGCGCTCGCCAATGCATCGCTGCTGGCGTGGGGACTGCGGCGCCACGTGCCGGCGGCGCAGGACCTCGGCAAGGCGTGGATGCGCACGCTGGCGGCGACCGCGGTGATGGCGGTGGCGCTGCCGCTGTGCCAGCTCGCCGCGCCCGACAGCGGGCGCATGACCAAGGCGCTGCTCGACGTCGCTCTGCCGATCGTCGTCGGCATCGGCGTGTACGTTGCCGCGCACGCGGCGATGCGCTCGCCGGAACTGACGGCGGTGCTGGTGCGCGCGCGCGAGAAGGCGCCGCCGGCGAGTTGACGCGGCCGCGCGCTCGGCGTCGGCAAACCGCTACTCGACGCGCTCGAAGTCGAGCCAGTTGCGGCTGTCGTTCCAGATACGGACGCCGCCGGCGATCGGGTCGATGCGCCGGCGCTCGGCCACGCCCTTCTTCTCCACGGTGATCCGGCCCTCGGCGTCGGTGTACCAACCGAGCTGCACGACGCCGTCGACGAAGGCCTCGACCGGCTGCCACGTGCGCACGCCGGCACGCAGCAGCGGCTTCTCCGGATCGGGGCCGTTGGCGCCGAGGCACAGGAACAGGTGGCGCTGCGTGATCGCGAGGTAGCCGCGGCTGGGCTGCCGGTCGGGCTTGCCGTCGACCATGCGCGCGCGTAGCTCGTAGACGCCCTCGAGCGCGTGCGGCGTGCGCGGCGAAACAGCCGGCTTGGCCTCGGCCGTGGCCGGCGCTTGCGCCTGCGCCGACGGCGCTTCGGCGGGCGCGGGCCTGGGATCCTGGCTCCAGGGCGCGGCAAAGGCGCCAGCACAGAGACCGAAGAGCAGCGTGGACAGTCGCGTCATGGCGGGCATGCGGTTTAGGAGTCGGTGACGATGACTTCGACATCGGCCAGCGTCTGGCCGGCGACGAGGCGGACGGCGGCGCTGCCGTGCCACTTGGCGCGACGGCTGCGCTTGCGCGCGCCGTCCCACTGCGCACGCACCTCGACGTCGCCGGGCAGCACGCGGCACAGCTCGAAGCAGCCGTTGTCGTCGGCGCGCACGGCGTCGTCGTCGCCGACCCATACCAGCGCCCCGGCGAGCGGCTTGCCGTCGGCGACGGACAACACGCGACCGCGGACGGCGGCGGCGGGTTGCAGCGTGATCGTCGCCGGGGCGTTGGCGACGGCGCGGCTCGGCGCGTGCGCGAGCGTCGGCGGCAGGCCGGCGAGCACGAGCCGCGGCTCGGCGCGCGGTGGCAGGCAGTCGAGCGTGAAGCTGCCGTCGGACGCGGGCTGCGCCTGCACGCCGGGCAGGCCGCGCGCAAGCACCAGCAGCGTCGATGGATCGAAGCCGGGCGGCGATTCGACGCGGCCGGTACGCGTGGCGCCGCGCTCGAGCGGCACGACGGTGACGGCCGGCGTGCCGTCGGCGCCGCGCTCGAGGTCGGCGTGGGCGAGCACGAAACCCGACGCGCGCACGCGCAGCGCGAGGCCGTCGAGCGCGGCGTCGACGCCATCGATCACGAATGCGCCGCTGGCGTCCGACACCGCGCGGCCGAGCTCGACGCCGTGCTTGCCGCCGCCCATCAGCAGCGCTTCGGCGCCGACGACCGGCGCAAGCGCAAGGCAGCGCCAGCCGTGCTGCCACGCCGCGACCGGTGCGACGACGCGGCCGCGCAGGGCGACCGCGGGCCGCAGCACGATCGGCGGTGGCGACGCGCCGAGTGCGACGTGCACGAAACCGGCGCCGATGCCATCGCCGTGGTAGCGCACGACTGCGCGCTCGGGCACGGCGTCGGCGGCGAACGTCGCGGTCGCTCCGGCCGCAAGTTGGCGAGTCGCGATCGGCAGCGGCGGCGACGGCGCCACGAACGTGAATTGGTCAGGGAAGAACGTCAGCTCGAGCGCTGGCGCCGGCGCGTCGGCGCGCGCGAAGGCCAGCGTGACGCGGCGGCTGTCCCATGCGCGCCATGCCACGATGGCGGCTCCGACGACCGCGCACAGCGCGAGCGCGAGCCCGACGGCGCGGAGGTTGGAGCCGTCAGCGCTGCGGGTGCGCCTGGCGCGTCGACCCGGCGTTGCGTTGCTGCGCTCGACGACCACGCCCAGACGATAGCAGATGCAACGAATCGGCATGGGGCGGTCGGCAGATTGCGGCCACCGCGTTCATGCGCTTCGCTCACGGCGTGCACATCCACCTGCTGCGCCACGGCATCGCGGAGGACCACGCGCCGGGCGGCGACGACGCCGCGCGCGCGCTGACCGACGAAGGCCACAAGCGCCTGCGCAAGGCCGCCGCGGCGTGGCGCCGGCTCGTCGCGCCGCCGGACGTGGTGTGGACGAGTCCGTTGCTGCGCGCGCAGCAGACGTGCGAGCTCTTCTGCGAGGCGGTGCGTTTCCGCGGCGAAGCGCGCGTCTGCGCCGACCTCGTGCCGAACGCGGCGCCGAGCCACGCGCTAGCGCTGCTCGAAGGCGAAGCGCTCGCCGGCACGGCTGGCGTCGCGCTCGTCGGCCACGAGCCGCACCTCGGCTACCTGCTCGGTCTGTTGCTGACCGGCCAGGGCCGCATGCCGGTGCCGTTCAAGAAAGGCATGCTAGTTGGCGTCGAGACCGAGTCGCGCACGAGCCTCGTTGGTCATCTGCGGTTGGCGCTGCCGCAGAAGCTTGCCGGCGAGATCGACTGACGGCGAGGAAGCGCCCGCCGGCCGACATCCTGCGCCGCGTCAGCGCGGCATTTTCGGCGCGATGGGCTTCGGCACGAGCACGACGTTGCGCGCGCCGCCGGCCGGGACCAGCAACGTGCCGAGGTCGAACTGCTCGTTCTTGCCGTCGCCGCCGGTGTACAGCATCACCTTGTAGCGGCCGGGCAGCAGGTCGTTGGTGCGGAACGTGCCGTCGTCCTTGTCGAGGCCGAAGCCCGTGCGGCCGCTGTTCGCGCCGTCCGGTTTGCCTTGTTCGTCGACACGGATGGCCTGCGCCCACGCCCAGTTGCGCTTGCCTTGGCCGAGCGGCGCCATGTCGACGCGGCCGATCACCTCGATCGTCGGCTGCGCGACGAGGCGCAGGCCGGCGACCGGCGCGCCGCCGGCCACCGCGATGTCGGCGAGCTCGCCGCGCGCGGCGCCCTGGCCGGTGCGCACGCTGAGCCGCCACGTGCCGGCGGCGACGCGCGCGAACGTGAACTCGCCCTGCGCGTTGGTCGTCGTCGTGCTGTTGGTGGCGCGGATCGGGCGCGGGTTCTTGGAGTCGGCGGCGCCGCCCGCGAGTTGCCCCTCGGCGCGGATCATCACGCCGCTGATCGGCTGGCCGGCGAGGTCGACGCATACGCCGGTGAGCGAGCTGGTCAGCACCTCGATCGCCTCGTCGCGCGCTTCGCCCTGCTGCAGCGTCAGCTGGCCCGACCACAGCGTGTCCATCGGGCCGAACGCGGCTTCCTCGGCGCGTGGCAGCACCGACAGCGACAACGGTCCGGCGGGCACCTCGCCGAAGTCGAAGCGACCGCGCGCGTCGACGCGAGCCGAGAACATGCGGTTGTTGGCGTACGCCGTCAGCGCGTAGCCGGCGGCGAGCTGGCCGTCGACGGTCAGCGAGCCGGCGAGCGTCGCGGTCGGGCCGTCGATCGGCTTGCTGCCGGCGTCGAGCGCGACCTCGGCGACCTGGCCGCGCTGCACCTGCACGGTGGCGTTGGGCAGGTCGCGCGCGAGGAACGCCGTCTGGCCCATCGCCAGGATGCCGCCGGGCGAGCGCATCGCGTCGAGCGCGGGGATCGCCGACACG
>VGZG01000100.1 GCA_016872675.1 Planctomycetota bacterium
CGCCGGCGCCTTGGCATCGGCGAGCGCCTGCGCCAGCGCGACGGCGGCTTCGGGGTCGCCGTCGTCCCGGCGCTTGCACGCGGCGGCGAGCGCTGGCGACACGGCGCGCATCAGGTCGTCGGCCGCCCGCGCGAGGCCGACGTCCGCTGCCTCGGCGCCAAAGCGCCCGAGTTGCGCCTCGGTGGCGCCGAGCGCGCGGCACGCCGCTTCGAACGTCGCGCGGTCGAACGGCAGGAACGGGTTCTGCACTGCCATCGGCGGCACCGGCGGCAGCGGCGTCGCGAGCCCGGCCTTCTTGGGATCCTGGCCTTGCGGCGCGTCCGTCGCCTTGGGCGCTGGCGGTTTGGGGTCCTGCGGCGGCTGCGCCAGCGCGCCGACGGCGAGCGCCAGCGCGCCGCACACAGCGCGCAGCGACGCGGCGAGCGCGTTCACCGACCATCCTCCGGCGCCGATTCGTTGCCGAGCTTCGCCGCCAGCCGCCGCATCAGGTCCTGCACGCGCGCCTGCTTGCCGGCGAGCGTGTCGGACTCCGTGCGCGCCGTCGCGCGCTCGGCCTCGGGCCGCGCGTCGAAGTCCTTGGTCGACTTGTTCACGCGTTCTTGCAGGAAGCGCAGCATCTTCAGCTCCGCGGACACCGGAACGAGAGGTGGCTGACCGCCACCGCCATTGCCCGTTCAATGCCCGCATTCCTTGCGCTCGATGGTCTTGCGCAGGGCGTTGATCAGCAGGTCGAGCAGGTCCTCGACGTCGCGCTGGGCCTGTTGCACGTCGGGCCCGCTCTGGTTGGCGCCCAGGCGCTTGGCCACCGCGGCGAGGTCGTCGCGCAACTGCTCGACCAGCGGCGGGAACACCGCCGTCGTGCCGTCCTCGCCAAGCAGCTCGAGCGCGTCGCCGGCCTCGGCGGCCAGCTCGTCCTCGCCCTTGGCGAAGCCCTGCAGCTGCTCGGCCAGCGACGCTGGTAGCTGGCCATTGGCGGTCAGCACGTTCTTGCGCGCGCCGTCGAGCGCGACCGTGCGCGCCGACAGCTCCTTCTGGCGCTTGAGCATCGCCGAGAAACGGTCCTCGAGCGCGCGCAGCACCTCGTCCTGCAGCTGCTGCCGCAGCTGCGCCAGCGCCTCGTCGAGCTCCTTCTTGGCGGCGTCGAGGTCGTCCTTGGCGTCCTGCTGCTTCTGCTTGGCGGGCTTGAGTTCCTTGAGCTGGCCGGCGGCGGCGCGTTGCTTGGGCACCGCCTGCTGCACACGCTTTTGGCCGGGCTTGGCCTCGTCGCTGGGCTGCTCGCCTTCGGCCGGCTGCTCCATGTCCTGCGCCAGCTTGTCGGTCGCCGCCTGCGTCGCCTCCTGGCGCTGCTGCTGCTGGTCGAACGGCAACTTAGCGAGCTCGCGCTTGGCGGCGTCGGCCATCTGGTCGAGTTCGCGCACGGTTTCCTGGAGCTTCGCGATCGCTTGGTCCTGCTCGGGCAGCGACGGCTCGGGCTTCTGCTCGCCGAGTTGCTGCTGCGCCTGCGCCATGCTCTTCGCCGCCTTGCCGGCGCTGGCGCTCGGCTGCGGCGGGCTTGGCGCCGCCGGCTGGGCCGGCGCCGGAGCGGCGGACGGCGTTGGCGGCGGCGCGAGCTCAGCCTGCTTCTGCTCGAGCGCTTCGAGCTCGCCCTGCAGGCGCTCAGTCTGCTTCTGCAGCTGCGCTTCCCTGTCGGCGAGCGGCTTGGTCGCCTCGGCGGCGGCCTGCAGGCCGAGCTGGTTGGTCGCCGCGCGCAGCTCCTGCTGCTGCGCCAGCAGCGCCTGCGCCAGCTCGCGCTTTTGCGCCAGCTCGGCCAGCTGCCGCTGCAGCGCCTCGGTCCTGACCGAGTCCTCCTTTTCGTTCTGCTGCTCCTTGGCGAGCTGGTCGACGCGTTCGCGGAAGCCGCTGAGCTGCTTGATCTGGTCGAGGAGCTTACGGAGGTCGTCATCGCGCGCCTGCAGCAGGTTGAGCAGCGTCGCGAGGTCCGCCTTCAGCGCGCCCATCGCGACCAGCGCCTCGTCCCAGCGCTCGCTCTGCAGCATCGCGTTGGCCTGGTCGAGCCGCTGCTGCAGCTTCTTCTCCTGCGCGTACTGCAGGCCAACGCCGAGCAGCTTGCTCTCCTCGGGCTCGGTCTTCTGCAGCGCGACCATCAGCTTCTGCATGCGCGTGGTCAGGTCGCGGAACTTGCCGCGCGCGAGTTCCTGCTTCTGCGCCGGCGTGAGCGGCGGGTCCTGCGCGCGCAGCGACGTGCCCGGCAGCACGCCAAGGCACAGCGCCGCCAGCAGCAGGAGGAAGGTCTTGTGGATCATGCGGCTCTGCGGGTTGGAACGGTTCGACGGCTACTTCGGCGGGTCCTTTTTGTCCGACGGCTTCTTCGGCTGGAAGAACTCGCGCTCATTCTGGCGCACGCGGCCTTCAACGTCGCGAATGGCCTCGTTCTCCAGCTTGATGACGGTCCGCAGTTCTTCGATCAGCGCGGCGAGGCTCTCGGCCTCCTCCATCTGCTTGAGGACCGCGGCGATGCGGCGCGCGATGGCGCGATAACCCTCTGCGGCAGCGGCGCGTACGGCCTCGTCGCCCGTCTTGGCGTAGGCGTCGACCTGCCGCGCCGTGGCCGGGAAGTCGTCCTTGGCCAAGGCCGCCAGCGGGGCCGGGATCAGCCCTTCCACCTGGCGCACCTGGTTGGACTCCCACAGCCGGTTGTTCTCGTACTCCCAGAGGATGCGCTGGTAGCTCTCGCCGACGAACGCGACGCGCCGGCCGAGCGCCTGCTGCCGCCGCGCCAGCGTCTTCTGGCGCGCCTCGACCTGCGCGCGCCGGTCGCCGGCCTGCGCCAGCGCGACGGTCTCGGTGAGTTCGCGCAGCGCCTCCTGCTCCTCGGCGAGGATGCGCTGCAGCTCGACCCGCTGCTCGATCTGCCGCCGGCGCAGCTCATCGGTCAGCTTCTCGCGCGTCACGACGCGGAACGTCATCGTCTCGGCGAACGCCTCGTGCGGCTCGCCGGGGCCGAAGTTGTCACGCGCCGACAACCGCAGCGAGAACAGCATGCCGGGCCGGATCGGATTGGTCGGCGCCGACTCATCGGGCACGGTGTTCCACTGTGCGAGGTCGACCTGCGCCTCGGTCTCGTGGCGCAGCGCGCTCTTTGGCAGCGGCGCACGCAGCGTCAGCCCGGCTTCGGCGAATGGCGCCTCGGGCGGCGGCAACTGGCCCTTGTCGACCGGGGCGTCCGTGATGGCGCGCCAACTGGCGCCGACGGCGCGCAGGCCGAAGTCGTCGCGCAACCGCAGCTCGCCGGGGATGCGCGCGTGGGCGGTGATCGCCGAGCCGACGCCGCGCAGGCGGAATTCGATCGCCGGCGGCTTGTCGTCGCCGACGCGCAGGGCGAACTTCGGCGGCGCGCCCGCGCCGAGGCTGTCGGCGTCGACGACGTCGACGACGAGCGCGCTCGACGCGATGGGGCGAGCGTCGCCCGCGAACGAGCGACTATCGGCGCCGAGCGCGAGCGGCAGCTTCGTGTCCTGGCCCAGCAGCGCGAAGGCCTCGCGCAGCGGCTTCTGGCTGCGCCCAGACAACGTCAGCACGGCCCCGCGCGGCACGCGCAGTTCGCCCTCGCCCGGCGGCGGCGTCCACGGCTCGCGCTCCATGTAGGCGGGGAACTCGACGCGCACGGCGAGGTCCTCGACGCGCGGCCGTTCGACGACGGTCGCTGCGACGGCGAGCGGCAGCGCGTCGCCGCCGGTCACCTGCATTTGCACGTCAGCGAGCACGGACTCGAGCGTCCAGGCGAACTCGCGGTCGCCGGTGCGGCTCATTGCCTCGCTGCCGTTTTCGCCGCCGGCGAAGCGGTAGTCGACGAACAACTGGTCGGGCACCGGGCCGGTGACGGCGACGCGCACGGTCAAGGCATCGCCCTGCGGCAAGCGCACGGTGGTAGCGCCGCCGTCAGCGAGCGCGAGCGTCGTATAGCGCGGCCACTCGGTCGCGCCGAGGAGCAGGCAGCGCGCGGCCCAGGTCCGCAGCGAGCTGCCGTCGACGCTCGCCCAGCACGCGAACGCCAGCACGGCCAGAGTGCCGAGCGCGCCAAAGCGTCGCACACGCGCGGCGTCGAGCGCCTGCGCGAACGGAATCACGGACAGTCGTCCCTGCACGTCGGCGACGACGGCGGCCTTCATCGCCGGCGAGCCGTCGCCGCGCAGGGCCGCGTGCGCGCCGTCGCTGTAGTCGTCGCTGTCGCCGACTTCGCGCAGTTCGCGTGCGAACTGCAGCGCGCTGATGAGAGATTGCCGCACTTCCGGCACGCCGCGTTCGACCGCGAGCGCGAGCTCGACGTCGCCGAGCGGCGCGCGCAGCGGCCGCACGAGGCGACGGAGCAGTTCGCGGCCGAGCACGAGCGCGAAGCTGCCGAGCAGCAGCGCGCGGTACGGCAACTCGAGGCGCAGCAGGCGATCGGTGAGCAGGCTCGGCAGCGCGAACACGACGAGCAGCGCCAACGCGACGCCTACGGCTTCGATCCACGCGCCGAGGCGCGCCGCACGGCGGACGCGGCTGAGTTCGGCCTGCGCGAGGCCAGTGGGACGGAGCGTGGCGTTCACAGCAGGTTGCTCCGTTTGCGCAGGATCCACTCGAGCGCCAGAACGGCGAGCACGAAGGCGATCGTCGGCCAGCCGTCCCACAGCGCGTGCGCCGTGCGCCAGGTGTCGGTCGCCGTGCGCGACGGGATGCGCGCGACCGCGGCCAGCAGTTGTTGCGGCGTGTCGCACAATTCACCGCCCGGCGCTTCAGCGATGGCGGCGAGTTCGGCGCGATCCATCGGGCCTTCGCGCTCGAACTGCGCGGCGGCGACCTGAAACGAGGCCTCGACGACGCGGCCCTGCTTGTCGGCGGCGCGCACGCGGTAGCCGCCGAGGCGCTGCGGCCGGAAACGCAGCGCGTAGCGGCCCGGCGCCGCCTCGGCCGGCGGCAGCTGCAGCGTCTCCGGCGCCTCGCCGTCGCGCTCGACGACGACGGCGAACGCGTCGGCGATCAGCGGCTGCAGCGCCTCGTCCTTGGCTTCAGCAGCCAGTTCGACGGCGTCGCCGAGGTCGATCCTGTCATCGCTGACGAACAGCCGCAGGCGGGCGTTGCCGGCCTGCGCGCGACCCTCGAACAGGAAGCGCACGCCGCCGACCCAGTAGCGGTTGTAGGCCTGCTCCTGGATCGCGCGCCAACGGTACGTCTCGTCGAAGCCGCTCCACACGACGCGGCCGGCGCCGACGTTCTGCAGCGCGAACACCGGCATGCCCTGGCCGTTGCGCCGCTGCTCGGCGCCGCCGTGCACAGCGAGCACGGTCGCGACGGGCTTCGGCGCCGAGGCCGAGAAGAAGAAGCGCTGGCCCGGCAGCCGCTGCCACAGCGCGCGACTCTCGTCGCGGCCGTCGAGCAGGCGCGTCAGCTTGGCGCCGAGGCCCTCTTCGCCCTCGGGTGCGAGCTGCAGCTGCCACGGGAAGCGGAACGCCTTGCCGAGGCCGGCGCCGCCGCGCTCGGCGAACTCGACGTCGGGCACGATCGGCAGCATCTCGGCAAGCGCGAACGTCGGCGCCGTCTGCCGCATGGCGTCGAGCGTGAACTTCTCGCCGGCCACCCACCACAGGCCGGAGCCGCCCTCGACGACGTGCTGCTGGAGGTGTTGGCAGAAGCGCGCCGACAGCTTGCTGCTGTCCGGATCGATCAGCACGACGACGTCGTACGGATCGAACTCGGCGCGCTCCTCGGGCAGGCGCTCGATGCGCGCGCCGTCGTCGCCGTCCTGCGGGAACTTCGGATCGGCGCTCTGCAGCCAGCACGACACGTCGATCGTCTTGTCGCGGATCAGCAGGTTCTGCAGGATCTGGAACTCGTGCGAAGCGCCGCCGGCGATCAGCAGCAGGCGCAGCCGTTCGCCGAGCACCTCGATCGCCGCCGACTTCGCGTGGCGCTCGGCGACGATCGGCTCGCCGTCCGGCGGCGCGATCTCGGCGCGGTAGGTGAAGCGGCCCGGCGCGTCGGCGACGACATCCTTCCACTCGACGACCGCCTCGGTGCGGTCGGCGGCGAGCGTCACCTGCTGTGTGCGCACGACCTGCTCCTGGCCCCTGTCGTCGACGCGCAGCAGGCGCACCGTCGCGACCGCCGCGTCGTAGCCCTGCGCGCTGATCGTCGCCTTGGCCTCGAACGGATCGCGTTGGAAGACCTTGGCCGGCGCCTCGAAGCGCGCCAGCTGCACCGACTGCGTCGCCGACGGATCGCCGACGCCGAGCGCGAAGACGTGCGGCACCTTGCGCTGGGCGAGTAGGCGCGCGATCTCGGCGGCCTGCGGGCCGGCGTTGCGGCGGCCGTCGGTGACAAACACGACCGCGGCGATCTCGGCGTTGCGGCTCTTGTCGAGCGCGGTGCGCAGCGCGCCGCCGAGGTTGGTGGCGCGGCCGTCGGCGGCGAGGCGCGCGAGGTCGACGCGCGGCGGTTGCGGCGGCGTGTTCGGCGTGTTCGGCGTGTTCGCAGCGTCTTGCGCGGACCGCGCATCGGCGGGCGTGGCCGGTGGCGGCAGCAGCGGCAGCTGGTCGAGCGCGCCGGCGAACGTGTACAGCTGCGCTTCGTTGCGCGCGGCGAGCGCGTGCACCAGTTCGCCGTCGCCGTGGCCGAGCAGCGCCTTGACGAGATCCAGGCGCGACGCGGCGCGCAGGTCGTCGACGCCGAGCGCGCGCCAGCCGTCGGCCGCGGTCTGCGCTTCCGGCCGGCGCCACGCGTCCTTCTGCGCCATCGACTGCGAGCCGTCGACCAGCAGCAGCACGTGGCCCTGGCGCGCCTGCCGCTGGATCGTCACCAGCGACGGCTCGAGCAGCACAGCGACGACCGCTGTGATGGCGAGCGCGCGCAGGCCGGCGAGCAGCAGCTGCGCGCCGAGCGGCCGGCTGTGCGCGTCGCGGCGATAGACCCAGACGACCGCAGCGACAGCGAGCGCGAGGCCGAGCAGCACGAGCAGGCCCAAGCCGCCACTCGGGAAGCGGGCCAACTCGAAGCGCAGCTCGTGGCCCGGCTCGACCGGGATCCCGCGCCAGCGCGCCAGCAGCTGCCACAGTTCGTCCATGGCGATAGGGCCGCGTCAGCGGCGGCCAAACCTCCAGGCGAACAGGGTCTCGAGCATCATGCACGCCAGCAGCAGCGCGGCGAGCAGCGACCACGGCTCGCCGGCAGCGGCGGCGCGATCGCCAGCGGCGTCGTCGCGCACGAACACGACGCGCTCGCGCAGCTCGGGCGGATAGACACGCGCAAACGCCTCGGGCGCGAAGCCGACGAGGCGGCTCTCTCCGAGCGGCGCGTTGCGCGCGAACAGGCGCTTGTCCGGCGCGCCGTCGTGGCGCGCGAGCTCGACCTCGTAGGCGCCGAGCCGCCGCAGCTCCGCCATCGGCACGACCAACGTGGCCAGGTGGGACGACGGCGCGTTGAGCGCGGTGAACGTGCGCTCGTCGTCGCCGCGCAGCGCGCGCACGGTGGCGTCGAGACGCACGGCCGCCGGATCGAGCGCGGCGCGCCAGCTACCGTCAGGCAGCAGGTTCTGGCCGCTCGAGTCGCTGCGGCGCGCCGTGGCGCGGTGCAGCTGATGGCAGAGCACGACGAACAGGTCGGTGCTCGGCATATTGCTCCACGCCTTGTCGGCGCTCAGCGCGCAAAGCGCGACCTCGCCGCCCTGGCCGAAGCCGCGCATGGCGAGCAGCGGCGAGCCTTCGGCGTCGCGGATGCGCGCGATCACCGCCGCGCCAGACTTGCCGTCGTCGACGAGCTGTAGCCAGCGCTTGACCAGCACCACGTTGCCAAACAGCAGGTCGAGGACCTCGGCGACGCCATCGGCGACCGGATGCTCGGGCGCGGTGAACGCGGCCTTCTCCGGCCGGTCGGGGTCGCCGGCAACGTCGCCGATCGGCAGCGGCAGCGGACCCTTGCCGTCGCGCCACAGCCGTTCGTTCCACGCCACGGCGTCGACCTGCGCGCCGCACCACACGACGAGGCCGCCGCCGGCGGCGACGAACGCCTCGAGCCGCTCGGCGAGCGCCGGCGACGGCGACTGCACGTTGCACAGCCAGATCGCGTCGAAGGCGGCGAAGTCGACGTCATCGAGCGCACCGTCGGCCACGACCTGCGGCTCGACGCCGGCTTCCGGCGCGTCGAGCGCCGCCTGCAGGAAGTACGTTTCGCCGTTGTCCTCGTCGGGCTGCCCGTCGACGAGCAGCACGCTGCTCTTGTCGCGCACGTCGAGCGCGAGCGCGCGCCGGTCGTCGAGCGGGTAGGTGTCGACGGCCTCGAGCTGCGCCTCGACGCGGTGCGCGCCGCCCTGCGCGAACGTGCGCACGAACGGCACCGCGACGCGTTCGCCGGGCGCGAGCGGCGGTATGGCGAGCGCCACGAGGCTCTGGCCGTCGACCTCGACAGCGAGACTGCCGGCGCCAACGGGATCAAGGCCAAGGTTCTGCACGTCGGCGGCGAACGCGGCGGGCACGCCAGCGACGGCGAAGCGATCGACGAGTCGCGCATCGACGACGGCGACGTCCTGCGGCGGGCCGGCGGCCCCGTGCACGAACACGCGCTCGCCTTCGGCCTTGGTCGCCAGCAGCGCGGCGAGCAGCGAGGGCTTGGGCTTGTCGTCGTCGGCCGTCCAGTCGTGCGCGCGCGCGTCGCCGAAGACGTGATGCTCGGTGCGCGAGGCGTCATCGACGCCGGCCGCGCGCTGCCCATTGGCCGCCAGCGCCGCGCCAAGGTCGGGAGCGCCGTCGCCGGCGGGCAACTCCTGCAGCAACGCCGACACGCGCTGCGGCAGCTCAGGGCCGACACGCTGGTTCCACAGATCGGGCTGCTGCGGGCGGCTTGCGCGCACCAGCGAGAATGCGTCCCCCGCGCGCGTCGCGGCGAGTTGCACGGCGAACGCGCGGACGCGCTCCTGGGCCTTGGCGTAGAGCGTGCCGCTGCCGCTGCGCTGCTGCATCGAGGCGCTGTCGTCGAGCAGCGCGACGTGGTGCGCGCGGCCGCCGCCGAGTCCGCGGTCGAGCAGCGGCCGGCTGACGAGGAACACCAGCAGCAGCACGGCGAGCGTGCGCAGCAGCAGCACCAGCCACTGCTCCATCTGCAGGCGCTTCTTGTTGCGCTGCATCGCCGCCAGCAGGAACGTCATCGCCGCCCACGGGCGCGTCTGGTGCCGCCGGCGGTTGAGCAGGTGGATGACGATCGGGACCGCGCACAGCGGCAGGCCCCAGAGCAACAGCGGGTGCAGGAAGCCGAGCGCCAGCATCCGTCACCGTTGGTAGATGGGCACATAGGCCCACGGCAGCTGCAGGATCGTCAGCGCGATCGCGGTGCCGTACACCGCGCCGACGTTGTCGCCTTCCCAACGGCCGTCCTTCTGCTGCTGCTGGCGCAGGTAGTTGCTGGCCTTCTGGTAGTACGCCGCCCAGTCGTCGCCGCCGCGCTGGTAGAGCGCCTGGCTCCAGTACAGCTGCGTGTAGTAGTGGTGGCCGGTGTTGTCGACCGCGACCTGCACCTGCTTCTTGCAGTACTGCACGGCCTTGTCGACGAACGGCTGGTCGTCGTAGACGCCGGCGTTGTAGAGCACCGCGACGCCGGCGGCGGTGATCGCCGGCCGGCCGTCGCCGCCGGAGTTGAGGCTGTAGCGGATGCTGCCGTCGGGGTTCTGGCAGTTCTTGATGTAGCCGACGGCGCGATCGACGGTGCGGCGGTCGACGACGATGCCGGCCATGCGGCACGCGCGCAGCGCCTGGATCTGCGTCACCGTCACGCTGCCCTCGTCGCCGGCCGAGTCCGGCGTGTAGATCCAGCCGCCGGCCGACGACTGCGCCTGTGCGATCAGCTGCACCGCCTTGTCGAGCACGCGCTTGAGCCGCTCCTGCTCGCGCGCGTCCGCCTCCATGCCGTAGACCGCGGCGAGGAAGAGCGTCGCAAAGCCGTGGCCGTACATGCTGCGGCCTTCCTCGGCCGGCACCGAGATCACGCCGGTCGTGCCGTCAGCGTGCTTGCGCAGGAAGGCGACGGCGCGGCGCACGTTGTCGTAGTGCTTGCCGCGCGTCGGCGTGCTGCCCGAAGCCAGCAGCGCCATGCCGGCGAGGCCGGTCATCGCCGCGGGGTAGCTGCCGTAGCCGCCGGAGTTGCGCCACGAGCCGTCGCTCGCCTGGGTTCGCACGAGCCATTCGAGGCCGCGCTCGATCGCCGCCTGCGTCTCGGCGGTGACGCCGGGCGGCAGCATCGGCTCCTGGGCGGGGACCAGTGAGACACAAGCCAGCGCGGCGACAACGACAGTGGCGGAGGCGTTCATCGCTTGCCTTCCATGTAGGCATACAGGCGGCTCTGCTCGCGCTCGTGCGCGACAGGATCGCCGTGCGCCTTGCACAGCTCCAGGCGCGCGAGGTGCCACTGCAGTCGCAGCGGCCGCTCGGCGAGCAGGTCCTTGCGCGCGTCGAGCAGCTGCAGCGCGCCGGCGAGGTCGCCGACGACGGCGCGCGCTTGCGCCTGTTCGGCGACAAACTGCAGCAGGTCCTCGCCGAGCGCGAGGCGCGCCGGCGCGTCGGTCGCCGCGGCGACGGCGGCCGCGAGCGCGGCGATCGCGCCGTCGACGTCGCCCGCGCGC
>VGZG01000101.1 GCA_016872675.1 Planctomycetota bacterium
CGCTCCTCCGGCGCCAAGCACCGGAAAGCGTTCTCAAAAAGCTCACACGCTCTTCTTTCGAGGCCACCCAGAATGTCAAAGATCGCCTCGTCACAGCCCTTCCGGCTGGCGCGAGGGGCGGGAGACGGTAGCGACCTCGAAAAGCCGCTACAAGATTCCCGATGAGATTTTTTTCCGATCCTCGTAACGGTAGGTCCCATAATGACTTCCGCCTAGCGAAAGTTGCGCGATGTGCTTGGTGCGCGGCTAGCGCAACCGCTCGATTCGCTGCGCCCGCGTTGGGTTCCGGCGGGCGATCCGCTCAAGGGTCTGACCGGCTGGCAACTTCACTTCAAATGCGTCGATCTGCCGGCCGCCAAGCTCCCTTGCCTGGACGCGCATGCGCCCCTGTGCGATCTCGACGGCACACCAGTGGAACGCTGGATCGAGCACCTGCGCGCGCGCGTCAGGGCGCACTTCGTAGAGATCCTTGCCGCCGCCGCCGCTGACGACGAGCACCGGCTCCTCGCCGCCCGACTCGCCAAAGCGCTGGTAGCAGTGGTCGTGGCCGCTCAGGTACAGGCCGACGCCGTGTTCGACGAGTTGCGGCATCAAGGCCAGCAACAGATCGGCGCGATCGCGCTGCCGCGACGCGCTGCGCATCGGGAAGTGGCTCGCGACGACGAGCCACGGCTCGGACGCCGCGGCCAACTCCGCCTGTAGGAAGTCGTGCGTCGGATGGCCCGCCTCGTAGCGACGGCCGCCATAGCTGTCGTTACAGTCGACGATCAGGATGCGCGCCGGACCGCGCACGACGGCGAAGTTGCGGCCACCGTCGCGCGCCAGCGCCTCGCGCGTGCGCAGGGCACCCAGCAGTTGCCGCCCGCTGGCATCCATCACGTCGTGGTTGCCCAGCACGGCGTACACCGGCGCATCGCGCAGGACCGCGGCGAACGGCCGGAAGAAGCCGCTCATGTAGTGGGCGTACTGGCCGTTGGGGTAGATCACGTCGCCGAGATGAAGAACGAAGTCCGGGCGCCAACTAGCCAACTCCGCGCCGACCGCGGTCACCGTCCCGTGGTCCGGCAGCCAGCCCAGCCGCGCCGGCCAGTGCCACAGTGGCGTACGCTGCAGTTTGACCCACCTCGACTGGTCACCGGAGTCCCCAAGCACGGCGAAGCGGAGCGCCGCATCGGGCGCTGCCGACGGTGTCCGCAGGACGCCTGCGTGACGATCGGCCCCACTGCGGACCTCGTACACGTAGTCCGAGGCCGGCTGCAGGCCCTTGGCGCGCAGTTGGTGCCGCCGCACCGGCGCCGCCTCGCGCGCGGTTGCCACCACTGCGCCGGCTGCGTCGCGGACCGTCATTTCGCTGGTCGCCGGCGCCGCCGTGATCAGGCCGACCACGGCCTCGTTGGGGGTCGCGTCGAGGACGTAAGCGTCGGTGCGCAGCGGCGGATCGTCGCAGACGTTGATCCAGAGACAGCCAAACGCAGCCAGCCACAGCCCCCGACGCAGCCAGCGGCGCCGGCTCACGGCGCCCGCACCGTGACTTTGGTGGTGATGCCGCCGCGCACCTTGAACTCGCCCACGATCTCGAACGTGCGCGGCTTCATCAGCTTCAGCAGGTCGCTGGCGATGTCGTTGGTCACCTTCTCGTGGAAGGCGCCGACGTTGCGGAAGCTCCACAGGTAGAGCTTCAGGCTCTTGAGCTCGACGCACAGCTGGTCGGGCACGTAGCGGATCGTGATCGTCGCGAAGTCCGGCTGGCCCGTCTTCGGGCACACGCAGGTGAACTCCGGGCAATCGAAGAGGATCTCGTAGTCGCGACCCGGATAGGGGTTGGGGAACGTGTCGAGGACGCCGGCATCGTGCGGCGCTGGCTGCGGCAACGGCATGGCACCAGCGAAGCACGCGCGGCGCAGCGGCACAAGCCGCCAGGCGCACGGTCCAGACGGTCCACACGGCGCCGCCGCGCGCTCAGGACGCCGGCAAGCCGACGTCGACTTCCACTCCTTCGCCGGCCGCGAACTCCATGCACACGGGTCCTAGCCGATGCTTGCAGACCGTGCGTCGGCACGGCGCGCACGGCGGCGGAACCGCGTGCACGAGCGCCATCGCGCCCGGCGGGGCGGTGCGGCGCGGATCCTGCGCGCCGAAGGCGATGCGGCAACTCGCCCCGGCCGCGGCAAGCACGTGGGACGCGCCCTGATCCGGTCCCCACACCTCACCGCCAGCGCCCGCGACCAGCGCGCCGAGCGCGATCAGCCGCCGCACCTCGCCGCGGCCGTGCCGCAACGCCGGCGCGCCGGCGCTCGGCGCCAGCGCCGCCTCGGACGGGCCAAGCACCTGCACCACCGGCCGGCCGCCGGCGGCGCACCGCGCCGCGACGACTCCCGGCCGCAAGGCCCGCGCGTCGGCCGGATCGGTCACGACGACGACGTCGAACGGTCGTCCCGCGTCGACACCGATCGCCGCCAATGCGGCCCTTTCGCGCGCGAGTTCGTCGGGTTGCGGCGCGAGGCACGGCGAGCAATACGGGGCATCGGGCGCGACGGCCTTCGCCAACTCCCACGCCGCGCGCGCTGGATGTGGCATCGCGGCGCACGCGACCGTGCGCCGCAGCAACCACCGGCTCATCGATTCCTGGCGCCATGCCGCCGCCATGCCAACGACGTCGCGTGCGCCCGACAATCGCGCCATCAGCGCGCTCTTCCAGTTGCCTTGCAGGTCGAGGGCGACGTCGCAGCGCTCGGCGCGCAGTGTCGCGCGTAGCGCGAGCACGGCGCCGAGCCCCCCGCGGCGATCGAAGGCGATGACGCGGTCGACCGCGTCGTGGTTTGCGAGCAGCGGCGCAAACGGCTCCTGCGTGACCCACACCAAGCGCCAGGGCGGTCGCGCCGCCCGCAGCGCCATCGCCGCGCCGAGGCCCTGCACGACATCGCCCATCGCCGAGAGCCGGACCAGCAGGACCGTCGTCACTTGCCGACCTCGACGTGCTCACACAGCAGGAACGACTTGAACGGCAGGTCTAGGCGATGGCGCACGGCGTAGTCCGACGGGCACATCGGCTCCTGCTTGGGCGCCTCGCACAACACCCATCGCGTCCGCCAGGGCTTCTTGCCACTCTCGTCGCCCGGCGGCAGCAGTCCCGCCGCGAGCAGCAACGGCGAGTCGAAGTGACCGCTGGTGGACAGGTCGGCGCGGTCGACGCCGAGGCGGTCGAGTGCGCCGCGCAAGCCGGCGCCTGCGACGGCGCGCGTGCGCGACGATTGCGGCCAGCTGCGCGCGCGATCCAATCCGATCGTCCACGCCGCCACGATGGGGAGCAGCAGCGCGAACGCGACGACGCGACGGCGGCTGGTCGCCAGACCGGCGCCGAGCGCGATCACGACGCCGAGCGCCGGTGCGAGCGGGCCGGCCTTTGGCACGAATGGCGCAGCCACGGCGACGACGACGCCCGCCGCGGCGAACGCCTTGAGCGCCATGCGCAGGCGGGCCGGCAACGCCGCCGCCAAACCGGCGTACGCCGCGATCGCGGGCGCCATCGCAAAAGCCACGATCGGCACGTTCGGCAGCAGGTAGCGCGTCGGCCGGCCGGGGAAGAACGTCAACGCCAAGGCGGCGAGGACCGCCGCGTGCCAGCACGTGGCGACGATCACGTCGCGGGCCGCATCGCGGCCGTCGCCAAAGCGCGGCCGCGGCGCGCGCAACCAGAATGCGAACGGCAAGGTCATGCCCGCCGCGCGCAGCCAGTACTCCGGCGTCTCGGCGACCTGACGCCAACCCTCGAACAAAGCCAGTCGACCGACGGACTCGTCGTTGGCGACGGCCAACATCGCGGCCGGATCGACGCGCAACAGCCACAGCGGCACAAAGTACGCCGACGCGACGGCGAGCATCGGGACGACGTGCCACGCGAGCCCGCGCAAGCGCGCGTGCCGCCACCAGACGGCGTACGCGCCGGCGGCGAACAGGAAGTACGGCGGCCCCTTCTGCAGCAGCGCGAGACCGGCGAGCGCGCCGGACGCGGCGAGCAAGCGCGGCCGTGCCTCGGCGGCGCCGCACGCTAGGGTCCAGATCGATGCCGCGACGAGGCCGGCGAACACCGGATCGATCTCGGCGGTCGGCCAGTGGAACACGACCAGCGGCGCACAGGCAACGCCCACGCCGGCGACCCACCCGGCGAGGCCGCCGAAGCGGGGGCGGACGATCGCGTCGGCGAGCGCCGACATCAGCGCCGCCGCCAGCACGGCAGGCAAGCGCACCGACCAAGTCGATGGACCGAAGGCCTCGATGCACAGGCAGAGCAGCCAGTAGTGCAGCGGCGGCTTCGCCCACGTCGGCTCGCCGCCGAGCATCGGCACCAGCCAGTCGCCGGCGCGCAGCATCTCGAGCGCAATCCGCACGCGGCGGCCTTCCGTGCCGTCGAGTTCCGGAATGCCCCAGCCCGGCAAGCAGGCCGCAACGGACAGCGCCATTAGGACGGCGGCGCGCAAGAACACGCCGCTACCGTTCGCGCGACCGCCGGGCGTCAAAGTTCCTCCTTCACCCGATGCGTCAAGACACTGGTGTGCAACCAGCGCATGACGAGGCAGTCGCGCAGGCCCTTCCACGCGCGGTTGCCGATGCCGTACTTGGCGACGCCGGCGACGCGCGGCCGGTGGTTGACGTCGACCTCGACGACCGTGCCGCCGAGGTGCTTGACCAGCGTCGCCATGAATCGGTGCATGCCGACGAACTTCGGTGCGCGCAGCCAGAACTCGCGCCGGATCGCCTTGATGCCGCAGGCGGCGTCGGTCACGCGGTCGCCGGTCAGCCAGTTGCGCACGCCGTTGCCGATCTTCGACGACAGTCGGCGCATGAGGGTGTCGCGGCGCTTGCGGCGCACGCCGACAACGGCGTCGCACTCGCCGGCGAGCACGCGCGCGACCATCGCCGGCAGGTCGCGCGGGTCGTTCTGCATGTCGCCATCCATCGTCGTCACCACAGCGCCGCGCGCCTGCTCGACGCCGGCCATCACTGCGGCGCTCTGGCCGCAGTTGCCCTCGAGCACGACGATGCGCAGCCACGACGCGCCCTTCGCCGCCTTCCACTCGCGCATGCGCTGCAGGCTGGCGTCCTTGCTGCCGTCATCGACGAGCAGCGCCTCGAACGGACCGTGCGCCGCCAACACGTCGGCGACCTCCTGCAGCAGGTTCTGGACGTTGTCCTCCTCGTTGTAGATCGGGACGACGAGCGAGAAGCGGGGTTCGGGATCGAACGGGATCACAGCGCCCCCATGCGCAGGCGGGCGTCGACGGCGGCGCTGCCTCCGCCAACGCGCGCCAGGATGAACGCTCTGGCCTCGACCTTTGCGATGCGCGGAACGTCGACGACGAGTTGCTGCAGGCGCAGCAGGGCCGCCTCGGTAGCAACGACGTCGGCCGCCGGCGCGCGGAGCGCCGACCCGGAGCGCACGACCACGGCCTTCGGATTGACCGGGTAGACCGGGACATGGCAGCCGGCAGCGACCAGGTTCGCCACAACTTGCCGGCTGATCGAACCCGGCTGGCGGCTGGCGCCGACGACGGCGGAGCGCTGGCGGAAGACGCCGTCGAGTCCGTGCGTGCGCGCGTTGGCCATCCGGACGGAGACGTTACCGGCGACGCCGCGCGAACGGAACGCAGCCGCGGCTTGCCTTGACGGGCCGGCGCACGATGATGCCGCCCGCATGTTGCCTGCCGTCGAAGCCATGCGGCCGCACCAGTGGGTCAAGAACCTGCTGGTCTTGGCGCCGCTCGCTTTCACGCTTAAGGGCCTGTCGCTCGACGCCCAGGCGTGGTCGTCGGCCGCGCTCGCCTTCGCCGCATTCTGCTTCGCCGCCAGCACGATCTACCTGGTCAACGACCTCGTCGACCGCGAAGAGGACGGGCGGCACCCTCAGAAGCGCAACCGCCCCATCGCTTCGGGGCGCCTGGGCGTCGGCGCAGCGCGCGGCCAACTGCTGCTGCTGCTCGCGGCCGTCGGCGGCGCCGCGACGCTGGTGCCAGCCCACGCCGGCGTGCCCTTCGCGATCTGGCCGGCCGCCTACCTGCTGCTCAACCTGCTGTACTCGTTCTGGCTCAAACGGCTGGTGATCGTCGACTGCATGTGCATCGCGCTCGGCTTCCAGCTGCGCGTGCAGGCCGGCGCCGCCGCCATCGACGTCGCGGCGTCGAACTGGCTGCTGCTGTGCACGTTCTTCTTCGCGCTCTTCCTGGCGTTCTGCAAACGCTACGAAGAGCTCGGCCGGCAGGCCGAGGCCGCCGGCCAGACACGCGCGACGATGGCCGATTACACGATCAGCTTCCTCAACATGATGATCGGCCCGCTGGCGGCGCTGAGCATCCTCACCTACGCGCTGTACACGGTCAGCCCGGACACCGTGCACACGCACGGCACCGACAAACTGATCTTCACGGTGCCGTTCGTGACCTACGGCGTGTTCCGCTACCTGTTCTTGGTCTACCGCCGCAGCGACGGCGGCGACCCGGCCCGGCTGCTGTTCCGCGACGCCCCGCTGCTCGTCTCCGGCATCGGCTACACCGCGCTCGTCGTCACGATCCTGCGCGCCGCGGGCGGCCAGGGCTGACGCCGCGCGGTGGCGCGGACGCGAGCCTGCGTCCGGCGCCAAACGCCGGGCAACGTGAACTCCCGTGGCGCCGCGTCCTCGTCTCGCGCGCCTAGGCCGCATGCAGGAAAGGCCGCATGCAGGCAGCTGCGAAGGACCGCCGCGCTGGGGCAAGCAACCGCCGCGTCGTCTTCACGGCAGCGGCACGACGAGCGCGCAGGCCTTCTGCAGCGGCTCGATGGACACCATGCCGGCGGCTTCGCTCGCCACCAACAACCTGCCATCGGGAAGGAACGCGAGGCCCTCGGCCTGCGGCAGGTCCTTGGCGACGAGCGCGCGAGCGCCGAGCAGCTGACCGGCAAAGTCGACGCGCAGCAGCAGGCGATCGCCGCCGGCGAGCACGAGCATTTCGCGCTTGCCGGGCACGATGGCGATCTCGCTGACGGCGAGCTCGAAGTCGACCTTCACATTGCCCTTGTCCGTCGCCTTCGTCGGCAGCGGCGTGCCCAGCTTCTCGAGCCCGGCCTGCAGCGCGCGGCGCGAGAGCGTCAACACGGGCTCCTTGGCGACCGCGCCGGTCGCTGGATCGACGGCGAAGAGCGGGCGGCGATCGCGCGCCTCCTTGTCGTCGCCAACGCAGGTCTTGGGCATCGCCAGCAAGCGCTTGCCATCGGCGTCGAAGCAAAGAGCTTCCCAGTCGGGATGGCCGCCGGGCAGCGCCACTTCGCGCGCAATCGCGTGGGCGCCATCGCGTGGCGCCAGTTGCAGCAGCACGCCATCGCTGCGCAGGACCCACCACGCGTCGGCGGCGCGCGCGAGGCCTTCGTAATCGCCGGCCGGACCGAACGACTCGCTGCGGATCTTGCGCTCGCCGCGCAGGTCGGCAAACCACAGCGCGCCCTTCTCGTCCTGCACGCACACGAGCGTGCGCTCGTCGGTGGCGACGCAACCGGACAACTCGCGCAGTTGCTTGGGCAGTTCGATGCGGCCGTCCACGAGGCCGCCGCCCTGTGCCGCGCCGCAAGCGGCGAGCGCGGCGACCGCCAGCCAGGAGGCGGGCCTCATCGCCGACCTCCCGCCCCCGCCATGACGGCGAAGGTCCGCAGCGTCGCCAGCAGGAACAGCGCGGTCGCCCAGGTCACGTTGCCGTACGCGAGCACATCGTTGCCGAGCTCGCGACCGAGCAGGTCCTTGGCCATCAGGCTGCCGACCGCACCGGCGACGAACAGCCCGGCGGCGACGACGTCGCGCCGGCCGCGCAGCAACCGCTCGACTAGGAACGCCACTGGGAACAGCCAGACGCAGAAGTGCGCCTTGCTGCTCATCGGCGACAGCAGCAGCATGCCGCAAGCGAACGCGCCGACCTCGCCGAGCGCGACGGCGCGTTGCGCTGCGGCTGCGTCGGTCGCGCCGCGCACGACGGCGGCGGCGCGACGGACGACCAGCGCAAGCAGGCCGAGCACGGTCAGCTGCGCGCCATGTAGCACGAGGCGGAACGCGGCCGGCGACAATGTGGCGACGAGCGCCGTGCCAGGTTCGCCGACGGTGAACTTCGACGGCGACTCGAGCGGTTGAAACCAGCGCGTCAGCGTGCCGCCGAGGCCCTGGTTGAGGATGCTGTGGCTGCCCCACGCTCCTTCCGCCTTGGCGGCGCCGGCGTCGAGACCGCGCAGCGTGAGTTCGTACCACGCCACGGCCCAGGCCTTGCCGTCGGCGCGCGGATGCAGCCAGTCGGGCACCAGCGTGGCGCCGACCGCCGCGGCGAGCATCAACGCGACCGCGCCGACGCGGAACCGCAACCCGAAGAGCCCGAGCAGCAGCAACGGCGTCGCCTTGAAGGCCGCGGCGATCCCGGCCCACGCGCCCGCGAGGGCGCGATTCCTGGCCCACGCGGCGGCCGCGAGCGCGAGCAGCCCGGCGGTGAACAGGTCGTGGCTCTGGTTGGTGAACACCGACGCGATGTGGCGGCCGCCGACGAGTCCGAACAGCAGCCAGAACGCGACGGGCCGCGCCGGCCCCAATCCGCCGTCCGCGCGACCGGCGTGGCGATGCAGCCAGCGGACCAGCGCCAGCACGATGACGAAGTTCACCAGGAACCACGCCGACGGCTGCCAGCCCGTCGGCAAGCGGGCGAACGGCACGAACGGCGCGGCGGCGAACGGCGGATAGGTGAACGGCTTCTTGTCCGCCGCGAGCCCGTCGCGCGCGACCCGACGGTAGATCTCCTCGCCCGCCGCCATGCGCTCGCCGCCGGCGACGTAGACCGGCAGTTCGCGGTCGCCGGTGGCCGCGCGCGCGCCGAAGTACCACGCGCCGGCGATCGCGACGGCGAGGAGAAGCGCGACCAGCCACCAACGGCGGGGCGGCAGACCAGCGTCCTTGGGCAGGGGCACGGCGCGAGTGTCGCGGCACGCGCAGCGGCTGTCCACCGTGGCAAGCGCGTCGAAAGCGGACGAACCGGAGGCGCGCGTCTGCCGTTGCGCTATCCTCCGCCGCCCACGTTGCCGAAGCCAAAGCACAAACCACCTACCGGCCGCCTCGGCGTCTGGCTGTTCGGCGCCTACGGCGGCCTCGCCACCACGCTCGTCGTCGGCACACGCGCGCTTGCGCGCGGCCTCGCGCAACCGACCGGCCTCGCCACCGAGCTGCCCGTCGCCGCCGGCATCCCCTGGCAACCGCTCGACGGCATCGTCTTCGGCGGCCACGAGATCCGGCGCGGCGACTACGCGACGTCGGCTGCCGAGATCCACGGCGTCACCGGCTCGCTGCCGCCGGAACTCGTCGGCAAACTCAAGAAGGACCTTGCCGCCGCCAGCCGCAACGTCGTGCAGGGCGTGATGCCCAACCCCGGCCGCACGATCGCCAGCCTGGCTGACCGACCGGCGCAACGCACGACGCTGCGCCAACAGATCGCCGTGATCGAGCGTGACCTGCGCGCGTTCCAGCGCAAGCACCGACTCGCTCGCGTGGTCTGCGTCAACCTGACCTCCACGGAGCCGCGGCTGCAGGCGATGCCCGCGCATCGCACGCTCGCCGCGTTCGAGCAGGCAATCGCCAAGGACGACCAGAAGACGGTGCGGCCGTCGGCGATCTACGCATACGTCGCCGCCAAGCTCGGTCTGCCGTTTGTGCACTTCACGCCGAGCGAGTCAGCGCTGCTGCCGGCGATCCGCGAGGCATTCGCGGCGACGAAGACGCCGTGGGTGGGACGCGATGGCAAGACCGGCGAGACGCTGGTCAAGTCGGCGCTCGCGCCGATGTTCGCCTACCGCAACCTGCGCGTGCTCAGCTGGCAGGGCTACAACATCCTCGGCGACCGCGACGGCCGCGTGCTCGCCGACGCCAAGAACAAGCAGACGAAGGTCGCGACCAAGGACGCGCTGCTGCCGTCGATCCTCGGCTACCCGCTGCACACGCATGTCGGCATCGACTACGTGCCGTCGCTGCACGACCTGAAGACCGCGTGGGACTTCGTGCACTTCGAAGGCTTCCTTGGCTTCCGCATGTCGCTGCAGTTCACCTGGCAGGGTTGCGACGCGATCCTCGCCGCCCCGCTGGTGCTCGACCTCGTGCGCTTCGCCGACCTGGCGCAGCGCCGCGGCGAGCACGGCCCGATGACCCACCTCGCCAGCTTCTTCAAGCAGCCGATCGGCGTCGACGAGCACGACCTGCACCGGCAGTGGCAGCGGCTCGTCGCCTACCTCGAACGCGCGCGCGGCGACCGCCGCGGCTGACGCGCAGCGACGCCATGTGCGGCATCGTCGGCGCGCGGACGGAGTGGCTCGTCGCGCGCGGGCTCGACCCCGCGCGCGCGCTGGCGGACGCGCTCGACGCCCTGCGCTGGCGCGGGCCCGACGGCGACGGACAGGCGGTCGCCGGGCCGTGGCGGTTTGGTTGCGCGCGGCTCGCGATCACCGGTCCGCGCAGCCGCCAGCCCGCCGTGCGGCGCG
>VGZG01000102.1 GCA_016872675.1 Planctomycetota bacterium
CCAGCGCGGTCGCCGGCGCGCGCGCGCGCCTCGGCGAGCCAGAGTCCGCTGCGCGGGCCGCCGCCGTGCCGGTGGGCGTGCTCTTCAAGCGTCGCCAGCGCGCGGCCGTCCTTGACCATGTAGAGGCACCGGCCGAAGCACAGCAGCGCGTCGCCGAAGGCGTGGCCGGCTTCGAGCGCCTCGGCGCGCTCGAAGCAGCGCGCTGCCGCTGGCCACTGGTGCAGGGCGAACAGCGCGAGCCCGAGTTGGTGCCAGCCGCCGGTGAGCGACTCATCGAGTTCAACGGCGCGGCCGAGGTGGGGGATCGCCTGCTCGTGCTTGCGCGCCTGCCGCAGCATGCGGCCGATCTCGAGGTGGCGCGCGCTGGTCTCGAACTCGCGCAGATCGCCGAGCTTGACTAGCAGCGCCTGCTGGTCGAGCAGCAGGCCCTGGCGCCACCGGTGCAGCGCGCGCCGCACGAACGCCGGCGCCGGCGGGTAGACGACGGCGAGCGCGAGCGCGCTGCCGAGCCCCCACGGCCACGTCGCCGACCACGCAGCCGCCGCGCCCTGCGCCAACCGCACCGCTGCGACCGGGTCTTGCGCGTGCACGAGCCACAGCAGCACGGGCCACAGCGCCGCCGCCCAGACGAGCGCGAGCGGCAACTGGCGCGCGGCGGTGGCAAGGAGCGGCGGCATCAGTTGCCCGCGCGCACGAACGTGCCCTCGTCCTTGTCCTTCACCACGCCGGGGAACTGCAGCACCTGGTTGTGCATCGCCACGTACACGCCGGGCGCGCATAGTTGCACCGCCAGCAGCGCTTCGGTCAGATTCTGCAGCGCGTCGGTGGTCCGCATCACGTACGGCCGCATCGCGCCGGTCAGCACCACCGGCACGCGCATCGCGCCGAGCAGTTGCACGATGCGCTCGCCAGTGACCGCTAGCCGGTCGGTGCCGTGCACGATGACGATGCCGTCGTGCGCCTCGGCCATCGAGTCGACCGTGCGCGCGATCAGGTCGTGGTCCTGCGGCGACATCTGCAGGCTGTCCTTGTTCATCAGTGGGATGCGCACGATCTCGATGCCTTGCAGTTGCAAGCTCGCGATCATGACGTCGAGCACCGACGTGCGGTTGTCGAGCACGCCTTGCAGCTCGTCGTAGGTCTTCTCGATCGTGCCGCCGGTGGAGATGAGGGCGATGCGCTTCTTGCTGGCCACAGGCGCAGCATCGCGCATCGTGCGGCCGCGGGCCAGCGTCCGCTCGCCGCAGAGGCTGTCCCGGGCAGGGATCCTTTGAGCGGTCGCGCCGTCGCCGCTACAAGGTTCGCCGTGCAGTACCGTTCGTTGGGACAGAGCGGCCTCAAGGTCTCCGTCGTCGGTCTCGGCTCGTGGCTGACGTTCGGCAACCAGCTGGGGGCCGGCGACAGCGACCGCCTCGTCCACGCCGCCTTCGCCGCCGGCGTCAACCTGTTCGACACAGCCGACGTCTACAAGGATGGCGAGGGCGAACGCGCGCTCGGCCGCGCCATCCGCGCACTGCCGCGGCACAAGCTGGTCCTCGCCACCAAGTGCTTCTTCCCGATGAGCGACGACCCCAACGACCGCGGGCTGTCGCGCAAGCACGTGCACGAGTCGCTGCGCGCCTCGCTGCAGCGCCTGGGCACCGACTACGTCGACCTCTACCAGTGCCATCGCTACGACCCGGAGACACCGCTGCTCGAGACGGCGATGGCGATGGACGACCTGATCCGGCGCGGCCTCGCGCTGTACTGGGGCACGAGCCAGTGGCCGGCCGAGCGCATCGCCGAGGTGGTGGCGCTGTGCGACGCGCGCGGGCTGCGCCGCCCGATCGCCAACCAGCCGCTCTACAACCTGTTCGAACGCGGCATCGAGCAGGACGTGCTGCCGACGTCGGCGCGTTGCGGGCTCGGCCAGCTGGTCTACTCGCCGCTGGCGCAGGGTGTGCTGACCGGCAAGTACCAGCCAGGCGTGGCGCCGCCCGCCGGCACGCGCGCCGCCGACGAGCGCGCCAATCAGTTCGTTGGCCGCTACCTCACCGACGAGCGCGTGCGCAAGGCGCAGCGGCTCGTGCAGCTGGCGCAGGCGCACGGCCTGACCGCGACGCAGGTGGCGCTGGCGTTCTGCCTGCGCGCCAACGCCGTCAGCAGCGTGCTGGTCGGCGCCCGCGACGAGGCGCAGCTCGCGGGCAGCCTCGCCGCCGTCGGCGTCGCGCTGGCGTCGCCGGTGCTCGCCGCCCTACAGCAGGAGTTCACGGCATGAACGGCGCGCCGCCGCTCTTGCGCCTGCCGGACGCCGCCGCACTGCGGCAGATGGTGGCGCTGCGCTACGGCCCGCCCGGCCGGCGCGGCTGGGGCCCGACGCTGCGCGACGCCTACGGCTACGTCACCCCCGACGACGTCTACGAAGCGCTGGTCGCCGGCCTCGTAGCACCGGGCATGCGCTGGCTCGACGTCGGCTGCGGCCGCGAGCTGTTCCCCAACAATCCAACGCTCGCCGCGTCGCTGTCGCGCCGCTGCGCGCGCCTCGTCGGCGTCGATCCCGACCCGACGCTGCAGGAGAACCCGTGGGTGCACGAGAAGGTCGCGCAGCCGATCGATGCCTACGACGGCGGCAACGCCTTCGACCTCGTCACGCTGCGCATGGTCGCCGAGCACATCGACGACCCTGAGGCGTGCGCCCGCAGCGTGCACCGCGCGCTGCGCAAGGGCGGTCTCGCCGTGGTGTATACGGTGTTCGCCGGCTCGCCGATGCCGCTGCTGACGCGGCTCGCGCCGATGCGCCTGCGCCACGCCGTCAAGTCGTGGCTGTGGGGCACGCAGCCGAAGGACACGTTCCCGACGCGCTTTGGCATGAACACGCGCGGCGCGCTGCAGCGGCTGTTCGCCGGCCACGGCCTCGTCGAGGAGGCGTTCCTGCGGCTCGACGACTGCCGCACCTTCGCGCGCTTCCGCTCGCTGCTGGAGCTGGAGTTGCGGCTGATGCGCTGCTGCCGCGCGCTCGGCTTGCCGTACCCCGAGCACTGCCTGCTCGGCGTCTACCGCCAGGCCTGAAGCGCGCCGCCCTCGGGTGCAGGGCGGCGGCCTTGCTGCCGGTCGGCTACGGGAATACGAACTTGGCGCGCGCGTCCTTCCACCAACCGCGCCACGCGTCGGCGTCCTCGTGATTCTGGCGCGTCAGCTTGCGCAACGGGTTGGTGACGAGGCGCTGCACGCGCGCATTCCCGGCGCTGCGGCCACCGCGCCCGCCCGTGGCCGAGCGGCCGCCGCCGGCCGACGGCACCTTGCCGAACAGGTCGATGAGCGCGTCCACGCTGGCCTTGTCCTTGATCTGTCCGACGGCGTTGAGCCGTGCCTCGACGATGGCGTTGAAGTTCTCTGCCTCGTCGTTGCCGGCGAACACGCCCTCCGTCAGCGGTCCCACGGCCTTGCTGTCGCCGATGGCGCCGAGCGCTGTGCACAACGCCTGCACGGTCGGCAGCGCTGGCTCCTTTATGGCGATCTCGCGCTGCAGCGCGGCGCCGAGCGGCGTCACGGTCTTCGGCTGCTGCAGCCGGCCGAGCGCCTGGGCGATCGCCCCGCGCACCGTCGGGTCGTTGTCCGTCAGCTTGGCCGCCAGCGTCGCGGCGACGTCCTCGCCGCCGACGGCGGCGAGCTTCTCGATGGCGGCGACCTTCTGCGGCAGCGAGGCCTTGGTCCAGGTCGCCTGGAACTCCTTCAACGCCGCTTTCACGACCTCAGGATCGGCGGGCGGCGGGGGTGGCGTGTCCTTGGCCTTGCCGGCCTCGCCGCCCTTTGCGGGGGCGCCCGCCGGCGCTTCCGGCGCGCCGGCGGCCGGGCGGTTGCCGCCCTTGCCACCGCCGCCTTGGGCCGGCAGGGTCGCGGCGACGAGCAGGGCGAGCAGGAAAGCAGCGGCGCGGCGCATCATGGCGCGCAGGTTACGTCGCGCTGGCGCGATAGCACACCGCAGAATGGCGGGCTCCGGCCACTGGTGCGACCGTTCGCGGGGCTCAGCGGCGCCGCTGCGTCGACGGCGGCGGCACTTCGCGCAGCAGGATGTCGACGCGGCCGCCCTGGCTGGTGACGCGTTCGATCTCGAACAGCTCGGTCGCCTCGACGAGGCTGCTGAGCTTGCCGTAGCCGTAGCTGCGGGCGTCGAAGTCCGGCTGCTGCGACATGATCTTGGCGCCGACGGCGCCGAGGTTGGCCCAGCCGTCGTTGTCTTCGCTGGCTTCGACGGCCCAGCGCAGCAGGTCGACCAGCTTGCGGTCGTGCACCAGTTCGCTCGCCGACTTGCGCTTGGTGCGCGCCTCCTCGGCGTCGGCACTCGGCCCAGCGCCGCGCAGGATGTCGGTGTGCACGAAGCGGTCGCACGCGGTCACGAACGCGCGCGGCGTCTTGCGCTCGCCGAAGCCGATGACCATGAGGCCCTCTTCGCGGATGCGGGAGGCGAGGCGCGTGAAGTCGCTGTCGCTGCTGACGAGGCAGAAGCCGTCGAGCTTGGCGCGGAACAGCAGGTCCATCGCGTCGATGATCAGCGCGCTGTCGGTGGCGTTCTTGCCCACCGTGTAGCGGAACTGCTGGATCGGCTGGATCGCGTGCTCGAGCAGCTGGTCCTTCCAGCTCTTGAGGCTTGGCAGCGTCCAGTCGCCGTAGATGCGCTTGACGATGGCGACGCCATAGTTGGCGATCTCGGCGATCAGGCCCTCGATGGCCTTGGCGGAGACGTTGTCGGCATCGATCAGTACGGCGAAGCGCTTCTGCGGCGTGGCGGAGTCCATGGGGCGGAACAGACGGTACCGCGGCGGCGGGCGGGGTGTGTGCGGGAAGTCGGGGATGCGGACGGGGCCGACGTGGTGGTGGCGCCGTGGGACCTGCTCGATGGCGCTGCCGTCGACGTCGCGGTGCCGGCCGGCACGGTCACCGCCCAGCTGCCCGCCGGCGCCAAGGCCGGGCAGAAGCTGCGCCTGCCCGGCCAGGGCCTCGCCCGCGCCGACGGCAGCCGCGGGGACCTGTTCCTCGTCGTGCGGCTGGGCCTGCCGGAGCCGCTCACCGACGCGCAGAAGGACCTGCTGCGGCAGCTCGGCAAGGACGCGCCAAACGTGCGCGGCGGCGCGGCGCGCTGACATCGCGCGTTCGTGCGCGTCGACGGGCCTCAGCCGTCGACCATGTCGACCGGCAGCTTGGTCGTGGCCGTCTCGCCCGTCCACGCGATGCTGACGATGCGCCAGCCGTCGGCAGTGCGCGCCAACTGGAAGCAGTTGATGCCGCGTTCGAACGGCGGCGCGTCGGGCGCACGGTGGGCGGTGTAGCTGCTCCACGCCAGGAGCAGAGCCGCAAGGGTGGAGGTTCGGCGGTTCTTCGGCGTTCGCATCGTGCCATCGCACGCGATCTCCACGTCGCCGTGCAGCGCTCGGCGGGCGGCTGGCCAGCCGGTGTCCCATCGCGCCTTGCCCACGGCATCCCCCTGCGCCATCGTGCGCCGATGGCGCTGCTGACCCTCAAGGACGTGCAGGTGACGATCGGCGACCGGCGCCTGCTGCAGGGCGCGGCGCTCGTCGTCGGCGAGGGCGACCGCATCGGCCTGCTTGGTCCCAACGGCTGCGGCAAGTCGACGCTGCTGCGCGTGCTGGCTGGCGACCTCGTGCCCGATGCCGGCGAGCGCGCCGTCCGCCGCGACCTGCGCATCGGCTACCTGCCGCAGGAGCCGATCCTGCCGGCGGATGCGCGCGTGCACGACGTCGTCGTCGGCGGCATCGCCGGCCGCGCCGAAGCCGAGGCCAAGTTGCGCGCCGTGCACGAAGCGCTGGCGACCGCGACCGACGCGGCGCGGCTCGACAAGCTGCTGCGCGACCAGCAGCGGCTCGACGAACAGCTCGAACAGCTCGGCGGCCACGACGTCGGTCACCGCGCCGACGCGCTGCTGCAGGCGCTCGGCATGGCGCGACCGGGGGCTCGCTGCGGCGAGCTGTCCGGCGGCGAGAACCGCCGCGTCGCGCTGGCGCGGCTGTTGCTGTCCGAGCCCGAGCTGATGCTGCTCGACGAGCCGACCAATCACCTCGACGCGCAGGTCACCGACTGGCTGGAGACGTTCCTGCTGGAGCGCGAGGTGCCGCTCGTGCTGATCACGCACGATCGTTACTTCCTCGACCGGCTGTGCAGCCGCATCGTCGAGTTCGACCGCGGCACGCTGCACGAGTACGAAGGCAACTACCGCAGCTTCCTGGTGCAGCGCGCCGAGCGCCTCGAGCGCGAGGCCAAGCACGAGTCGGCGCGGCTCAACACGCTGCGGCGCGAGACCGAGTGGGTGAAGCGCGGCCCACCGGCGCGCACGACCAAGGCCAAGGCCCGCATCGACCGCCACGCCGCGCTCGTCGCCGCCGCGCCGCCGCCCGACGCAAGCGAGCTGGAGTTCGCGATCCCCGAGGGGCCGCGCCTGGGCGACTTCGTGCTCCGCTTGCGCGGCGTCGGCAAGTCGTTCGGCGAGCGCACGATCCTCAAGCCCTTCGACCTCGACCTTGGTCCTGGCCAGCGTCTTGGCATCGTCGGCCGCAACGGCGCTGGCAAGACGACCCTGTTGAAGATGTGCCTCGGCCAGCTGGCGCCGGATCAGGGCACGGTCGCGATCGGGCCGACGGTCAAGTACGCCGGCATCGACCAGTCGCGCTCCGACCTGTCGCCGGACAAGACCGTGCTGCAGGAGGTCGCCGGCGGCAACGACTACGTGGTCGTCGCCGGCCGCGGCGTGCGCGTCGAGACGTTCCTCGAGCAGTTCCTGTTCCCCGGCGCGATGAAGCACGCGCGCATCGGCTCGCTGTCCGGCGGCGAGCGCAACCGCGTGCTGCTCGCCAAGCTCCTGTGCGCCGGCGGCAACGTGCTGGTGCTCGACGAGCCGACCAACGACCTCGACCTCGCGTCGTTGCGCGCGCTCGAGGACGCGCTGCTGGCCTTCCCGGGCAGTTCGATCGTCGTCAGCCACGACCGCTGGTTCCTCGACCGCATCGCCACGCGCATCGTGCACCTCGACGGCAGCGGCGACGCGCGCGTGCACGAAGGCGACCTGTCGCTGCTGCTCGAACGGCTCGCCGACGAGCACGCCGCCGCCGAGAAGGTCCGCCAGGAGGCCGAGGCCAAGGCGAAGCTGAAGGCCCTGGCGCAGGCCGCCCAGCAGGTCGCGCCCAAGGCGCGCAAGCTGAGTTCGCGCGAGCAGCAGGAACTTGCGGCGCTGCCGGCGCGCATCGAGGCCGCCGAGGGCGAACTCGCCGCCGTCGACGCCGGGCTCAACGATCCGGCGACCTACGCGGCCGCCGGCAAGGACCGCTTCGACGAGCTGACGAAGAAGCGCAAGGACCTGTTGCCGGCGATCGCCGCGCTGTACGCGCGTTGGGAAGAGCTCGAGGCGCTGACGGCGGCGGGCAAGGGCTAGGAGCCGCCGCTCACTTCGGCACGGTCGGCGGCGTCCAGGCGACGTTGCCGCTCAGTGTCTCCAGGAACGCGACGACCTGGTCGATCTCGGCGTCGCTGAGGCCGCGGTCCAGCAGCAGCGGATCCTTGTTGGGGTTGTCGATGCCGCCACTGGACATCAACTTCACCGCGTCGCGCAGCGCCGCGACACTGCCGTCGTGGAAGTACGGGCCGGTCTTGGCGACGTCGCGCAGCGTCGGCGTCTTGAACTGGCCGGTCTTCGCCGGGTCGTTGAACGCCTTCTCGCCGGCGGCGCCGACGTCCGGCTTCTCGGCCTTCATGCCGATGCCGACGTTGTGGAACAGCTTGTTGGTGAACAGCGGCGGCGTGTGGCAGACGATGCAGCCGGCCTTGCCCGCGAACAGCGCGTAGCCCTGCTTGGCCGCGTCGGACACGGCCTTCTCGTCGCCGGCCTGCCAGCGGTCGAAGGCCGAGTCGCCGCTGCGCAGGCCGCGCAGGAACGACGCCAGCGCCTTGACGATGGTGTCCTCGCTCGGCGCGGCGCCGAACGCCGCCTGGAACGCGCCGACGTACCACTTCACCACGGCGAGGCGCTTGCTCGCCTCCTCGGGCTTGCCGCCGATCTGCGCCTTCCACGCGGCGAGCACGTTGCCCTCGAGGCTCTTGGCGCGGCCGTCCCAGTACAGGCGGTCGAGGTAGCCGACGTTGTGCATCGTCGGCGAGTTGCGCGTGTTCATGCTGCCGTCGTCCTTCTTGGACATGGCGTTGCCGTCGGTGAACGCCTTCTCCGGCAGGTGGCAGGCCGCGCACGCCATTGTGCCGGTGCCCGACAGGCGCGGGTCGAAGAACAACTGCTTGCCGAGCTCGAACTTGGCGAGGCTCAGCGCGTTGTCGGCATTCTCGACCAGCTTGGCGTTGGCGAGGCCGAGCGGCGTCGCGAGCGGGTCGGCTGGCGTCGGCTTTGCGGCCTGCTCAGTGCAGGCCCCGACAGCGAAGAGGAACGCGAGGGAGAGGACGGCGGTCGTGGCGTGGCGCATGCGTTCGGCGTTGGGGGTCTGCCGATCATGGCCGCTTGGCCGGCGCGGCACCAGTCGCCGGTCGCGGCCTCAGAGCCGGCGCAGCTGCCGGATCACGCGCAGCAGCTCGCGATCGCGCGTCGCCTGGTAGGCCATCGAGGCTTCGCGCACGAGGTCGCGCTTGCTGAGGCCGGCGCGGGCGTAGCCCAGGACCGGGTTGTAGGCCGTTGTCGGCAGCGCGGGTTCGTCTGCGGGCAGCATGGCGCGCGCGGCTTCCGACTTGCGCGCCGCAGCTTCGGCAACGGCGACGCCGCGCGCCAGCTTGCGCTCGGCGTGCCGCTGCGCCCGTTCGGCGTCGGCTGCAGCCAGCGCGTCCTTGGCGTCGGTTTCCGCCTTGGCGATGGCCTCGACCGTCAGGTCATCCTTCTCGACGCGCACGACCGACGCCTTGGCGATAGTCAGCTCGCCGCCGATGATGCGCACGACGTACGCGTCCTTGTCCTCCGAAAGCAGCACGCCGCGCACGCAGTCACGCACGGCGTTTTCCGCGGCCTCTGGCGTCGAACTCGGCTCGGCGAACCAGAAGGTGTCGGCTTTGGCGGGGAGCGCGGCGAAGAGCGCGCACAGGACGGCGGGAGAGCGCATCATCACAGGCTAACGCGGCGCGGCGATCCGTGGGGGGAACGGTACATCCGCGCAGTAGACAGGCGCAGAAACGCTGGTGACATTGTGTCTTCCCATGCGCGTTGTTTTCGTCGCCTCGTTGTTCGTCGTTGCCGTTGCTGCCCAGGCACCGTCCCAGTTCGTCGACCCGACCTCCGGCACACGCTGGCGCGGTGATGCCGCCATCTGGCGCGCCGAGCATGGCGGGTTCGTCGGTTCGTCGGTCGGTCGCGACCTGCGCGCCAACTCGTTCCTCGCGCTCGACGGCGCGACGCCGGCCGACTTCGAGTTGACCGCGCACGTGCGCTTCGAGGGCGACAACAACGGCGGCGTGCAGTACCGCAGCCGCGAACTGCCCGGCGGCGACATGGCTGGCTACCAGTGCGACCTGCACCCGCAGCCGGAGTACACGGCGATGCTCTACGACGAGCACGGCGAGGGCATCGTCGCGCAGCACGGCCAGTTCGTGCGCTGGTCGGACGCCGGCAAGCAGGTTGTCGGCGCGCTCGCGTCGCCGCGCCGGCGCGACCTCGCGCAGTGGCACCAGCTGCGCATCGTCGCCAAGGGCCGGCTGTGCTGGCACGAGTGGGATGGCCGTGTCGTCACCGCGTTCGTCGACGAGCGCGCGCAGGCGCCGCGGCAGGGCGTGCTGGCGCTGCAGCTGCACGGCGGCAGTCCCGCGAGCCTGTTCGTGCGCGACCTCGCGCTGCGCGCGTTTGCCGACGCGACCGCCATGGACGTCGCCGTGCCGACGCCGGCGGCGGTGCGCGCGCTGCTGCGCGTCGAGGCGATGGCCAAGGCGCAGAAGGCGACCGCCGGCCCGGCGACCAGCTGGATCTGGGACGACAAGGCCGACGCCGACGACGAACTGTTCTTCCGCCGCGTCGTGACGCTGGCCGCGCCGCCGGAGAGCGCGCAGCTGATCGTCGCCTGCGACAACCACTGCAAGGTCTATCTCAACGGCGACAAGGTCGGCGAGGGCGACGCGTGGGATCGCCCGCTGCGCCTCGACGTCGCCAAGAAGCTGCGCGCCGGCGACAACGTGCTCGCCGTGCACGGGTGGAACGACGGCGGCCCGGCGGGACTCGCCGCGCAGCTGGCGTGGCGCGGCGGTGGCGCCGACGGCGGCGTCGGCAGCGACGCGTCGTGGTCGGTCGGCGCCGACGACCC
>VGZG01000103.1 GCA_016872675.1 Planctomycetota bacterium
CGGATCGAGGTAGTGCGGGTCCTGCGGACCGGGCACGAGGCAGGACACGGCAACGCGCTCGCCGCCGATCGCCCGGCACAGCGACGCGACGTCGGCGGTCGTGGCGACGACCGGGTGCGGCTTGGCCACGCCAACTGACTGGCTCTGCGCCGCGAGCGGCGCGAAGGCGGCGACGAGCGCCAGGATCATGAAGCGAAAGGTAGCCATCGCGGAATCAGTAGCTGTGCGGTTGGTGCGGGCCGATCAGGATCTCGAAGCCGAGCCAGAGGGAGTGGACGACGTCGTCGAGGTGGTCGCTGTCGTCCCAGTTGTATTGCAGGCGGACGCGCGAGTACTCAGAGGTCTGGTAGCTGAGCATCGGCGAGATGCGCGTGCGGTCGGCGCGCCATGGATCGCCGGCGCGTTCGAATTCGCCATCGCCGAGGTAGCTGGCGCCCGAGCCGCTGCAGATCTCGCCGCGCAGGCCGACGGCCCAGCCGACGTCGAAGCCATAGACGGCGTACAGGTACGCGCCCCAGTCCTCGAGGGTGTCGGACGGCAGGTCGACCGGCGTGGCGCCGCTGTCGTCGACCTGCGCCGCGGCGTCGAACGCGCGCGCCATGACTTCGCCTTGCAGCTTGAAGAACGGGTAGCCGCGGCGGTTGTCGATCGCGCGCCACCGGTACATGAAGTCGGCGCCGTAGATCACTGTGTCGGCGCCAACACCGGTGGCGTTGGGGCCGAACGCGGCCGAGACGCCGCCGCCAAGCGTGTGCGCCGGCGTGAAGTCCGTCGCCGTCGCCAGCCGCGCGTGCCACAACACGTCGCCGAGCGTGCGCAAGTCGCGCGCATCCTCGTCGAGGAAACGGCCGCCGACCGGGCGTTCTTCGTACACCTCGTCGTTGGCGAGGAAGCTCTGCAGCGTCTCGCCGTTGGCGTTTTGCACGCCGATCAGCGCCTCGAAGTACGTCCTGGTCGGCGCCAACCACGACAGCCGCGCGCCCGGGGCGCGCAGGCCGTCGGCGCCGAAGAAACGCGTCATCACTACCGGCTGGTCCTGGTAGTCCCACGCGTGCGGGTGGATCTGGTTGAGGCGGCCGAAGTCGGTCAGGTAGTGGCCAGCCTTGAGCTGCATGTTGGCCGGCAGCTGCTGCGTCGTCAGCCAGGCCTCCTCGACCTCGACGATGGTTTCGCCCTCGTCGGCGTCCAAGGACGTGACCAGCACGAACTGGCCGCGGAACCACGGATCGACGGCGCCGTTCATCTGCACCTCGGCCTGCTGCAGCGTAAAGCCGCGCTTGCGCGGATCGTGCGCGCCGCCTTGCAGCTCGCCTATCACGCCGTCGCGCGCGCTCGACGCGCCGACCGCCATCATCAGGTCGACGCTGATGTCGAGCTGCGTCAGCGGCCCGGTCAAGCTGCCGCCCTGGCCGGACGTCTGGGCGACCGGCACGGCGCCGAGGTTGGCGTTGGGATCGGCCGGCTGCGCCTGCGCGGCACGGGCCAGCGCGGCGCGGCGGTTGGCGGCGGGGTCTTGGGCGACGGCGTTGGCAGCGGCGAGCGCGGCAGCCAAAGCGACGAGCGAACAGGCGTAGCGCATTGGGACAACGGGAAGCGGTTCAATGCGGTGTGCCGCTCGCTACTGGCGAGTTCCGTAACCGATCAAGAATTTGGCTGCGGCGCCCGAACTGCCTGCGCTGCCCCGAGATCGTGTCGATCGGCTTGAGCAGGCCCCGCTCGCCGCCTACTGTCCCGCCCCCGCCAGCGTCTCACCCACCGATGACCAGCACCGAACCGACAGCCGCTGCGCCAGCGATCAACGACACCGTGCTACACGCCGATCTCGCGCGCGCGCACACCGCCGCGCGGGCGATGCTCGGCTGCGACCACCTCGCCGCCGACGCGGTGCAGGAAGCGCTGGTGGCGCTGTGGCGCGAACCGACAACGCCGCCGGACCGGCGCGGCTGGCTGGTGCGCGCGGTGACGTTCCGCAGCCAGACGCTGCGCCGCTCGCTGCTGCGCCGACACAAACACGAACACGGCGCCGGCATGCACTGCCAACTGCACCAGGGCTGCGACAACCCGCTGCACCATGCCTACGCGCACGAACTCGGCGAGCGGCTCGACCGCGCGCTCGACGAACTGCCCGGCGAGCAGCGCACGGCATTCAGGCTCTACGTCGAGACCGGCCTCGACTACCACGGCATCGCCGACCACCTGCGCCTGCCGATCGGCACCGTGCGCTCGCGCCTGCACCGCGCCCGCCACGCGCTGCAGCAGGCGCTCGGCGACGACGCCGAGGTCTGAGCATGCGCGCAGACGCGCGACCGCGCGCTTCCCGCCGCTGCCGCATCGCTCACCGTCGCGCTATCGCCTAGTCTTCACGCGTGTTCCTGCTGTTCAGCTTCGTCGCCCTGGCGCTCGGCCCGCTGCTCGTGTGGCTGGCGCGCCGGCAGCCATGGTCGACGGTCAGCATCGACAGTTTCTGCCTCGTCACCATCAGCGGGTTCACGCTCCTGCACCTACTGCCCGAGTCGGCAGCGCAGGCCGGCTGGGTCGTCCTGCCGCTGGCGCTTGCGGGTTTCCTTCTACCGGCGGTGGCGGAACGAACGCTGCACCATGGCAAGACCAACGCTCGCGGCGCCATCATCGTGCTGGCGCTGCTCGGCGTCGCTGCGCACGCGACGCTGGATGGCCTGCTGCTCGCCGGCGACAGCCACGTGCCCGAAATCGATGACGGCCACGGCCACACGCAAGAACTGACGGCGTGGGCGATCCTGCTGCATCGCATCCCCGAAGGCGTCGGCATCTGGTGGATCGTGCCGCGCACGCTCGGCTGGCGCGTCGCGCTGTTCACCACGCTGGTCAGCATGGCGGCGACGGCCTTCGGCTACCTGCTCGGCGGCGACGCGCTGACCGACGGCTCGCAGCGTGGGTTGGCGCTGCTGCAGGCGCTGTTGATCGGCTCACTGCTGCACGTCGTGCTGCACGCGCATGTGCCGGCCCCGCGCCGCCAAGGCCGCTTCCGCCCGGCCTCGGTGCTCGGCGGCGCCGCGGGCGTGGCGGCGCTTTGGGCCGTGATCCGCGACCACTTCCCGCAGGGCGAGCACGGCGGCCCGGCCAAGGTCTTTCTGGCGCTTGCGCTCGAGTCGGCGCCGGCCCTGCTGCTCGCCTACCTGTTGGTCGGTCTATGCCACGCCTTCCTGCCGGCCGGTTGGGTGCAGTCGATGACGCGCGGCAACCGCTTCGCGCAAGCGCTGCGCGGCGTCGCCGTCGGCTTGCCGCTGCCGGTGTGCTCGTGCGGCGTGGTGCCGATCTACCGCGAACTGATCCGCCAGGGCGCGGGACTCGCCGCCGCCGTCGCGTTCTTGATCGCTACGCCCGAGCTCGAAGTCGCCGCCGTGATGCTGACGTGGCAGCTGATGGGCGCCGAGGTCGCGCTGGTGCGCATCGGTATGGCTGCCGTGCTGGCGCTTGCCGTCGGCGTGCTGGTTTCGTCGATCGCGCCCACCTACACCGTCGCCGCCGACGCCCCCACCGGCGCTCTGCCGCAACCGTCCACCGGCCCATTCGGCCAGCGGCTGCGCGATGCGCTGCGCTTTGGCTTCGGGCCCGCGGTCGACAACACCGCCACCTGGATCCTGATGGGCCTGCTGCTGTCGGCAGTGCTGATGCCGTACGTCAATCGCGACTGGATCGCAGCGCTGCCGGGTTGGGTCGATGTGCCGGTCGCAGCGCTGCTCGGCCTGCCGCTCTACGTCTGCGCCACAGGCAGCACGCCGCTCGCCGCCATGCTGCTGGTCCAGGGGCTGTCGCCCGGCGCCGTGCTAGCGCTGATGCTGACCGGGCCGGCGACCAACGTCACCACCGTCGGCGTGCTGGCGAAATTGCACGGCCCGCGCACCGCCGCAGTCTTCGCCGCGGCGATGTGGCTCGGCGCAGTGCTGCTCGGCTACGCGGCCAACGCGCTGCTGCCGCGCATCGACGTCGATGCCTTTGGCGCCGACCACGAGCACGATGGCGTGTTCGCGTGGGCCTGTCTGCTCGCCGTCGGCGGCGTGTTCGCAGTGGCGCTGCTGCGGCAGGGCGTGCGGCCCTTCCTCGAGCGCCTGTTCGAATCGCCAGTGAACGTCGACCACGACCACGCCGCCGACTGCTGCGACGACGACGGCGACGACGGAAGCCGCCACTCCCACGACGACGCTGCGGGTCCGTTGGCGCCCATCGCGCCGGGTCGCCTGGCGCCGCCGCGCGCGCCTGACGGCACGGCGGACGCACACGACCACGGCGACGGCTGCGGCCACGGCCACTAGGTGCATCGGGCCGGCGCACGGGCTAGGTTGTCGGCATGGCGTCGGGGCTGTTCCTGTACGCGAGCGCGCGGCTGGAGGATCTGCTGGCGATGCTCGCGACGATCATCGGCAGCAAGCCGCTGCCGCCGCTGCAGGAAGAGACCATCGTCGTGCCGACGCAGGGCATCGCCCGCTGGCTACAGCAGGGCATCGCCAACGAGCGCGGCATCGCCGCGTCGCTGCGGCTGCCGTTCCTCGGCGGCTTCCTGCGCCGCCTCGCCGACGACGAGGCCGCCGGCCCGGATCCGCTGGCCAAGGATGAACTGACGCTGCGGCTGTGGCGTCTGCTCGCCGGCCCGCAGGCCGCCGCCGCCTTCGGTCCGGCCGCTGCCTACTGCCGCGGCGACGCCGACGGCCGCCGCCGCCTGCAACTGAGCGAGCGCCTCGCCCGCGTCTTCGACGACTACCAGATCTACCGGCCCGAGCTGCTCGAGCGCTGGAACGCCGGCGACGACTGCGCCGACGCCGGCGCGCACGCGGCCTGGCAAGGCCGGCTGTGGCGCGCACTGCTCGCTGACGCCGGCTTTGGTCGGCCGGGCGGCCCACCCGCGACCACCGCAGTGCGCCTGCGCGAAGTCGAGCGCAAGCTGGCCAGCGATCCGCGCGTGCGGGCCCGCCTCGACCGCCGCCTGCACGTGTTCGGCGCCGGCTCGCTGCCGACGGCGTTCTTGCGCCTGCTGCTCGCGCTCGCCGCGCACACCGAGGTGAACCTCTACGTGCCGCAGCCCGCCGACCTGCGCGAAGGCGAGAGCAGCAACCCGTGGCTCGATCGCTTCGGCCAGCAAGCGCGCGAGTTCGCCCGCATGGTCGCCGAGCTTGAGGACACCGGCAGCGACGAGATCCAGCGCCTGCAGGTCGGCGACGTGCAGCAGCGCGGGAAGCCGCCGCCGAGCCGGCGCAGCGCGCTGGCGACCGTGCAGGCGCGCATCGCCGACCTCGGCGGCGAACCGGCAACGAAGCCTGCGCTCGACGACGACGATGACTCGCTGCGCGTGCACGTCGCGCATACGCCGCAGCGCGAGCTGGAAATCGTGCGCGACCAGATCCTCGCCGCCTTCGCTCGCGACAAGGACCTCAAGCCGCACGATGTCTTCGTGCTCGTGCCGGACATCGAGCAGTACGCCGCGCTCGCCGAAGCAGTGTTCGGCCCGGTGCGTCGGCACCTGCCGTTCCGCATCGCCGACCGCAGACCAATCGCTGACCAGCCGCTGTGCAGCGCGGTGTTCGCCGTGCTCGACCTCGCGCGTGGCCGCGTCGAAGCCAACGACGTCTTCCGCGTGCTCGAGCAAGATGCCGTGCGCCAGCGCTTCGAGCTCGCCGTCGGCGACCTGCCGGCGCTGCGCGCCCGCTGCGATCGCGCCGACGTCCGCTGGGGCGTGGACGGCGCCCGGCGGCAGGCGCGCCTTGGCATCCCCGCGTTCGATGACGGCTCGTGGCGGCGCGGTCTCGATCGCCTGCTGCTCGGCGTGATGACCGGCGCGAGCGAAGCGCTCGCCCTCGGCCTGAGCCCGGTCGCCGACGCCACCAGCGGCCGCGACGACGCGCTCGGCAAATTCCTCGCCTTCTGCACGGCGTTGTTCGAACGCCTCGACCTGCTCGCGGCGCCGCGGCCGCTGGCCGCGTGGGCCGACCGTCTCGACGACCTGCTGACGGCGCTGTTCCTGCCGACCTCAGCGGAGGACCGCAGCGCCGCCGAGCGCCTGCGCCGCACCATCGCGCGCTTGCGCACCATCGCCACCGCCGCCGCCGTCGACGAACCCGTCGCCGCCGTCGTGCTGCGCGACTGGCTCGACGGCGCCCTGGCGGAGAGCGCCGGCGGCGGCTTCCTCTCGGGCTCGATCACCATCGCGTCGCTGACGCCGATGCGCACGCTGCCGTGCCGCCGGCTGTACGTCTGCGGCCTGTCGGACCAGCAGTTCCCGCGCCGGCCACAGGTTCTGCCGTTCGACCTGATCGCGCAGCGGCGGCAGGCAGGCGACCGCGATGTTCGCCGCGATGACCGCCAGTTGTTCCTCGACCTGCTGACCTCGGCGCGCGACGCCGTGCAGTTCACATACGTCGGGCGTTCGGCGAAGGACGATGGCGAGTACGCGCCGTCGACCGCGCTCGACGACTTCCTCGATCTCGTCGACGGGACGTTCGCGCCCGCCCCCGACGGCGCGCCAGCGCGCGCGCAGGTCGTCGTCCAGCACCCCCTGCAACCGTGGAGCCCACGCTACCGCGACGGTGCCGACGCGCGACTGTTCGCGTACGCCGTCGGCAACGGCGACGAGTTGCCGTCCACGCGCGGCGAAGCGCCGCCGTGGCACGACGGCCAGCCAATCGAACCGCCGGCGGAACTCGCCGGCGCCGACATCGCGCTCGCTGATCTCGTGGCGTTCTGGCACGACCCACCGCGCTTCTTCTGCGAGCGCGTGCTCGGCATGGCGCTGCGCGCCGCCGACGCCCCCGAGCCGATCACGGAACGCTTCGCGCTCGACGCCCTCGCTGACTGGACGCTGCGCGACGAGCTGCGCACACGTGACGTGCCCGGCGAGGACGAAGCGCAGCGACTGCAGGCAGCACACGCCGCCGGCCTGCTGCCGCCAGGCGCCCGCGGCGACGTCGTCTTCGGCGACCGCGAGGACGAAGCGCAGGACCTGCGCCGCAAGCTCGCCGCGCACGGCCCGCTGCAGGCGCGCGCCGTCGCGGTGGCGCTCGCCGACGCGCGCATCGTCGGCGTGCTCGACGACTGCGCTACCGACGCGCTCGTGCGCAGCCACGCCGGTGTGGTGAAACCGAAGCACGCAATAACGGCTCTGGTCGAGCATCTTGTCTGCGCCGTGGCCCGCGCCGCCGGCGCCAGCGACCTGCCCGCGGCGACAGTCGTCTACGGCCGTTCGGGCGACGTCCGCCTGCGCCCGCTCGACGGCGACGCGGCACAGCAGGCGCTGACCGTGCTTGTCGGTGGGTACCGCGAGGGCCTGCGCCAACCGTTGCCGTTCTTCCCCTCAGCGTCGCTCGCGTACGCCGGCGCGCTCGGCGGCGCGGGCGGGCTGGCCAAGGCGCGCAAGCTGGCGCGCACCAAATTCGAGTCGAGCGGCAACGGCAGCCGCGGCGAAGGCGACGACGCCGCGACGGCGCTGTGCTTCCGCAACCGCGAGCCGCTCACGAGCGATCGGTTCGCTTCGTGGGCCGAGCGCATCCACGGCTTGTTGGCCGCATGCAAGGACGATGCATGAAGCTGCCGCCGTTCGACCTCGCCACCGCGTCACTCGCGCCGGGCGTCGTGCTGCTGGAAGCGAGCGCTGGCACCGGCAAGACCTACACGCTCGTCGGCCTCCTGCTGCGCCTGCTGCTGGAGCGACGCATCGAACGGCTCGACGCGGCCTTGGTCGTCACCTTCACCGTGGCGGCAACCGACGAGCTCAAACGCCGCCTGCGCGACAGCCTGCGACTCGTGCTCGCCATCGCCGAAGGCCAGCCTTCCAAGGATGCGTTCTTCGCCAAGCTCGCCGCGCAGCCCGACGCTGCCGCGATTTGCCGCCGCGCGCTCGCTGACTTCGACCAGGTCGCGGTGCACACGATCCACGGCTTCTGCAAACGCCTGCTCGACGAGGCGGCGTTCGAGACGCGCCAGCCGTTCGCCACCGAGTTCGAGACCGACGGCCTGCCGCTGCTTTTCCGCGCCGCCGCCGACGCGCTGCGCCTGCAGCACGCGCCGTCCGGCGACCCGCGCGGCGCCCTGTTGCAACTCGGCAAACACACGCCGGAGTCGCTGGTGCAGGCCTACCGCCTGTGGCGCCGCCACCCCCATGTGACGCTGCCGCTCGACGAGCCGCGTTTCGCGCTGCTCGCCAAGGCCGTCGGCGCCGCGGCGCAAGCGGCCGCCGCAGGCTGGGACGACGGCATCGGGAAGCGTCTCGCCGGCCTGCCGTGGAAGAAGGACGAGAAGCCGTTCGTCGGCGACGTCGCCGCCAGCCTGCCGCGCTTCGTCACGCGCCTGCAGCGCGACCCGATCGCGTGCCTCGCCACGCTCGCCAAGTTCGCGCCGGCGAGACTGGCGAAGGCGTACAACAAGCACAAGCTGAAGACGACCGCCTTCGACGAGCCGTTCTTCGCCACCTGCGGCGAGCTCGCCGAGCGCGTCGACGAGGCGCTCGCGCACCTGCGCGTCGAGTTGCTGTTGGCGATGCGGCAGCGCGTCGCGCAGGGCAAGCAAGACGAGCAGGTCGCGACCTTCGACGACCTGCTGGCGCGCGCCCACGAGGCGCTGCACGATGAAGCGCGCAGCGCCGCCGTGCGCGAGGCGGTGCGCTCGCGCCACGCCGTGGCGCTGATCGACGAGTTCCAGGACACCGACGCACTGCAGTACGCGATCTTCTCGACCTGCTTTCACGACCGGACGCTGTTCCTGGTCGGCGACCCCAAGCAGGCGATCTACGGCTTCCGCGGCGCCGACCTGCGCACCTACCTGCGCGCCCGCGACGACGCTCAGCGCGCCTTCACGCTCGACGCCAACTTCCGCAGCGCCAAGGCGCTGGTCGCCGCCGTCAACCAGCTGTTCTGCGATCACCCACGCGCGTTCGTCGATCCGGGCATCAATGCGCCCGACGTCCGCGCCGCCGCCACGCCGGCGGAGAAGCTGGTGGTCGGCGACGGCACGGCGGCGCTGCGTTGGCGCTGGATCGCGCCGACCGAGGAGGAGGGCGAGGACAAGCGCGCCGTCGCCCGCCGCATCTGCGCCGACGTCGCCGCCGAAGCGGCGCGGCTGCTGCAGTGTGGCGCGTCGCTCGACGGCGAACCGCTGCGACCACAGCACCTCGCCGTGTTGGTGCGCGCCAACTGGCAGGCGATCGAGATCCAGGACGCCCTGCGCGCGGTCGGTATTTCCTCGGCGATCGGCAAGGCGGGCGACGTGCTGGAGAGCGAGGAGGTCGGCGAGTTGTGGCGCGTGCTGCTCGCGGTCCTGCGCCCGAGCGACCAACGGCTCGTGCGCGCGGCGATGGCGACGCGCCTCTACGGCCTCGATCTTGCCGGCTTGCGCGCGCTGGAAGCGACCGAAGGCGCCTTCGATGCGACCATGGACCAATTCGCCGGCTGGCGCACACGCTGGCAGCGCCATGGCTTCATGGCGATGGCCGCCGACTTCGCCGACGAACGGCAGCTGACCGCGCGATGCCTCGCCTGGCACGACGGCGAACGGCGGCTCACCAACCTGCGCCAGCTATGGGAGCTGCTGCACGGCGCCGAGACCGCGCACCGGCTGCCGCCCGAGGCGCTGCTGCGCTGGTTCGAGCAGGAAGCGCACGCGCGCGACGAGGTCGGCGAGGAGCTGCGCGAGATGCGGCTCGAGAGCGACGCCGACGCTGTGCAGATCCTCACCGCGCACCGCAGCAAGGGCCTGCAGTACGAGGTGACGTTCTGCCCGTTCCTCTGGGATTGCCGCGCGCCAAAGGGCCTCGAGCTCGAGCCGACCGGAGCAGGCCACCGTGTCGCCTTCGACGTCCGCGCCGAAGACCCGGCGGCGGCGGCGATCGCGCGCGAACGCCTCGAGGAGGACGTGCGGCTCGCCTATGTCGCGCTGACGCGCGCCAGACGCCGCTGCTACGCGCACATCGGGCTCATCGGCCGCGAATACGGCCGCAGCCCGCTGGCGTGGCTGGTCGGCGGCCGCGCCGCGACGCCGCCCGACGGCGCCGCCTTCCTGCCGTGGCTGACTGCGTTCCAGGACGCCGACGCGGCGATCGCAAGCAGCTGGCGCGACGCGCTGCAGGCGCTGGCGGCAGCGAGCAACGGCGCGGTGGCCGTCGACGACGTGCCTGCCGCACCGGCCACCGCGCGGCTGCCCACGCCGCCGGCGACCAGGCTGCAGCCG
>VGZG01000104.1 GCA_016872675.1 Planctomycetota bacterium
CATGCAGGGCCAGGTGCTGCAGGCCGACGCCGCCGCCGCCGGTCCGGCGCTGCAGGCGATCGCCGGCCAACTGGACCGCGGCGCCGCGGCGCTGCGGCTGCTGCGGCACGTTCTCGGCGACGGTGGGCCAGAGCCGGCGCCCGCCGGCCGCGCGGTCGCCGACCTCGCCGACCTGCTGCGGGTGAGCGTGCGTGAGGCCGGGCATCGCTACGAAGCGAGCGTCGACGCGCCAGCGGGCCGCATGGTCGACCTGGCGACGTTCGTGCCGGCGACCGTGGCGGCGCTGCGGGTGGTGGTGCTCGCCCTGCCAACCGGCGTGCCGGCGCTGGTCCGCGTCGCCTGGAGCGACGTCGACGGCCGTCTGCGCCTCAGCGTGGCGCCGCAGGCCGGCAACCTGCCGTTCGCGTTCGATGCGGTGGGCGCGGCGGCGGCGTGGCAGCAGCGGGCGGCGGCGCACGACTGGCCGTGGCGGCTGCTGGGGGAAGGCACCGGGCTGTGCCTCGCAAGTACGGTGTAGCCTCCTTGCGTCTCAACGATTACTTCCCGAACCGACCTATCGTGACCCGCGCCTGATTCCGAGTTCAACCCCGCGAGCGCCGTGGCGAAGCCCAAGATCCTGGTCATCGAAGACGAGCCCGACATCCTCGAGGTCATGCAGTACAACCTCGCGCGCGAAGGCTACAAAGTCGTCGCCTGCCGCAATGGCGAGCAGGGCCTGAGCCGCATCCGCACCGACAACCCGGACCTGGTCATCCTCGACCTGATGCTCCCGGGCATGGACGGGGTCGAGGTCTGCCGGCAGGTCAAGTCGGACCCGGTGATCCGGTCGATCCCGATCATCATGGTCACCGCCAAGGCCGAGGAGAGCGACATCGTGCTCGGCCTCGGCATCGGCGCCGACGACTACCTCGGCAAGCCGTTCAGCCCCCGCGAGCTGATCGCGCGCGTCAAGGTCGTGCTGCGTCGCGGCCCGCTGCGCGAGCAGTCCGGCGCCGGCGAGCGCGTCGTGCGCGGCGCGCTGACCATCGACCTCGGCCGGCACGAAGCGCGGATCGACGCGCAACTGGTGACCTTGACCCCGACCGAGATGCGGTTGCTGCACTTCCTGGCCTCGCACCCGGGCCGCGTGTTCCCGCGCGCGCATCTGCTCAGCCGCATCATCGGCGAGGACGCGATCGTCACCGACCGCAACATCGACGTGCATGTCCGGGCCCTGCGGCAGAAACTCGGCGATCACGCCGCCTGCATCGAGACCGTGCGCGGCGTCGGGTATCGTTTCGCCGACGCGGTCCGCTAGCTTTCGGGCAGCGGCCAGCACGCTGCCCATGAGCGCCGACATCGAACTCGCTGCCCTCGCGACGACCGTTGCGCTCGCGACCATCAGCGCCGCGACTGCGTGGCGTTGGAGCCGACGCTGGCGGGACGAAAACGGTCGACGGACGCAATTGACCGCCGAATTGGCGAGTGCCAGGACGGAGGCGGCGAGGGCCGTTGCGGCGCTGGCGGGCGCCAGCGACGGACTGATCGTCGTCGACGGCAACGGCCGCATCGTGGCCTGCAACCCGAACGCCGTCGACTTCGCCCAACTGCCGCCGTTGGCGAACGGTCGGAGGTTGCAGGACTGCGTGCCTTGGGCGCCGTTGCCGTCCGCGCTCGAACTCGCGGCGGCGACCGGCGAGCCACAGTACTTCGAACTCGAAGCCGATCCCGCCGGCCGCGCGCTGGCGGTCCGCGTCCGGCGTCTGCCCGACCAGGGCGTCGTCGTCGCGATCGACGACACCAGCCGGCTGAAGAAGCTCGAGTCGCTGCGGCGCGACTTCATCGCCAACGTCTCGCACGAACTCAAGACGCCGCTGGCGGCGATCCAGGGCTTCGTCGAGACCATGCAGGATGACCTGGAGATGCCGACGACGACGCGCGTGCGCTTCCTCGATCGCATTGCGCGGCAGACCGAGCGGTTGACCACGCTGGTCGCCGACCTGCTGACGCTCTCCCGACTCGACGACGAAGGCGACCAGGCGCGCGAGCGCCGGCCCCTCGAGCTCGGCGGCGTCGTGCGCGAGACGGTGCGCGACCTGGCGCCGCTGGCGGAGAAGCGGCAGGTGCGTCTGGCGCTCGCCGGGCCGGAGGGGGGGATGTGGGTGCGCGCCGACCGCGAGGCGCTGCGGCAGGTCGTCGGCAACCTGGTCGACAACGCCATCAAGTACACCGGCGCTGGCGGCGACGTGCGCGCGCAGCTGGCAATCGACGACGGCCGCGCGCTGCTCGAAGTCGTCGACACCGGCATCGGCCTGTCGTCCGAGGACCAGGAGCGCGTGTTCGAGCGCTTCTATCGCGTCGACCGCGCCCGCTCGCGCGACCTCGGCGGCACGGGCCTCGGCCTCGCGATCGTCAAGAACACCGTCAAGGGCCTCGGCGGCGAAGTTGGCGTGCGCAGCCGGCTGGGCGCCGGCAGCACCTTCTGGGTGACGCTGCCGCTCGTCGCCGACCGCGGCGACGAGCCGTTCGACGCGCCGTAAGGGCGCGCCGGGGCCGCGGCGCTACTGGATGACGCCGCCGCGCTGGGCGAACTCGGCGCTCTTGTCGTGCATGCCCTTCTTGGCGTACTCGCGCACCTCCTCGGTGATCTTCATCGAGCAGAAGCGCGGTCCGCACATCGAGCAGAAGTGCGCCACCTTGGCGCCGTCCTGCGGCAGCGTCTCGTCGTGGTAGGCGCGCGCCGTCTCGGGGTCGAGCGCGAGGTTGAACTGGTCCTCCCAGCGGAACTCGAAGCGCGCCTTGCTGAGCGCGTCGTCGCGCGACTTGGCGCCCGGGTGGCCCTTGGCGAGGTCGGCGGCGTGCGCAGCGATCTTGTAGGCGATGACGCCCTGCTTGACGTCCTCGCGGTTGGGCAGGCCGAGGTGCTCCTTCGGCGTGACGTAGCACAGCATCGCGGTGCCGAAGCTGCCGATCATCGCCGCGCCGATCGCCGATGTGATGTGGTCGTAGCCTGGCGCGATGTCCGTCGTCAGCGGGCCCAGCGTGTAGAATGGCGCCTCGTGGCAGACGGCGAGCTGCCGGTCCATGTTCTCCTTGATCTGGTGCATCGGCACGTGGCCGGGGCCCTCGATCATGGTCTGGACGTCGTGCTCCCAGGCGACCTTGGTCAGCTCGCCGAGCGCTTCTAGCTCGCCGAACTGCGCCGCATCGTTGGCGTCGGCGATCGAGCCCGGGCGCAGGCCGTCGCCCAGCGAGAACGACACGTCGTACTTGGCGAGCAGCTCGCAGATCTCGCGGAAACCGGTGTAGAGGAAGTTCTCTTCGTGGTGGTGCAGGCACCACTTGGCCATGATCGAGCCGCCGCGCGAGACGATGCCGGTGACGCGGTCGGCGGTCAGCGGCACGTGCCGCAGCAGCACGCCGGCGTGGATGGTGAAGTAGTCGACGCCCTGCTCGGCCTGCTCCTCGAGCACGTCGAGGAACATGCGCAGGTTCAGGTCCTCGACGCGGCCCTGCACGCGTTCCAGCGCCTCGTAGATCGGCACCGTGCCGATCGGCACCGGGCTGTTGCGCAGGATCCACTCGCGGGTCGCGCGCAGGTTCTTGCCGGTGCTGAGATCCATCACCGTGTCGGCGCCCCAGCGGATCGACCACTGCAGTTTCTCGACCTCCTCCTCGATCGAGCTGCCGAGCGCGCTGTTGCCGATGTTGGCGTTGATCTTCACCAGGAAGTTGCGGCCGATGATCATCGGCTCGACCTCCGGGTGCTTGCGGTTGGCCGGGATGATGGCGCGGCCGCGGGCGATCTCGCTGCGCACGAACTCCGGATCGCAGTTCTCGCGGATCGCGACGAAGCGCATCTCCTCGGTGACGACGCCGCGCCGGGCGTAGTGCATCTGCGAGAAGTTGCGGTCGCCGCGGACAACGCGGGCGTCGATCCACGGCTGGCGGCGCTTGGGCAGGCCCTTGCGGATGTCGTGCTCCTGCGGGCCGGTGGTGTCGTAGACGCGAACGACGTCGCCGTTGGTCAGCGCGATGTCGCGCGCGGGAACTTGCAGGTCGCCGATGGCGATCTTCTGCGAGCGGGGGAAGGACTCGGCCAACGGGCGCAGGCCCGGACGGGGGATCTCGGTCATGCTGCTGTTTCCTACGCCGGTGCGAACCGGATCAGGTTCAAGGGGTGCATCTCAGCCCGCATCGACGGGCGCCCCCAAGCAGTGGGGCGGACACGATCCGGGATCGCGCGTTCTCGCGCAAGGGCGAGGATCAGCCGCCGCCGGGGGCGCGGCGCGGCGCTGTGCCACCGGACACATCTGGCGCGCCGGGTTCGGGCGCGCGGTGCGTGGCGTCGATCGGCTGCCCGCCGTCGCCCGAACCGGTCGCGGGCGTCGCCTGCGGCAGCAACGGCAAGGCGAAGACCTGGCGCAGTTCGGCCGGCACGCGCGGACCGAGCCAGTCGACAGCAAGGCGCGACAGACGCGAACTGTGCGAACCCTCGACCGCGTCGGCGATCTGGCTGCCACGGAAGAACATGAGCACGAAGAAAACGACGAAGAGCACGACACAGCCACCGGTCGCGATGCCGAGCAGGCCGCCGCCGAGCCGGTCGTAGAAGCCGAGCCCCGCCGTGACCGCGAGCTTCTGCACGGCGATTGCCAGCAGGCTCAGCACGATCAGCACGGCGAGGAAGCAGAGGCAATACGCGAGGTAGATGGTGGTCGTCGTTGGTTCGGCGCCCATCTGTGCGGCGGCTGCGGCGTCGGCCGGACGCGTCAGCCAGCTCGCCACGTCGCCGCCGTGCCGGCCGGCCACGACGTAGGCCGCGACGAGGATGCCGATCCGGCTCACCTGCCAGATCAGGCCCTTGAACAGGCCGAGCACGAAGAACACGCCGAGCACGCCGAGCGCGGTCGTGTCGACCCACCCGAGCGACTGCAGCGATTCCATCGCGCCAGCGCCGCCGTCCTGCGTCGCACCCTGCGGAATCACCGCCGCATTATGCCGCAAAACGGGCGACTCGGCGAGTGGGCGAGGCTGCCGTTGCTTTCCGGCGCGCTTCTGGCGACCCTGCCGACGATGGACCACGATGAAGCCATGCTGGCGGCCCGCGCGGTGACCACGCTCGCCGCCCGGCTGGCGCAGGACAGCCACCTCGCCGCCGAACTGCAGCGCGCGCGGCGTGAGTTCTTTCTCGATGGCACGGCGGCTGCCGCGTCGCTTCCCGGCGCCGCCGCCGCCGCCGAACTGCGCTTCCAGGAGTGGTTCACCTTGGAACGCGAGAGCGAGGTCCTCGGAGCCGTGCCGGCCGCGGTTCCCGAACTGGGCGGCGAGGCAGCAGACTTCGTCGATTCGCAGGCTGGCCTTTGGCTCGTGGAGCAGGTGACGACGCGCACCGTCGAGGCGCGCGACCTGCAGGACGGTCAGGCGATCGACCTGCACGCGCCGCTGGGCGCCCTGGAGCCCGGCGACCTCATCGTCGGCCGGATCTACGCCGAAGGCGCCGGTCGCTGGACGCCGTCGACGGCGGCAGCGATCTACCGCCCGGGCAACGAAATCGCACAGGCTTTCCTGCGCGACATGCTGCGCCTTGGCCTCGAGCGCCGGCTGCAGCAGATTGAGCTCGAGCGGTTGTTGCTGATGCGCCCCACGGCCCCGCGCGCCTCCACGCCGCCGGCTCCAGCGCTGGCTGATAGCGTGCCTGATCAGCCACTCGAACACCTCGAGGCCGATCTCGATCGGCTGCTGACCGCAGCGGGCAGCGAGCACTCCGCGGCCGCGATCAGCCAGCAACTGGCGTTGGCGGTGCGCCCTGGTCAGGTCCTCGGACCGCTGCTCGACGAGCTCGCCTTCGACACCTCGGTCAATCTCGACGCCGCGCGCGAGCTGCTGCTGGCAATCTGGAACGCACACCATCGCGCGCGCAGCGAAGATGGCGACGCGACGGCCGCCGAACGCACGGCGCCGGGCGAGACGCTGGGCGAGCGTCTGGTGCGCACGCTCGACGAAGGACTTGCGCAGAAACGCGATGTCGAAGAACTTTTCGCGCAACTCGAACGCATGGCCGGCATCGAGCCAGGCGAACAGGACGACGAGTCCGATCGCAACGACAACGAAGCCGGCGAGGATGAGGCATGGCGCGCTCGCGGCGAGGCCGACGATGAGGACGATGCCACGGCTGGCGCCGACGCCGACGGCAATCTCGCGGCGCTGATCGAGGAATACCTGTGGGAGACGGGGCGCACAGAGGATCCGGCGGCCGCCGATCTCCGACACTTCGCGCAGTTGCCGACCAACGCCGCGCTGCCGCACCGCGATCTCGAGGAGATCACCGCTGCGGACTGCATGCGCCTGCTGCTGCACGTCTACCTCGCCGCCCTGCCGACCGAGCGCGCCCTGCGCGTGCGCTCGACCTTTGAGCAACTGCTCGGTTTCTACCAGTGGGCTGTCGAGGTGCAGGAGATGGACATCGGGACGGTGCTCGACGGGTGCCGAGGCGGCCTGGTCGACCAGGTCGAGCGGCTGCAGGCGGCATCCATCGCGCTGTCGACCGCCGCGTCGGGCCGCGTGCGCCCCGGCATGCTCGAGGTGGAGGAGTTGGCCAAGGCAGGCTTTGGCGCGCGCGACGACGATGGGGGCGATCACTGGATCGAGGCGCCGCAGGCCGCTGCGCACCTGCGCGTCGGCGACCTGCTGCTCGGCGCACTGGCGCCGGCCGCCGGACCGCGGGCCAGCCGCAGCTTCACCGGTCTCGTCGTCGCCCTGCCGGCCGACGCGCGCGCGCTGATGGAGTGACGTTCGTCCCATCGGGCAGACCGCGCCGCCCGCGAGCCGGCGCACGACCTCGCGCGGCAGGCCGGCGTGTTCGCTCGCACGGGGCGCTTTGTGGTCGGCGCAGCCTGCAGGCCGCGCCGACCGAGATCTTCCAGCGCCTGACCCTCGGCGGCGACGCCAAGCAGAAGGCTCGACACTGCGTGGGGCAGGCGACAGCCGGCAGCAGCGGTCCTAGGCTTGCCGACGTGTCCACGCAGTGCGACGTCCTGGTGCGCGGCGGCGGCGTCGCCGGGGCGGCCGCCGCGCTGTTGTGCGCGCGTCGCGGCCTCGCCGTTACGTTGGTCGAGCCGGGGCGGTCGGCGTTTTCGGGGCCATTCGAGACCATGGTCGCCTCGGCCGAGCGCATGCTGCAGCGCATCGGCATCGCCGACGTCGTGGTCGCCGCCGCCCGCCGCGATCCGATGCGGCACGGCGCGGCCTGGGGCGCGCCGGAGTTCGTCTGGCGCGACGGCGAGCCGCCGGGCTTGCTGCTGGCGCGGGGCGCCTTCGACGCGGCGCTGCGCGCTGCCGCGGTAGCCGCCGGCGTGCGCGTGCTACGGCGCGAGCCCGCCGACGTGCCGGCGTCGGCGCTGCAGTTCGACGCCCGCGGGCGCGCGGCCCACAGCGGCGCAGCGCCGGTCGAGCGCGGCCCGTCGCTGCTCGCCGTCACCGTCGTCGGCGCGCCGCACGCCGGCGACGCCGGCACAGCCACGGTGGAGGCCACGGCCGATGGTTGGATCTGGACGCACGCGCCGGACAGGGCACACGCGGGCGCGGCGGTGTTCGTCGACGGCGCGCACGCACGCCGCGCAGGGCTGTCGCATTTGGTCGCGCGGCAACTGGCCGCCGCCACGGGGCCGGCGCGACGGCTGCATGGCGCGCGCATCCAGCACGCCACCGACGCCACGGCACGGCTCGCCGCCCCGGTCGCCGGGGTGCTGCGCCTCGGCGACGCCGCCGGCACCATCGATCCGCTCGCCAGTCAGGGCGTTGAGAAAGCGTTGGCTGCCGCCGACCACGCCGCCGCCGTTGCGGCGGCTGCCGTCGCACAGCCGGCGTGGCGCGAGCGTCTCTACGCGGCGCACGCGCGGTGGGAGGCGGGACTCTGGCGCGCGCACGGCGCCACGGCGCAGGCGTGGTACGAGCGCGAAGGGCGCTTCGCCGAGCAGCCGTTCTGGGTCGGACGTCGCCGCGACCTGCCGACCCCGGCGCTGCCTGCTGTCGATGCGCCGCTCACCGTCGCGCCGGCCGTGCGCGCGATCACCGCCCTGGTCCGCGCCGGCGCCGACTTCGTGGCACAACCGGGATTCGTGCACGACGGCACCGGCGAGGAACGCTCGCACGTCGGCTTTCTGCCGCTCGCCGCCCTGCTGTCGTTGTTCGCGTCGCCCGCGCCGCTCGCCGCAGCCGTCGCTCGCGGCGGCGCCGATGCGCGGCTGTTCGTGCTGCCGCCGCGGGCCGTGCACGCCGCGTGTCTGGACCTGCTGCGCAGCGGCTGGCTCATCCCAGCAGTGAACGCAGCAGGCAACCGCTGACCGCCGCAACCGCGAGACTCTCGCCGCGCGCCAGCAGGCGTCGAACGCCGTCGGCGTCGGGCGCAGCAAGCGGTGACGCGAACCAGACGAGCCGACCGGCGTGCGGCCGCAGTTCGGGCAGCTGCCACGGCACATTGGCATCGCCAACGACGGACTCGACATCGCCAAGCGCGCCGGGATCGCATGGCAGGCCGCCGTAGCTCGCCGGCGCTACGAGCCGCGCGCGCTGCGCCTTCGCCGCGGCGGCCAGCGCCGACAGTTCGGCGCGATGCCGGAGCGAAGTGGTGCCGAGACTGAGGTTGACGACGTCCGGCGCGAGCGACAGCGCATGCCGCAGCGCGTGCACAACGGCTGCGAAGTCGCAGGTGGGGGCGCGCTCGAACACGCGCAGGCTGACGATTTCTACTGGCGCATCCTGCGGCAGGAACCGCGCGATCGTCGCTGCCACCGCGGTGCCGTGCCCGAGCACGTCGGCTTCGCGCTCGACCGCGTCGCGAACGCCCGTGGGGCCGAAGCACGGCCCAGTAACGACGCGCCGACCGCGCAGCGCCGGGTGGCCGCCGTCGACGCCGCTGTCGACGACGACGACGCGCCTCATCCGTCGACGACGATGATCTGGCTGGCGATCTCGCCATCGAGTTCGACGGTCTTTTGGCGCTTGAGCGCACCGTCGAAGATCTCGAAGTCGCTGCCGGCGACGCCCATGTAGACCTTGTCGCCTTCCGGCGAGATCGCCACCAGCGAGCGCCGCGGCCGGAACTCCTCGAAGGCTTCGGCGAGCTTCTTGCCGTTGGTCAGGTCGAACAGCAGCAGGCGGGAGCGGTTTTCGCCGCTGCGTTCGCCGCCGAAGCCGCCGCCCATCAAGGCGCCTATCGGCTTCTTGCTGGCGACGCGCAGGCCCCATGAGCTCTGGCTCGGGCCCCACTCGTCGACGCGCACGACCTTCTTGCCAGCGAGATCCAATTCGACGAGGCCCCAGCTGGTGCGCCGCGTCTCCACCGGATCGGTCGTCGTGAACAGCATCAGGGCGCGCGCTGGATCGCGTCGGTCGAGCAGGTCCGTGCCGCTCAAGCGGATCGCCCCGGCGCCGAAGTGGCGCGGCGTCTTGAGGTCGATCTTGCCCTGTGACTTCATCGTCCTGGCGTCGAGGAACTCGAGGTTGCCGTCGCTGTCCTGCGTCAACCACTGCGTGCCGTCGGCCGACAGCCTGGCATTGCGATCCAGCGCCTCAGGCAGGCGCGCCAGCTTGCGCACGGCTTTGTGGCCAGCGACGTCGTAGAGCAGCCACTGCGCGGCCTCGAACGAGTAGCGATCGATCTCCTTCTTGACGCGCTCGGTGCGCACCAGCCAGTGGGCGCCGCCCGGGCACTCGCGCAGGTCGCGGATGCGCAGGATGAACCCGTCCTCGGCGAACTTGTGCTCGCTGGTGACCGTGCCGCTGGCAAGGTCGACGACCTCGACCGACTGCTGCTGGTCGGTGACGACCAGGATGCGCTTGCGGTCGTGGGTCAGGTGCGTGCTCCAGAACATGCCCCGCTTGAGCTCGATCTTGCGCGTGACGGTGTCCGTCACCGGGTCGAACTGGGCGAGGAAGTTCGGGTACATCGTGAACCAGAACGACTGCTTGCCCTGGAGCCCGGCGAGCGTGGGCGCCGCGACCGGCGTGAACTCCGGGAACTCGGTCAGCGCCTGGCTGCCGCCCTGACCGCCCGGGCCTTGGCCACGCCGGCGGCCGCCCGGGCCGCCGCGCTCGGGGCGACCGCCGGCCT
>VGZG01000105.1 GCA_016872675.1 Planctomycetota bacterium
GCGCGCGTCGCTGGATGTGATGAACGCTTGGTTCCCCACGGGGACGACGCACACGTACAGCCTGCCGATCCCGACCAGCCCGGCGCTGCTCAACTTCAACCTGTACACGACCTCGGCCGTGTTCCAGGCGCCGCCGGTGAACGCGTTCGGCGCGATCACGTCCAACGGCATCCAGGGCATGATCGGCAACTTCTGAGCCGATGACACAGTGGCCGTCCGCCTGCGGGGCGGCCGCCGCGCGCGGCGCACGCTCCCATGGGGCGGGCGCCGCGCGGCGTTTCGGGCCCGGTGCTGGCGAACAGGCGCCGTGGCTGTGCGCGGCCGGCGGACACGACGTGTGGTTCCTTTACGGCGCCGGCGCAGCGGGCACGCTGCCGGTCGACGCCTGGGGCAACGCCAGCTATGGCGAGATCCTCGACGACAACGCCAGTTGCGGCGCGCTCGCCAGCCGCGGCTGCAACTACGACGCCGGCGAGGCGCGGCCCGAGCGAGATGCAGAACGTCTGCGCGACGCTCGATCCTCGGGGGCGGTCGCCGCGCGGGGTTGCCGGACCGGCGGCATTGGCGGGCCGATTGGACACGACCGCGCGGCACGGTGGCTGCCGCGGGAAACAGGCTGGCGGCGGAAAAAGAAAAGCCTCCGGTCGTTGCCGACCGGAGGCTTCCACTGGTGGAGTCGAGGGGAGTCGAACCCCTGACCTACGCATTGCGAACGCGTCGCTCTACCAACTGAGCTACGACCCCGCAGCAATTCGGGCGAGGCACCGTAGCGAAGCGGCCCCGACAGGTAAAGAGGGACCTTGTTCGCGCCGACCTCCCTCGGCGGCGGCGTACGCCGCTACGGCGATGGCGGCGCGCCGGGTCCGTTCGTCATCGCGGCGCGGGTTCACAGCTGGACCCCTTCGCGTCGCGCGTCGTTGGCCGGCGCTGACGCGGCGACCCTAGGCGGCCGCGTGGCGAGCAATTCGTTGCAGTCGGCGGGAGCCCCTGCAGCAGGTCGCCGCGACGCCGCCGGATCGGCGCCACAACCCCGCCGGCGCGCGCGCTGCAGCGCCCGGCGCAGGCGCAGTTCGGGGCCGGCGACAGCGCGTGCCAGCCGCACGCAGTGCCATGCCACGGCGCCACCGCACGCTGGCACGAAGCCGCCGGGCAATGGCCGCTGGCCGGCGGCCGCGGCGGCGAGCAGCCCATGGCAATGGGCCGTCAAGGCCGCCAGCGCGCCGCCGAACACCACGGCAGGCGCCAGCAGACTGAGCCGTAACCGACCCCGCACGCCTCCGTCCAGTCGCCGCGCGTCGCGTTCTAGGCGAGGCCCTCCGTGTCATCGAACAGCCGCCAACCGCCCGTCCGATCGCGTCGCCCGGGCGTGGCTCGACCGGCAGGTGCAGGGGCCCATACCCGTTGGATCCGGGACCGTCCTCCAAGTTGGACGCAAGCTCCGCACCAGTCGATGCCGATGGAGGTTTCGTACGATGGACCGAGGGAGCGAATGAAGGTGCCAACGACGATGAGTGATCCGACTCTGGCGCCCAAGCAGGGCAAGCGAGCCACGATCTTCGCGGTGACGTCCGGCAAGGGCGGCGTCGGCAAGACCTCGCTGTCGGTGAACCTCGCCTGCGAGTTCAGCCGGCGCGGCCACCACACCATCATCGTCGACACCGACCTCGGCCTCGCGAACGCGCACATCCTCGCCGGCATCAAGCCGACGCGGACGCTATCGGACTACATCGACGGCAAGGCGGAGCTCGCCGAGATCATCGAGCAGGGCCCGTGCAAGGTGAAGTTCATCAGCGGCGGCAGCGGCGTGAAGGAGATGGCGAATCTCGACGACAACGGTCGGGCCCGCATCTGCGCCGCGGTCGAGGAACTGTCGCCGTTCTGCGATGTGATCCTGCTGGACACCGGCGCCGGCGTGTCGAAGAGCGTGACCGACTTCGTCAGCATCGCCGACCACACGATCCTCGTCGCCACAAGCAACTTCGCGGCGATCGCAGATGCCTACGGCATCGTCAAGGTGATCGTCCAAGAGGGGTATCGCAAGCCCGTCCACTGCGTCGTCAACCGCGTCCGCTCGCCCGAGGAGGCCGAACAGGTCTTCTTGAAGCTGAAGGGTTGCACCGAACGGTTTTTGGGCTTCGACCTCAACTGGCTCGGCTTTCTGCCGGAGGATAGCTCCGTTGAGGGCGCGGTTTTGAAGCGCGCGCCCTTCAGCGAGGTCTTCCCGGGCAGCGTGGCCGCGCGCTACCTCGGCAAGCTGGTGACCGGACTCGAACGTTACGTCGGGGACGGAAAGCCGGCGCCGCAGCCCGCGAAGACCTGAACGATCGCATTCGAAAACTGGGGAACAGCGGGCGACAGCTCGCGAAAGGCAAAGGGAGAACTGGGATGACTCGCACGACGAATCAGGAAACTGTCCACACCACCACGACGGCCGCCAGCGAAGACGCGTTTGGCCGTCAGGCGAACAAGGGCATTCTCGCCGACCAGGTCGCCGAGGAGCTCAACGTGCCGCGCCGCACCGCGGCCCGCGTCCTCGACGCGGTGCTCGACGCCGTCGGCGAGCTACTGCGCGGCCGTGGCAAGGTCGCGGTCAAGGGCTTCGGCACCTTCGAGCGCCGCATCCGCAAGGGTCGCGCCTACAAGCACCCGCTGACCGGCGAGAGCATCGACGTCGCCAACAAGGAGACGATCATCTTCAAGCCGAGCGACCAACTGATCGTCGACACGCGCACGGACGCTCCGACGCGCCAGAAGAAGACCGGCACGGCGACGGACGACATCCTCTTCCAGGGCTGATCGGACGGACCGGACGTCGGCGAACGCCGGCGAACGTGATGCGAGGGGAGGCGGCGCGCAAGCGGCGCCTCCCCTCGTTGTTTTGCGGGCGCGGCGGCAGCCGCTATCGTGCCGCTCCGTGTCCCAAGCTGCCGATCGCGAGTTCCACGCCGCCTGCGTGCAGTTCGACGTGCGCCCCGGCGACGTCGCCGCCAATGCGGCGGCGCTGCAGGCCGGCATCGAGGAGGCCGTCGCGGCGGGCGCGCGCCTGTGCGTGCTGCCCGAGCTGTGGGCGACGTCCTTCCTGCCGCAATTCGATGACGACGTCGTGCAGCAGGCCGAGTCCGCCGAGGCCGAACTGCGCGAGCTCTCGCGCGGCCTGCGCCTCGTCGTCGTCGGCAGCAACGTCGAGATCGTCGACGGCCACGTGTACAACACCGCGCGCGTGTGGGACAGCGGCGAGCTGCGTGGCACATACCGCAAGATCCACCTGTTCTCGCCCAACCTCGAGCACCGTCGGCACGCAGCCGGCCACGCGCCATGCGTCGCCGAGACCTCGCTCGGACGGCTTGGCGTGCTGATCTGCTACGACCTGCGCTTCCCCGACCTGTCGCGCTACTACTTCCACCGTGGCGTCGAAATCCTCGCCGTGCCCGGCCAGTGGCCTGAGGCACGCGCGCAGCACTGGCGCACGCTGCTGCGCGCGCGCGCGATCGAGAACCAGATGTTCGTCATCGGCTGCAACCGCACCGGCCAAGAACCGTCGCAGCGCAACGGCGAGCCGATGGCGTTCCCGGGCGACGGCCGCATCGTCGACCCCATCGGCGACGTGCTCGCGGCGGGCTACGGCGACGCCGGCGCTGTGGTCGCCCCGATCGAGCCTCGCAAGGTGCGGACGATGCGCCGCATCCTGCCGATCGCGCGCGACGTCCGGCCGGACGTCTACGAACGAATGTTCGCCGAGACGCTGCCGCTGATGCAGGCGCAGGCCCGCAAGCCGCAGGACGACGCCGGAACGGACTGATCGCCCGCGCCGACGCAGTGCGCGGCAGTCACTCGACGAAGGCCTGCAGATGGCGCAGCTTCGCCGGCCGCTTGATGCGGCTGATCGCGGCGTTCTGCAGTTGCCGCACGCGCTCTGCCGAGATGCCGAATTCGACCGCGATCTCGCCGAGCGTCTGCGGCTCGACGCCGTCGAGGCCGAAGCGGCGCCGCAGGATGCGCTGCTCGCGCTCCGGCAGATCCGCCATCACGCCCGCGAGGGCCTTGCCGAGATCGCCGAGCGGCACCGACTCCGGCACCGGCACCGCCGACTCGTCGGGCAGCCGGCTGGCCAACGACCCGCCGTCCTCGCCCGGCAACTCGGCATCGAGGCTGACGGCGTAGCGGCGCGTCGACAGCACCCAGTCGACCTTGCTCGTTGGCACGCCGATCTTGGCGGCGATCTCCGCCGACGTGAACGAGCAACCGCTGCGCCGGCCCTCTTCCTGGACGCGGCGAATCTTGCCGAGCACCTTCTGCACCCAGATCGGCACGCGCACCGTGCGCGAACTGTTGTAGAGCATCTTCAGCACGGCCTGGTGGACCCAGAACTGCGCGTAGGTGCGGAAGCGGACGTCGCGACGCCAATCGAAGCCGTCGATCGCCTGGAACAGCGAGGCGTTGCCTTCCTGGATCAGGTCGCCGGTGTCGACGCCAAGGCCGCGGTAGCGGTTGACCGTCGTCAACACGATGTACAGCGCGCCCTCGACGTAGAGCTGCCGCAGTTCGTCGAACTGCGCGACCATCGCCTGGAACCAGGTGGCGTCGAGGCCGCGCACCGGCCGCATGCTCGCAGCGGCCGAACGGACGTTGCGCGCCGGCTGCTTGAGCAACTCATCGATCGCTGCCTTGGCCATGCCGCTGCGCGTGAAGCCATCGCGCAGGATCGCGGCGAGGAACTCGTGGCGCCGCGCCATGCGAAACTCCTCGGCGCGATCCATCGCCGCGATCCGGCGCAGGTCCTGCTGGTAAAACGCCTCGCGGACGTCCGGCATTTCTGGCAGTTCTGCCATATTGGCCGAAGATTGCCAGGCGGCCCGGTAGCCCGCGAGGTCGAGCGTGGCGCGGGCGCGGCGGAACGCGGCCGCCCACGTGGCGACCGTGGCGTCGAAGGCGTCCGTGGTGACGTCCAGAATGGCGTCCAGATCCGCAAGCGCGAGCAACTGCTTGGGTTGCAGCTTCGACGGACGCAGGACTGCGAGCAGCTTGGCGAGCACCATGGGATGATCTCGGAGGCGCGTTCGACCCGTCCCGGAGCACGGATGCAAAGCCTCGAACGGGATGTTCGACGGCCCGCTCCGCTGCGGGCGCGCCTAACCACGATCAACTGCCGTGCCAGACTCCCGACGCGCCCCCGTTCCAGCCTGGGCTCACTTGCGCCGCAGGAGCATGCCGACAACCAACAGCAGGGCAGCGCCTCCGACCAGCAGCGGCATCGGCAGGCCGGCGCTGGGCTGGACGACCGGGGCCGGCCCGTCACCGAGCTCGGTCGGCGCGTCGGCCGCCGACGATGGCTCTGGCCGGTTGTCCGGCACCACGACGTTGCCGACCAGCGGACTCGGCTCGGTCGGCGACGACGCCGAGGTTGGCGCCTGCACGTTCGCCGGCTTCGTCACCGGCTCCGGCGGCTCGGCGGCCGAGGCCGCGAAGCCCTGCACCGCCGGGTCGGGCACGCGACCGACCTCGATCTCGAGCGCGACGCGGTCCAGGAAGCGGTTGATCGGCTGCGCCGAGGCGCCGTCGTACAGGTCGAACTTCATGTCGACCGAGGCGATGTGCTTGCTGCCCATCGCCGCGTCGGCCGCCATCGTCACCGGCAGTTCGAAGATCGCGTAGTTGTCGTAGACCGGCCGCCCGAGGTAGGCCGCGGCCAGCCGGCCCAGCGCGGCGGGCTGCGCCACCATCGGCCCCAGCGTGAGCGCGCCTTGCTGCGCTGGCGCCACGAGTTCCATCGGCGCCGGCGCCGGCATCACGGTGTTGCCTTGCAGGGCCGCCAGCACCTTCAGCGTGCCGCTTTGGCCCGGCAGCAACTTGGGCGGCGACACCGACACGCTGAAGCGGCAGTACGCCGACGCGCCGCTGGTGGGTGCGTTGCGCGCGATCCGCTGCTCGGGCGTCAGGTTCTCCTCGGGGACCTCGCCCTTGATCGAGCCCTCCTTGCCAGGTCGGCCGCGCTCGCCTTCGACCGCGCGGACGTCCGGTTCGCCAACCTCCTCGACCTGACATGGCGCAATGGCAGCGAGGAACGCGAAGCAGAGCGAGAGGCGAAGCATGGGTCGGTGCGGCAAAATTATGGCGTCGGAGCGCAACGCCCGAATGCTAACCTAGGCGCGCCGCGATCTGACGCTTGGGGCGCTTCCTTCTTCCCGGTCTGAGCCTTGCCGCACGGCTTCCAACCTTGAAAGGGCCCCTTTTTGTGGCTACTCAGGGCGGCCCGAATGGCCGTTCCGACCGCAACTCCGACCGACGCCAGCGTCCTCGAAGCCCTCCGCGCCGTGCAGGACCCCGACCTGCACCAGGACATCGTCACCCTGGGCTTTGTCAAAGACCTGCGCATCTGCGGCGACAACGTCGCCTTCCAGATCGAACTGACGACCCCCGCCTGCCCGGTCAAGGATCTGATGAAGAGCCAGGCCGAGCGCGCGGTGAAGGCGCTGCCCGGCGTCGGCAGCGTCGCCATCGAGATGACGGCGCGGGTCACCGCCAGTCGGCCGATCCTCGGCAACAAGGGCGTGATCCCGGGCGTGAAGAACGTCGTCGCGGTCTCGTCCGGCAAGGGCGGCGTCGGTAAGTCGACGGTGGCGGTCAACCTCGCCTGCGCGCTGCAGAAGACCGGCGCCCGCGTCGGCATCCTGGACGCCGACGTCTACGGCCCCAACGTCCCGCTGATGCTCGGCGTCAGCGGCCAACCGGCAGTCGTCGACAAGAAGATCGTGCCGTTCGAGCGCCACGGCCTGCAGATCATGTCGATGGCGCTGCTGGTCGCCGAGGACCAGCCGGTCATCTGGCGCGGCCCGATGCTGCACTCGGCCGTGCGCCAGTTCCTTTTCGACGTCGCCTGGCACGACCTCGACTACCTCGTCGTCGACCTGCCGCCCGGCACCGGCGACGCGCAACTCTCGCTCAGCCAGCAAGCCCACCTGATGGGCGCCGTGATCGTCACCACGCCGCAGGATGTTTCCGTCCTCGACGTCAGGAAGGCGATCCGCATGTTCCAGACCGTCAACGTGCCGATCCTCGGCGTCGTCGAGAACATGGCGTGGTTCACGCCGCCCGGCCAGACCGAGAAGTACCGGCTGTTCGGCGAGGGCGGCGGCGCCAAGATCGAACGCGAGTTCGGCGTGCCGCTGCTCGGCCAGATCCCGATCGAGGTCGCCATCCGCGAAGGCGGCGACGGCGGCCGACCGATCGTCGTCGCGGCGCCCGAGACCGCCAGCGCCAAGGCGCTGGCGGAGATCGCCGGCAAGGTCGCCCAACGTATTAGTATCCAGAACGCAGAGTGAGTCCGACCACCGACCCAGAACCACGCATAGACACCAACGGATAGAGACCAACGCCATGACCAACCCGACCAACGCGTCCAGCAAGCCCCGCTTCACCGCCAAGTCGACCATGCTCGAGTGCCTGACGGCCGACCCGTCGCTCGGCATGGTGCTGATGCGCGACTTCCACCTCGGCGGCTGCCGCAACTGCGGCTTCAACCCGCACGACTCGATCGAGGCCGTCGCGATGGCCAACGGCATCCCGACCGACCGCCTCATCGCAGCGATGAACCGCGAGGGTTAATCTCCCGCCCCGACCTTGCGCCGGTGCGCCGCGAGGCCACAATCTGCGGACTCCGGCCCCGCCCCGAACCAACCATGGTCAACGAAATCACCGACGGCAACTTCCAGAACACGCTGCAGACGGCGAAGACGCCCGTGCTCGTCGACTTCTCGGCGACCTGGTGCAAGCCCTGCGCGGCGCTCGCCCCGACGATCGACAAGGTCGCCAGCGAGTACAACGGCAAGCTCGCGGTCTACAAGATCGACATCGACAATGCGCCGGATTCGGCGGCCTCGCTCGGCATCATGAGCGTGCCGACCTGCGTGTTCTTCAAGGGCGGCAAGGAAGTCGGCCGCTTCCAGGGCAACCAGGACCTGCGCGCTATCAAGGGTCACGTCGACCGCGTGCTCGCCTGAGCGGCACGCCGCCGGTCGTCGACCTCGGCCGCGCGCCGTTCGAGCCGACGCTCGTGCGCATGCGCGCGCTGCACGCCGCGGTCGCCCGCGGCACGGAGCCCGGCGCGATCTGGCTCGTCGAGCACGAGCCGGTCTACACCGCCGGGCGCGCCACCCCGCCCGACGAACTGCGCCCAGGGATCGTCCCCATCGAGCGCGGCGGCAAAGTCACCTACCACGGCCCGGGCCAGCTGACCGTCTATCCGCTGGTCCGCCTGCCCAAGCGCGACGTGCGCGACTGGCTGCGGCGACTCGAGGCATTCGGCGTGCGGCTCGCCGCCCGCTTCGGCTTGTTCGCCGAGCCGTCAATCGACGGCACCGGCGTCTTCGTCGCCGACCGCAAGTTCGCGTCGATCGGCGTGCACGTGAAGTCCTGGGCCAACCTGCACGGCATCAGCGTCAACGTCGCCATGGACCTCGCGCCGTGGCGCGCCGTGCGCCCGTGCGGTCTGTCGCCGGACGTGATGACCGACCTCGCGCGCGCTGCCGGCCGGCCAATCGCGATGGCTGAGGCGATCGCCGCCGCCACGGCCGAGGTTTCCGTGCTGACCGACCCGGACGTTCCGGTATGAACGCCGGCCGATGAGCGGGCACGTCGAACTCGCCGCCGACGGCGCAAACCTGAACATCCGGTTCCCCTACCGGCCCGATCTCGTCGACGTCGTCAAGTCGCTGCCGAGCCGCCGCTGGGACCCCAAGGACAAGGTCTGGCGCGTGCCTGCGACCGACGTCGAGAAGGTCTACGCAGTCTTCTCCCGCCATCTGTTCGAGTTCGCGCCCGAGGTCTCGGCGCTGCTCGCCGGCACGCTGCGCCCGGCCGCGGCGGCGCCAGCGCGCCGCAAGCCGAAGCTGGCGAACCTGCCGCTCGGCGACGTCGATGGCGACGCGACGAGCGTGCCGCCGGCCGCCGGCGCGGCGCCAACCACCGCGCCGGCGCTGACCGTCAGCCAGCTCAACGAAGTCGTCCGCGACGGCCTCAAGAAGCTCTTTCCCGCCGCCTTCTGGGTCGTCGGCGAAGTCGTCGACTTCGACAAAGGCGCCGGCAAGCCGTACCGCTTCTTCAAGCTGGTCGAGAAGTCGGCCAGCGGCGACGCCGCCGAGGCGAGCGTCGAGATCGCGATGTTCAGCGACACGGTGCAGCGCCTGCTGCCGGCGCTGGCTCGGCACGAACCGCCGCTGACGCTGCGCGACGGCCTGGAGATCCGCGCGCTCGTCCGCGTCGACCTGTACGCGAAGACCGGCCGCTTCCAGCTGCAGGTGCAGGACATCGATCCGTCGTTCACGCTCGGCAAGCTGGCGCTGACGCGCGAGCAGGTGCTGCGCGAACTCGCGCAAGCAGGCCTCGCCCAGCGCAACCGCAGCCTCGGCTTCCCGGTGCCTGCGCTGCGCATCGGCGTGCTGACCAGCCCCGAGGCCGACGGCTGGAACGACTTCCGGCGCCACCTCGAGGAATCGGGCTGCGGCTTCGACATCACGCTCGTGCCGGTCAAGGTGCAGGGCGCCGACCTCAAGCCGACGATGCTCGCCGGCCTGCGCTGGTTCGCCGAGCGCGCCGACGACTTCGACGTGCTGTGCATCGTGCGCGGCGGCGGCTCGCGCACCGACCTCGCCTGGTTCGACGACCGCGAGGTCGCGTTTGCGGTCGCTCGCCACCCGCTCAAGGTCGTCGTCGGCATCGGCCACCAGCGCGACCAGTCGGTGCTCGACCTGATCGCGCACTCGGAGAAGACGCCGACCGCGGTGGCCCAGCTGTTGGTTCATGGCGTCGAGGACGCGCGCGCCGATGTGCGCGAACGCGCCGAGCGCCTGCTCGCAGCCGTCGCCGTTCGCATCGCCGACGCCGGCGACGCGCTGGCGCGCTGCGCCCGCGACGTGCTGCGCGCCGCGGTCGAGCGCCTGCACGGCGCCCGCGTCGACCTCGCCGGCGCCGGTCGCCGCTTGCTGGCCGGA
>VGZG01000106.1 GCA_016872675.1 Planctomycetota bacterium
CAGCGCGCACGAGACCAGCAGCACGCGCGGCGGCGCTGCCTGCAGGATCGCCGCGGCCCCCTGGGCGAGCAGTCCCGCGCGCGGCGGATCGGCGACCAGCAGGTCGCACGCGGGCAGCGGTGCGCTGCCGAACGCCTCCTCGCGCACCTCGGCGCGCTCGCCGAAGCCGTTGTCGGCGACGTTGGCGCGCGCGTCGGCGCAGCTGCTCGGCGAGCTCTCGACGATCGTCACCCGCGCTGCGCCAGAGCGCAGCAGCCGCAGACCGAACGTGCCCACGCCGCCGTAGCCGTCGACGATGCGTAGGCCGGCGACGTCGCCGAGCATGGCGAGGGCCGGCTGGAACAGGATCGCGTCGGCGTGGCGGTGCAGCTGGTAGAAGCTGCCGAACGAGACGCAAAAGCGCAGGCCGCCCTGCACGTCGGTCTGCCAGCTGCGGCCGGACAGCGCGATCGTCGTCGGCCCGAGCAGCGCGTTGCCGGGGCGGTCGTTGACGTTGAGCACGCAGCCGACCGGGTGTAGTGGCCGGCCCTGGTCGTCGCGCAGGCCGGCGGTCGCCGCCGCCATCGCCTTGGCCAGCGCGTTGCGCTCGGAGAAGTCGCTGCGGGTGACGATCACGCCGGCGAGCAGCTCATTGCTGCCCGGCATGACGCGCGCCTTGACGCCGCGCACGAGGCCGCGGCCGGTGTCCTCGAGGTAGACCGGCAGGTTGAGCGCGCGCAGGACCTCGCCGAGGCGCACGCCGAGCTGCGTCAGGGCCTTGTGCTGGATGCGGCAGTCGCTGATCGGCTCGACGTCGTGCGAGCCCTGGCGGTAGATGCCGAGCGACAGCCGGCGCTCGTGCAGCTGTGCCGGGTAGAGGATCGCCGTGCGGTCGTGCCGCGGCGTGCGCGGCGGCAGCGCGATGGCGGGCTCGACGCCGCCGAGGAACGGCGCCAGCAGCTCGCGCGCGCGCGCCTGCTTGGCAGTCAGCTGGTCGACGATCGGCTGGTCGAGACGCGTGCAGCCGCCGCAGCGGCCGAAGTGCGGGCAGTGGAGCGGCGTGTCGATGGTGGGCGGCAAGCAGGGGACTGTAGCGGCGCGCGCACGCGCTTCGGCGCGCGAACTGTATGCTCGGTCGGCGCGCCGTTGCCCGCTGGCCGGCGTGACGATCGCCCCATGGCCGAACCGCTGCGCTATGACGTCCCTGCTGCCCATGCCGTCGCGTTGATGCCGCTGTGGATCGGCGTGCCGTTCGTGGTCGTCGGCGTCATGCAACTGGTCATGGGCATTGCCGGGCCAGGGACGTGGGTGCAGGTGGCCTGCGGCGCGGTCGTCTCCGCCTGGTTCGGATCGCGGCGCTGGCGCGACGCCGCGGTCGTATGGCTCGACGCCGACGGTCTCGGGGCCCGGGCGTGGCGTGGTCGCCGCGTGGCGTGGCGCGACGTCGAGGAACTCGCGCTGACGCAGCGCGGCAAGGACTGGTTCCTGGCGCTGCGTCGATCCGCCGCCGCCCGCGCAGCGGCGCCCGCCGAACCGCTGCAGCGCCAGATCGCCGCGCGCGCCGCGGCTGCCGACCTCGCGCTGCCGCTCGGCGGGCTGCGCGTCACGCCGCAGCAGGTCGCCGACGCCGCGCGGTTGCTGCACGCGCAAGCGCGCGGCTGACCCGGCGCAGTCACCATCGACACGCCGACGGCCGGCCAGATGGCGCCGTGCCCGATCCCCAGTCGACCCGATCCTTAGTCGATCAGCGCCGGGAACGTCGCGCGCACGCGCGCGAGGTGCTGCTCGCGCTCGGCGCCCGCCTTGTCGGCGAGCAGCGACAGCAGCGCGTGCAGGTCGGCGGCGGTCACCGTGTAAGTCGCCTTCGGGTCGGCGGCGAGCTGCTTCTGGATGCGGCGCTGGGCCGCCTTCGGCGTCAGCACGTAGCGCGGCTCGGCGTCGGCGCCACGCTCGAGCTCGGCCAGCGCCGCGTCGACGGCCTGGCGCTCGCTGCCGGCGGGCGCCTGCAGGACGCGGCGGCCGATCAGCTTGGCTTTGGCCCACGACAGCTTGCCGGCGTGCAGCAGCGCGCGCACGCGCGGGTCCATTCCCGGGACGTAGCGCAGGATGTCCTCGACCCAGCCGTCGCCCTTGTCGAGGAACGCGGCGATGCGCGCGACCGGCCAGTTGGCGTTGTTGAGGAACAGGATCGTGTCGAAGTAGTCGCTGACCTTGGCGTCGAGCCGGTCGGCGTTGAGCTTGAGGTTGAGCGCGCGGATCTCCTCGACATCGCCGGCGACGACGCGAACGTCGACGCGGTCGTACCATCCTGGGTGCGAGCGTCGGATGCGGTGGATCGCCGCCAGCCGGTGGAAGCCGCCGACGAGGTAGTACTCGCGGCTCGAACGCTCCCAGACGACCAGCGGCTCGAGCAGGCCGTTCTTGAGGATGTCGTCGTGGTAGTGCGCGACCTTGCGTTCGTCGAGTTCGCGGTGGTTGGCGACCAGCGGGTGCTCGCGCACCTGCTCGATCGGCACGTAGTCGTAGCGTTTCGTCGTGACCATGGAGCGGCGTCGTTGCGGGCGCAGCTTCGGCGGCGGCGGCGGGGGATTCCAGCGGGGCGTTCGACGTAGGCGTCGACGGCTGCGGCGGCGGCGGCGTGCCGTGGCGCGAACGCGCGGCTAGACTGCCGCGCGGCATGACCGCCGAGCCCGCCGCTGAAGCACCCGACTGGGAGGCGTTCCATCGCGACTTCCGCAAGCCGGGCTACGTGCCGGGCTACGAGATCACCAGCAAGCTTGGCAGCGGCTTCTCGGGCCACGTCTACCGGGCCCGCAAGGCCTCGATCGGCAAGGACTACGCCATCAAGTTCCTGCGCGTCGAGGACGCCGGGGTCGCGCGCGCCGCGCAGATGGAACTCGAGAACCTGCGGCACTTCGCGCAGATCGACCATCCCAACCTCGTTGCCGTCGAGGACCGCGGCGTGAAGGACGGCATCCCGTACGTGGTGATGGCCTTCGCCGGCGCCGAGACGCTCGCCGCCAAGCTGCCGCAGGGCGCGCCGCCGGCGTCGGCTGACCGGGCGCGGCTACTTGGCTGGTTCGTGCAGGCCACGCGCGGGCTCGCCGCGCTGCACGACCACGGCCTCGTGCACTTCGACGTCAAGCCGCACAACGTCTTCGTGAAGGGCGACGTCGCGCGTCTCGGCGACTATGGCATGTCCAAGCTGGTCGCCGGCAGTCGCGCCAGCCTGTCATCGGCGCGCGGCACGCCGCACTACATGGCGCCCGAGGTGCTGCAGGGCCGCGGCGACGCGCGCAGCGACGTCTATTCGCTGGGCTGCCTGCTCTACGAACTGCTGTGCGGCCGGACGCCGTTCCGCGGCGACGATCCGTGGCAGGTGCTCAAGCAGCACGAGACCGCAGCGCCCGAACTGCCGGCGGCGCTGGCGCCGGGCGAGCGCGCGCTGTTGTTGCGTTGCCTCGCCAAGGACCCGGCCGATCGCTTCGCCTCGGCGCGCGAACTGCTCGTCGCGCTCGGCGCGCTAGCGGCGGCGCCCGTTGCGCCGGCCGTCGCCGCGCCCGTTGCGCCGGCCGGCGCTGCGCCATCGCGCTGGCCAGCGTGGCGCGCGCGCCTCGCGCGACTGAGCGACCGTCTCGAGCCGCTGCACGGCGGCCTCGGCCTCGTCGGCTCGATGGTTGCGCTGGCGCTGCTCGCCGCGCTTGCGTCGCGTTGTGCTGGCGGAGGCGGCCGATGAGCCTGCCGAGCTACGGCGGCGTGCCGCTCGACGAGTTCCTCGTCGTGCATGCGTCGCCGCTCGAGCGCGCCGGCGGCCTGCCGCTGTCGCTGCACGAACTCGGCGTCGGCAAGGTGGCGGCGGCGATGGAGGTCTACTCGCTGCTGATCCGGCTCGAGTCGCGCCGTCCGGCGCGCGGCGTGCTGCTCGTCGGCGTCGCCGGCAGCTATCCCGAGCGCGTGCGCGGCAGCGCGCCGCCGGTCGCGCCCGGCGACGTCTGCGTCGTCGCCAGCGACACGCTCGCCGACGAAGGCGTGTTGACGCCCGACGGCTTCGTCGACTTCGGCAAGCCGCGCGAGCACGGCATCCGCATGGTCGACACCGGGCCGTTCCCGGCGAGCCCGCGCATGGCCGCCGAGGCGGCGGCGCGCTTGGGCTGCCCGCTGGTCAAGGGCGCGACGGTCAGCACGTGCAGCGGCGTCGACGCGCTCGCGCACGGCGTGCACGCGCGCACGCACGCCGACGTCGAGACGATGGAGGGCGCGGCGGTGGCCGCCGTCTGTCGGCGGCGCGAGACGCCGCTGCTGCACCTGCGCGCGATCAGCAACTGGACCGGCGATCGCGACCGCGGCGCATGGAACCTCGGCCGCGCCGTCGACGCGCTGCACGCGGCGCTGCAGCGGCTGTGCGCGCGCGACTGACGATCGCGCCGCGGCTCACTTCCAGGCCGTGGCCGCGCGCGCCGTCGCGCCGTCGGCTTCGACCTCGATCCACAGCTTGCCGTCGGCAGGCAGGGTCGCCGGGACCGGCACGTGCGCGTGCAGGCCGTGGTCGCCCTCCTTGCCGAAGCGCACCTTCATCGAGCCCTGGCCGGACTCGACGCCCAGCCACGCGCGCGCCAGCGGCGGCACCTTGGCGTCCTTGGCGAACTCGAGTTCGAACACCGCCTCGGCGCCGGCCTTGACGTCGCCGAGCTGCACGACGGCGAAGCTGTAGGCGCCGACGGTCATCGAGCCGATCGGCTTCGCTTCGCCGTGGTCGTGGTCGCCGGACGCGACGTTTGCCGGCACAACGGCCGGCGTGCCGGGGGCGTCGCCCTTGCCGCAGGCGGCGAAGAAGGCCAGGGAAGCGGAGAGGAACAGCGGCAGCTTCTTCATGGTTTGAGCAGCTCAGCGGCGGCATCGCGCGCCGCGAGGGGCCGGTTCTGGAATAGCAGCAGGAAGCCTGCCGGGACGACCAGCAGGTTGAGCAAGGTCGAGGTGACGAGGCCGCCGAGCACGACGACCGACAGTGGCGCGAGGATCTCGCTGCCCGGCTCGCCGGCGGACAGCGCGATCGGCAGCAGGCCGAGCGTCGCGCACAGCGCCGTCATCAGGATGGGCGCCAGTCGCTCGTGCGCGCCGCGCGCGACGGCGTCGGCGACGTCGACCCCCTCGCGCATCAGGTCGAGGAAATGGCGCACCAGCAAGATGCCGTTGCGCACGGCGATGCCGAACAGCGTGATGAAGCCGACCAGGCTCGCGATCGACAGCGCCGGCGCTTCGTACGCGCGCCCCGAAAGGCCGAGCAGCGCCTGCGTGTTGGCGAAGCCGCCGGGGCCGGCGGTCAGGTACACGGCGGCGACGCCGCCGATCAGTGCGAGCGGCAGGTTGACCATCACCAACAGCGCCGCCGGCAGCGAGCCGAGCGCGCTGTGCAGCAGCAGCAGCATGACGACGACGGCGATCGCACCCATGCCGAAGATCGTGCGACTGGCCGATTGCTGCGCTTCGAACTGGCCGTCGAGCGCCAGCGTGCAACCGGCCGCGGCGACGATCGGCGCGACGGCGCGCTCGATCGCCGCGGCGACGTCGCCGAGATTGTGGCCATCGGCGACGTTGCACGAGACGACTGCCTTGCGGCGGCCGTTCTCGCGCGCGATCAGGTTGGAGGAGCGCTCGCGGCCGAGGTCGGCGACGTCGCGCAGCCGGACGCGCGCGCCCGAGGCGCCGCGAAGCTCCAACTCGCCGACGTCGGCGACGTCGGCGCGTTCGTCGGGATGCAGGCGCACGGTCAGCGCGATGCGGCGGTTGCCGTCGATCACGTCGGCCGCGTGCGCGCCGCCGATGGCGTGCTGCACCTGCCGCGCCGCCTCGGCCGGCGACAGGCCGGCGGCGGCGAGATCCTGGGCGCGGTACCGCACCGGCAGCGAAGTGATCATCACCTCGCGGTTGGCCAGCACGTCGCGCGTGCCCGGCACCGCCTCGACCACGGCCTCCAGCTGCTTGGCGAGGCTGCGCAGCACGGCGAGGTCGTCGCCGTAGGCGGTCACCGCGATCGCCGCTGGCGTGCCGGACAGCACGTGCGACAGGCGGTGCTCGATCGGCTGGCCGACGGCGGTGGCCACGCCCGGCGCCTTGTTGAGCACGGCGTCGATGCCGGCGCGCACGGCGGTGCGGTCGGCGTTGGCGGCGACGACGACCTCGATCTCCGAGCTGCTGACCGGCTCGGCGTGCTCGTCGCGCTCGGCGCGGCCGGTGCGGCGCACGACCGTGCGCACGCCGGGGACCGCGCACAGCTGCGCTTCGATGCCGCTCGCCAGCCGATCGCTCTCCGCCAGCGACGTGCCGGGCGGCGCCATCAGGAAGACGGTGAACGTGCCTTCGTGGAAGCTCGGCAGGAAGCTGGTGCCGAACGTCGACGCGAGCGCGAGGCTGGCGGCGGCGACCAGGCCGGCGCCGGCGAGCAGCGGCCTGCGGCGGCGCAGGGCGGCCTGCAGCACGCGGGCGTAGCGGGCCTGCAGCCATTGCACGAGCCGGCTCGGCCCGTGCGCGCCGGACGCGCCGGTCTGGCCGAGCAGCAGCCGGCACAGCACCGGCGTCACCGTCAGCGCGACGATCAGCGACGCGAACGTCGAGGCGATGTAGGCGATCGCCAGCGGCCGGAAGAAGCGGCCCTCGAGCCCGCCGAGGAACAGCAGCGGCACGAACACCATGCCGAGGATCACCGTCGCGAACACGACGGCGCTGCGGATCTCGTTGCTCGCCCGGAACACGACGCGCACGACCGGCAGTCGCTCGTCGACCGGTCGCGCGGCGTTCTCGCGCAGGCGGCGGAACACGTTCTCGACGTCGATGATGGCGTCGTCGACCAGCTCGCCGATGGCGACGGCGAGGCCGCCGAGCGTCATCACGTTGATCGTCAGGCCGAGCGCCGACAGCACGAGGAACGCGACGGCGAGGCTGAGCGGCAGCGCGGTGAGCGTGATCGCCGTCGTGCGCACGTCCATCAGGAACAGCACGAGCACGAGGACGATGAAGATCGCCGCGTCGCGCAGCACGTGCACCAGGTTGTCGACCGAGCGCTGGATGAAGTCCGACTGGCGCATCACGTGCGTGTTGAGCGCCATGCCCGCCGGCAGCGTCGCCTGCGCCTCGGCGAGCTTGCGATCGATCGCGTCGGTCAGCGCCAGCGTGTTGGTGTCCGGCGACTTCTGCACCGACAGCACCACGGCCTTGCGCGCGTCGTCGGCGGCAGCGCCGCGTCTCGGCGCAGCGCCCAGGCGCACCTCGGCGACCTGGCCGACGGTCACCGGATGACCGTCGCGATGGGCGACGACGGCGCTGGCGAGGTCGTCGAGCGAGCGCACGCGCCCGGTCTGGCGGATCGGCAGCTCGAGGCCTTCGACGTCGGGCAGGTAACCAGCGCCGGCGGTGGCGTGCGCGTCGCGCACGGCGGCGACGACGTCGTCCATCGTGAGGTCGAAGAGGCGCAGGTCGTCGGGGCGCACGACGGCCTGGTACTCGGCGAGTTCGCCGCCGATGGCGACCACCTGCGCGACGCCGGGCACCGCCATCAGGCGATTGCGCAGGTCGAACTCGGCGTAGGTGCGCAGCTGCTGCGGGCTGGCGCGGCCGTCGGGCGACGTCACCGACAGCAGCATGATCTCGCCGGTGATCGAGGTGATCGGCGTGATCTCGGCGTGCACGTTGCTCGGCAGGTTCTCGCGCACGGAGCCGAGCTTCTCGGCGACCAGCGTGCGCGCGCGGAAGATGTCCTCGCCCCAGTCGAACTCGACCCAGACGATGCCGAGGCCGATCGCCGAGGCGCTGCGCACGCGGCGCACGCCCGGCAGGCCGGCAGTCGCCGTCTCCAACGGGAAGGTCACCGTCTGCTCGACTTCGTCGGCGGCGAGGCCGGGGCTCTCGGCCATCACCACGACGGTCGGCGCGTTGAGTTCGGGGAAGACGTCGACCGGCATCGTGCCGACGCGCCAGACGGCGGCGAGCAGCAGCAGCGCTGCGCCGACGAGCACGACGAACGGCCGCTGCAGCGCGAAGGCGATCAGTTGGCGGAACATGGCGGCCTACTCGTGGTCCTCGTGCCAGGTGCCGTCGGCGTGGAAGTGGCCGCCCTTGGTCGCCTGCGCCGGACTCGCTAGCACCAGCTCGTAGGCGCCGGTCGTCACCACCTCGTCACCGTCCATCAGGCCGCTCTTGATCTCCACCCAGCGGCCGTCGTCGACGCCGAGGTCGGCCTCGACGCGGATCACCTTGTCGCGGTCCTTGGGGTCGCGGCGGAAGAACACGCGCTGCAGGCCGTCTTGCAGCACCGCGCTGCGCGGGATCGCCAGCACGGGCTCGGCCGTGCCGATCGTCGTGATCTCGACGAACACCGCGATGCCCGGGCGCAGGAACGTCGCCGGTTGCTGCGGCGTCGCGCACAGGTCGAACGTGCGCTGCGTGGCGTCGCCGCCGGTCGCGAGCTGCAGCGTCGCGACGGCGCGGGCCGCCGGGTCGGCGGCGCCGGCCGGCACGATCGCGGTCGGCAGGCCGTCGCGCAGACGGCCGAGGTCGCTCTGCAGCGCGCGCGCGCGGCAGCGCACCGCCGTCGAGTCGACGATCGTAGCCCACACGTCGTGGCCGTCGACCAGCGCGCCGTCGCCGCTGGCGATGGTTTCGACCACGCCGGCGCGCGGCGCGCGCAGCTCGATCGCGTCGATCGTCTGCCAACGTGGCGCGCCGTCGGGACCGACGGCGGCCAGCGAATCAGTGGTCACGCCGAGCGTCGTCGCCGCGGCGGCGAGCGCGAGGCGCAGCCGTTCGCGCTGGCTCTTCGCGGTCGCTTCCAGCTCGATTTGCCGCGTCTGCGTCTCGGAGTGCTTCTCGTTGGCTTCGGCGAGCAGCGCAGCATTGGCGGCGAGGCTGGCGCGCGCCTCGGCGAGACGCGTCGCCTGGCCGCCGACCTGCTGTTGGCTCTGCTCGAGCGTTCGCACGAGGCCCTGCAGCGCGTCGGCGGCGGCGCGCAGGCTCGCTTCGTGCTGTTCGCACGCGGCGAGCAGCAGCGGCATCGCCTTGCGGTTGGCTTCAATCACCGCGAGCGCGTTCTCCAGTTCGCCGAGTTCGCGCTGCAGCGAACGCCAGGCCGGCGACGCGACGGTCGCCAGCAGGTCGCCGGCGGCGACGCGCTGCAGCGGTTGCACGTGCACGGTGACGCGTCCGGCCAGCGGCGGGGAGACCTCGGCGCGGCCGTTGGGCAGCAGCTCGACGGTGCCGGGCAGCCGCAGTGTCGCGGCGACGGCGCGGCGCTCGACCGTGGCGAAGGCGATGCCGAGGTTCTTGCGCACGGCGTCGGGCACGTCGATGCGATTGGTCGGCGGCGGCGTTTGGTGGTCGTGGTCGGCGGCCGGCTCCTTGCCGCACGCGGCGAGGAAGCAGCAGGCGAGGACGGCGGTCAGGGAACAGCGCATCACGGTTGCCTCCTTGGGCTCGCGGGGGCGGAAGTCGGGGTGGTTGGCAACGACGCGGCGGGCGGCGGCGTCGATGGCGTCGGGGTCGAGGTCGCGTCCGGCGCGGCGCTGGCTTCCGTCGCAGGTCCGGTGGCGAGGCCGCCGCAGGCGGCGGCGAGGCGCCGGTGGGTGCGCAACCGTTCGGCGCGCGCGGCGGCGGCGCTGCGCGCGATCTC
>VGZG01000107.1 GCA_016872675.1 Planctomycetota bacterium
ACGGCCGCCGGCTCCGGCGCGAGCGCGCGCCGCGCGTTCGCCAGTTCGCCGTCGAGGCGCGCCGCCTCGGCGCGCTGGGCCGGCGTCGGCGCCAGGAGCTTGGGCTCGTCGTCGCCGCGGTCGCTGTCCTCGGTCTGGTCGAAGTACGCGTACAGCTGGAAGAACTCGTGCTGCGAGAAGCGGTCGTACTTGTGGTCGTGGCACTGCGCGCAGCCGAGCGTGCTGCCCATCCACACCTGCATCGTCGTGTCGACACGGTCGATCACCGCCGCCGAACGGAACTCCTCGTCGTCGGTGCCGCCCTCGGTGTTGGTCATCGTCTGGCGATGAAACGCCGTCGCGAGGCGCTGCTCGACAGTGGCGTCGGGCAACAGATCGCCAGCGAGCTGTTCGACGGTGAACTGATCGAGCGGCATGCCGGCGGCGAACGCTCCGATCACCCACTCGCGCCAGCGCCACATCGACGGCCGCGGGTCGTCCTTCTCGTAGCCCTGGCTGTCGGCGTAACGCGCGAGGTCGAGCCACCACTGCGCCCAGCGTTCGCCGAACGCTGAGCCCGCCATCAGCGCGTCGGCGGCGCGCGCTTTGGCGTCGGGCGCGGCGTCGGCAAGGAAGGCGTCGAGTTCGGCCGGCGTCGGCGGCAACCCGCGCAGGTCGAGCGCAGCGCGCCGCAGCCACGCCGCGCGCGGGGCCGGCGGCGACGGCTGCAGGCCCGTGCCCGTGAGCTTCTGCGCGACGAAGCGGTCGATCGGCGACTCGCCCCACATCCCCGCGGGCACAGCCGGTCGCTGCAGCGGCTGGTACGCCCAGTGTCGCTGCGCCGACGCGCCGGCTGCACAACAGAAAGCGATCACGGCGAGAGCGAGCTGGCGGCGCATGGCGAACAGGAAGATCGATCATCGCGACGAAGCCATGCGCCTCAACCCCCCATCTTCGGTTGCCACAACCGTGAGACCTTCGCCCGCCGCCGCGCGCCACGCTACGGTGCGCGGCCGCGATGACCGCCCAACTGCTGAGCCTCCGCCGCCACCTGCAGGAGTGGGCAACCCGTACCGCCAACGAGAAGCTGCTACGCCAGGACCAGGAGACGCAGCTGCGCGACTCGCTGCCCGATCCCAAGCGCCGACCGCAGGTCTACCTCGCCGCCTGGATGCTCGGCACCTGGCGCCTCGGCCACGGCATGTGGCGTGTGCTCGATGGCGACGGCGAGGGCTTCGACGAAGCGCGCACCGGACAGGCGCTGCGCCGTTGCTCGCTGCTGCTGCGCGAACGCCACCAGGGCGCGGCCCAGCGCCGCGCCGGCGCGACCAAGCTGCCGTTCTCCCGCCTGCACGGTGCCTGGACGGCCCTGCTCGGCCTGGCGCTCGGCGATCCGAGCGCCGACCCGCTGTACGAGCTGCTGCGCGACGAGCCGGAGTCGACGTTCGCCGAGAGCGAGACGATGCCGCTGTTCGTCCGCGAACTGCTGGCCCTGCACGCCGGTCAGCGGCCGACGCTGACGCCGCGGCTGGGCCCCTACCAGGAGGCGCTGATGCACTGGCAGGGCGACGGGCGCGTCTTCGGCCAGCGTCTCGCCGGATTGCTCGACCTGCACCTCGCAGGCACGCAGGGCGTTGGCGCGCCGTTCGACGACATGGCGTGCAAGCTGTACCCGGTCGAGGCGCTGGCGGTGCGCGCCGTGCGCGATTGGCTGGAACTGCCGACGCCAAAGATCGACCACCCGCTGATGCACACCAACCTTGGCCAGATGCAGCCCACCCGACCGTGGCCGCAGGACGAACTGGTCGCGCGCCTCGAGCGCGAACTGCGCAAGCGATGACCGACATCGACGACAACGAACTCAACCGCCGCGCCGCCACGCGCCGCATCGTGCTGAAGGACGAGCCCGAGGCGCTGGTCGAGATCCTTGGCGTCGGCGCCGACGCCGTGGTGCGCAAGACCTACCGCACGACCGGCCTGCGCTGGCTGCAGACGTTCGGTCGCCAGAGCCGCGCCGAGCGCGAACACCGACATCTCGCCGCCATCGTCATCGCCGGCGTGCCGTGCGTGCGACCGCGCGGTTGGTCGGCCGTGCGCCGCGGTCCGGGCACGGCGGCCTCGACGCTGCTGACGGATTTCGTGCCCGACGCCACGTCGCTCAAGGCCACGCTGCGCGCGCTGCCGCCGGGCGACCCCGCCGCCGCGCCGGCGCGCCGATCGCTCGCCGCCGCCGCCGGCGCGCTGGTGGCGCGCCTGCACGCGGCCGGCGTGCTGTGGTGCACGCCGATGCCGCGCAACCTGCTGGTCGTCGGCACGCCGGCCGCCGCCGACCTGCGCGTCTGCGACACGCCGGCCTGCCTGCTCACCGATCGCGACCTGCGCGGCGGCAGGCTCGCCCGCATCGACCTGTTCCTCGCCGCCTTCTCGCCGAGCCGCCGCCGCGAATGGTCGCGCAGCGAACGGCTGCGCTGGCTGCTTGGCTACGCCGACGGCGAGCGCGCGCAGGCGCGGCGGCTGTGGCGAACGATGGTCCGGCGCGGCGGCCTGCGGAATGTCGTCGAGCGGGCCCTCGCGATGACCGTGCTGGCCCGTATCCTGCGCCCCCGGCGCCCATCCGGCGCGCCACCCGCACCTGCCCGATGACGAACGTCCACGCCCCGATGCAGCAGAGCAAGCTGCAGAACTACAACAGCACGCGGGGAGCTGAGGCCTACAAGGCCGACTACAAGAACAAGCTGCATCGCAAGTGGTCGGACAAGCGCGAACGCGCGCTGCTGACCCGCTACTTCGCCGAGATCGGCAAAGTCGGCTCGATCCTCGACCTGCCGTGCGGCCACGGCCGCCTGTCCGGCTTCCTCGAGGAGCGCTGCGACGACCTGATCGAAGGCGACTGGTCGTTCACGATGGTCTCGCTCAACCAGCGCGACAACGGCCGCGACCACCGCCGCTACGTGCGCGCCTCGGCCCTCGAGATCCCGCTGCCCGACCGCAGCGTCGACGTCGTCGTCAGTTTCCGCCTGTCGCACCACCTGGAGACGCAGGAGCTGCGCGAGCGCCACCTGCGCGAGCTGTTCCGCGTCGCGAAGAAGCACGTCATCGTGACGTGGTTCTCGTCGACGTCGCTGAAGAACGTCCTGCGCGAAGCGCGCGTCATGCTGCTCGGCAAGCAGCCCAAGAACGTGCTGCGCAACGGCCGTGTGCGCGAGATCGCCGCCGAAGCCGGCTACACGCAGAAGCTCGCCAAACCGCTGTTCCTGATCGGCTCGGGCCACGTGCTCGGGCTGTACACGCGCACGTGAGCCAATGAATCCCATGGTCCCGACGCCGTCGTTCGCGCAGCAGCGCATGATCTTCTTCACGCTGCCGCTCGGCGTGATCGGCTTCGCCATCGCGATCGGCGTGATGCACGCCGACCCGGAGCTGGCGAAGGCTTTCGCCGGCGGCGATCCGCTCGACGAGGCGGTCTGGCCGGTCGCCGCGGGCGCTGGCGTCGTCGCGTTCGGCCTGCGCCGCATGCTGCAGGGCTGGACCGACGGCCTCGCAGGCGCGCAGCGACGCCGCATGCGCATGCGCGCCACGCTGCTGCCGCTGGCCGTGCTCGAAGGCGGCGCGCTGTTCGCGCTCGTCGCCTGGCTGCTCTCCGGCGAGGAGCAGCCCGGACTGGTCGCCGCGCTCGTTCTGCTGGCGGCGATGCTCGCGATCGCGCCGCTGCGCGACCCCGACGAAGACGTCGCGGGCTAGGCGTCTGCGTCACGGACCGCGCGCCGATCCAGTGCGTGGATTCGCGGTCGGGGCGAAGCCGACGCCGCAGGTGGATCGGTGGATTCGTGGAAGCTCGGCGGAGGCTCCCGGACGCGAAGTCGCGTGCAGAGCGGCGTGGCCTTCCGTGACGCAGCCTCCTAGCGGCTCACTTGCCGGGGTGGCTTGGCGGCGTGCCGTGGCCGTCGTCTGGCGCAGCGTGGTTGGCCGCCGGCACGCTGGCGCCACGCAGTTTCCCCGGCATCTCCTGCGGGTGCCAGCCGATCAACGCGAACATCGCGAAGAAGCCGAGGAAGTAGCCGACTGCGACGTGCCAGCCGTTGACCAGCCAGTTCTTCGCCGACTTCGCCTCGGGGAACATGCCCGAGATGGCGACGCCGGCCGAACTGCCGAACCACAGCATGGAGCCGCCGTAACCGACGGCGTACGCAAGGAAGCCCCAGTCGTAGCCGCCCTGCGCGAGCGCCAGCTTGGTCAGCGGGATGTTGTCGAAGAACGCCGACACCACGCCGAGGCCGAGCGTGGTCCACTCCGTCGCCGAGGGCAGCTTGTCCACCGGCATCATCGACGCCGACAGCACGAGGCTCAGCAGGAAGCACGCGCCGAGCGCCGCGGGCGGCACGACCTTGAGGTCGGGCTTGCGCAGCAGCGCGCCGACGGCGATCGCGCCCCAGACGCCGTACGCCGGCATGCCGTACTGCAGGTTGGCGGCGATCGCGCCGACGACGATCAGCAGCACGACGCCGAGGCTGCCGAGGTCGACCGGCTTGTGTTCGCCGTGGCCGCGGACCAGCGGCTGCAGCGCCGTCTGCTGGCGCGCCGCGAAGAAGCCGAAGAAGGCGACCGCGACCACCGCGCCGACCGCCGCTTCCATGACCGAGAGCGGCGAGATGCCCTCGAGCCAGATCATCATCGTCGTCGTGTCGCCGAGGACCGAGCCAGCGCCGCCGGCGTTGCTCGCCGCGACGATCGCCGCGAGGTAACCGATGTGGACCCGGCGCTGGAACAGCGTCATCGCCGCCGCGCCGCCGATCAGGGCCGCGGCGATGTTGTCGAGCACCGACGACATCACGGCGACGAGCACGAGCAGCAGGAAGGCGCCCATGCGTCCGGCCGGCAGCACCTCGGTGATCTTCTCGGCGAGGTTGCTGCGCTCGAAGTAGTTGGTCAACACGGCGAAGCCGAGCAACAGGCCGCCGAGATTGACGATCGTCGGCCATTCGGGATCGTGCTTCTCGCCACCGTGAACGACGCCGAACAGGAAATGGTCGGCGAGGCTGAAGTGAGGGTCCATCAGCTTGACGGCCAGCACGCAGCCGAGGCCGCCGAGCGCGATCGGCAACGCCAGCTTGTGGAACTTGGCGATGCCGAGCAGCGTCGCGACGAACAGGCCAAAGAGCAGGTACGTGGTCACGATGGTTTCGCTGCGTGGACAGATGCCGACCGGCATCCGGAACTTGGACGGGCTAAGTTCAACTCTATCGACCGAATGAGCCAAGGAATTGGAGACCAGTGGCGCGAAAAAACGAGGACTGTGTCGGACCCCGCGTGGAATCCCCGGCGGGGTTCCCAAGGCTGGCGCCCTTCGGCCCGGTCACGGCGCGACGACGTCGATCCAGACGAGCCGGTGGTCCGACGCCGCCACCAGCGCCGCGCCCGCTTCGCGCTCGGCCGGCCAGAACACGCCCGCCTGCACGACGCGCAGCGAGCGCGACGGCAGCGCGTAGTCGACGCGCAGGTTGCCGGGGCCCTTGCCGACCTCGTCGTCGAAGTCGCCGGTGTCGAGGCTGGCGTCGCCGGCGTGCGTCGCGTTGGCGCCGAACTGCTTCATGCTGGCGCCAGCGCCGCCGGAACTGCGCGGCTGCGGGTCCTGCACGCGCGCGTGCGCGAGCAGGTCGGCGAGCGCCTGCCGCCGGCTCTGGCCGTCCTTCGGATCGCAGTTGAGGTCGCCGAGCACGACGAAGTGCGCGTCGTCGGGCAGGCCGCCGGTCGTGCCGGCGTCGTCGACGATCCAGTCGTCCTTGCCGGGCGTCAGGTAGTCGACCCAGAAGCGGATCTCGTCGTGGTTGCGACAGCCGTTGCGGTCCTCGGGCCCATCGAAGGCCGGCGGCGTCGGATGCGAGCACAGCGCGTGCACCACCTGCGCGCCGATGCCGATCGGCACGTCCCAGTGGCTCTTGCTCGACAGCCGCAACTGCGCCCACGTCGCGTCGTCGTAGAAGCCCTCGGGCCGCTGCGCGCCGGGCACCGCCGCCCACGGCAGCGCGCGGAACGTGCGCACGCGGTCGGCGAGGATCGGATGGCGCGACAGCAGGACCATGCCGTACTGGCCGGGGAACGCGCCGTAGCCGTAGGCGTCGCCGGGGCCGTCGCTGCGGCCGTCGCGATCGAGGTCGCGGCCGCTCGGCTCGCCGGTGTTGCTCGGGGCGATCCACGAGAACTCGTAGCGGATCGGCGCGAGGCCCTGCTGGCTGACCGCGAGGTACTCGTCGGCGAACGCCTTCGCGGCGGCGCCGGCGTCGTCGTGGTCGACCTCGCACAGCAGCAGCACGTCGGGCTGCACCCGCTGCACGATCGCCGCCAGCTGCTTGGCCGGCGCCGAGCCGCCGCCGCGCAGTTCCTGCAGCAGTTGGCCGGCCGCCGGACGGTTCAGCGCGACGTTGAAGGTCGCCACGCGCACGACCTCGACCGGCTCGCGCAGGCGCCGTTGGTAGAACAGGATCGCCAGCGGGACGCTGAGCAGGAAGCAGACGAGCGACCAGCGTGTGTAGCGGAACCCGGTCGGCGGCGGCGCGGCATCGGCCATGCCGGGAGCCTAATGCCCGCGGCGCGAGCGGCCACGCCGCTCGGCGACTGCGTCACGGGCCAGAGGCGCCTGGGTCGCGCGATCACGCCCCCGCGCGCGGGGCGGCGAACATCGCGGCCGCGTCGGCCAGCCGTTCCTTCGGGCCGATCACAACCACCGTGTCGCCGACTTCGAGCGCCGTCTCGGGCGTGATGGCGCCGAGGTTGCGGTCGCCGCGCCGCACGGCGACGACGCTGCAGCCGGTGCGCTTGCGCAGGCCGACCTCGGCGAGCGTGCGCTGCAGGCAGGCCGCCTGCGGCTGCACGCGATGGACCGCGAAGCCGATGCCCGGCACGAACGCGGCGACGTCGCTGGCCTCGCCCGGGGCCATGCCGGCGATGCGGCCGCTGCCGCCGGCCGCGCGCACGTCGCGCACCTGCCGATCGATCTCGTCGTCGGCGACCAGGAAGCGCCGAAGTGAGCGCGCCAGCATCTCGACCGACGCCTCGAGTTCCTGCGGCACGACGTCGTTGGCGCCGGCGCGGCGCAGCCCCTCGGCCTCGGCGGTGTAGGTGGTGCGCGCCAGCACGTGCAGATCGGGCGCCAACTGGCGGGCGAGCTGCGCAGTGCGGCTGGTCGCGACGGCGTCGTTGACGGCGAGCACCATCAGGTTGGCGCCGTGCACGCCGAGCGCTTCGAGCGCGGCGATGCGGGTGCAGTCGGCGAGCACGATCGGCGTGCCCTTCTGCTTCTCGGCCTTGACGGTGTTGGCGTTCATCTCGGCGACGACGTACGGCACGCCGGCGGCCTGCAGCCCGGCGGCGATCGTGCGGCCGGTCGGTCCGAAGCCGACGACGATCGCGTGATGCTGCAGCACGAGGCCTTGGTGGTGGCCGTCGTGCCCGCCGTCGCCGGCCGCGGCCCCGGCCCCGCCATCGCCGGCAGCGCGCGCGCGCGCGGCGAAGCGCTTGCCGAGCGCGTAGAGCAACGGCGTCACCGCGATGGACAGCACGGCGACGACGAGGAACACGCGCTCGAGGTCGCCGGACAGCAGCTCGGGGTTCTTCTGCTTGGCCAGCTGCACGAGCACGAACGAGAACTCGCCGACCTGCGCCGCCGTCAGCGCCGCGCGCAACTGCACCCAGCCCGGCTGTCCCAGCCGCGACGCGGCGAGCATCATCAGCGCCGCCTTGCCGACGAGCACGGCGGCGAGGCCGACGCCGACGGCCACCGGCCGTTCGACGACGACGACGCCGTCGAACAGCATGCCGATCGAGACGAAGAACAGGCTGGCGAACGCGTCGCGGAACGGCTCCGTCTCGCTGGCCGCCTGGCTGTGGTGGTCGGAGTCGGCGAGCAGCACGCCGGCGAGGAACGCGCCGAGCGCGAGCGACAGTTCGAGCGCCGCGGTGACGACTGCGAGCGACAGGCACCAGGTCGCCAGGAACAGCACGAACAGCTCGCGGTTGCGCGTGCGCGCGACGAGCCGGACCAGCGGGCCGACCAGGAAACGCGCCGCGGCGAGCACCGCGACGAGGATGCCGAGGTTGGCCAGCGACCGCAGCGGCGACCCGCCGCCGCCGTCGCCGCCGCCGACGATGAACGGCAGCAGCAGGATCATCGGCACCACCGCGAGGTCCTGCGCGATCATCACGCCGAGCACGACGCGGCCGTGCGGCGCCGCCAGTTCGCCCTGGTCGACGAGGATCTTGGTGGCGGCCGCGGTGCTGGAGAGCGCGACGAGGAAGCCGAGCAGCAGGCCGGCGTTCCAGGAGAGGCCGAGCGCGACGGCGAGCCCCGCCGTCGCCAACACCGTGCCGACGATCTGCAGGCCGCCGCCGACCAGGATGGTGCGCTTGAGCCGGCTGATCTGGCCGAGCGGCACCTCGAGTCCGACCGCGAACAGCAGCACCACGACGCCGACCTCGGCGAGGTGTTCGACCATCTCCTTGTGCTGCACGAGGCCGATGGCGTTGGGGCCGACCAGCACGCCCGCGACCAGGAAGCCGACGATCGGCGGCAACTTGAAGCGGTGGAAGGTCACCGCGACGCCGACGCACAGGGCGAACAGCAGCGCGAGTTCGAGCAGGACGCCCTGGAGTTCGTTGGCGGAGAGCAGCACGGCGTCGTAGGTACCTCGGCGGCCGGGCGAAGCCAAGACGCAGACAGGGCGGCGCGAAGCCGCCGGCGGGATCGGCGCCGCCAGCGCCCCGCGCCTTGCGCCGCCCGGCGCGCCGGGCACCATGTTCGCCCCATGGATCTCTCCTTCCTGGCCCAGCTCGGCCTCGGCAAGACCAACTCGGGCGCCTTCGACGGCGCGTGGCGCAAGACCAAGGGCGAGACGCTGACCGTGCGCTCGCCGATCGACGGCTCCGAGATCGGGACCGTGCAGATGGCGACGCCGCAGGACTACGCGGCGGTCAGCAAGCAGGCCCACGCGGCGTTCCTGCGCTGGCGCGAGCTGCCCGCGCCCAAGCGCGGCGAGTACGTGCGCCAGATCGGCAACGCCTTCCGCGAGAAGAAGGAACTGCTCGGCAAGCTGGTCACGCTCGAAGCCGGCAAGATCCTGCAGGAAGGCCTCGGCGAGGCGCAGGAGTGCATCGACATCGCCGACTTCGCCGTCGGCCTGTCGCGCCAGCTGTACGGCCTCACGATCGCGAGCGAGCGGCCCAACCACCACATGCGCGAGACGTGGCACCCGCTCGGCACGGTCGGGATCATCACGGCGTTCAACTTCCCGATCGCCGTCTGGGCGTGGAACTCGATGCTGGCGCTGGTCTGCGGCGACAGCTGCCTGTGGAAGCCGTCGCTGAAGACGCCGCTGACCGCGATCGCGATGACCAAGATCGCGGCCGAGGCGCTCGGCAAGGAATGGGCCGCGCTCGTCGGCCTCGTCGTCGGCCCGGACCTCACCGTCGGCGGCGCGCTGCTCGACGACCCGTCGATCCCGCTCGTCAGCGCGACCGGCAGCACCCGCATGGGCCGCATCGTCGGCCCGCGCGTGGCGCAGCGCTTCGGCCGTTCGCTGCTGGAACTCGGCGGCAACAACGCCATCGCCGTGATGGCCGACGCCGACCTCGCGCTCGCCGTGCGCGGCATCGT
>VGZG01000108.1 GCA_016872675.1 Planctomycetota bacterium
CGGTGCGCGGCGGCCGCGTCGTCGCCACCGGCGCGACCGACGCGCTGGCGCGCGCCTACCGCGCCAAGGACGAGGTCGACGTCGGCGGCCGCGTCGTGCTGCCGGGCCTCGTCGACTGCCACACGCATCCCGTGTTCGCCAGGACGCGCGAAGCCGAGTTCCACATGCGCTGCGCGGGCGCTGACTACATGGCGATCGCCGCGGCCGGCGGCGGCATCCTGAGCTCGATGCGCGCCGTGCGCGAGACGCCGCTCGACGAGCTGACGGCGGCGACCGAGCGGCGGCTGTGGGGCTTCCTGGCCCACGGGTCGACCACCGCCGAGTGCAAGACCGGCTATGGCCTGTCGCTCGCCGACGAGGAGAAGAGCCTGCGCGCGCTGGCGGCGGCGCGCGCCATGGTGCCGCTGCAGACGACGCGCACGTTCCTCGGCGCGCACGAGTTCCCGCCCGAGTTCCGGCAGGATCGCGAAGCGTACGTGCGCCTGCTGTGCGACGAGATGATCCCCAGGCTCGCGCCGCTGGCGGACGCCTGCGACGTGTTCGCCGAGCCCGGCGTGTTCGACCGCGCGCAGAGCGAGCGCGTGCTGCGCGCCGCCCGGGCCGCCGGCCTGCGACTGCGCATGCACGCCGACGAGATCCAGCCGATGGGCGGGGCCGAACTGGCCGTAGCACTCGGCGCCGACTCCGCCGACCACCTTGGCCGCATCTCCGACGCCGGCATCGCCGCGATGGCGGCGAGCGACACGGTCGGCGTGCTGCTGCCCGGCACCATCTTCTTCCTGGCCAAGCCGCACTACGCGCCGGCGCGGCGCATGATCGAGGCCGGCTGCGCCGTCGCGATCGCCACCGACTTCAACCCCGGTTCGTGCCACACGCAATCGATGACGCTGATCCAGACGATCGCGTGCACGCAGATGAAGATGACCGCCGAGGAGGTGATCACCGCGGCGACGATCAACCCGGCGTTTTCGCTGCGGCTCGACGCCGAGGTCGGCTCGCTGCACCCCGGCAAGCGCGCCGACTTGTGCGTGCTCGACGTCCCGAGCTGGCAGGCAATCGGCTACGCCTTCGGCGGCAACCCGGTGGCGATGACGGTGAAGGACGGCGAGGTGGTCGTGCGCAATGTCAGTCACCGCGCCGGCGCTTCGGCGCCGGCGGCCGGAAGCCGCTGACCGACGCGCGCAGCGCCGCGAGTTCGTCGTCGGTGAGGCGCCGGCACGCGCCCGCCGGCAGGTCGCCAAGCGCGAGCGGGCCGATCTGCGTGCGATGCAGCGTGTACACGCGCGAGCCGATCGCCATCACCATGCGCCGGATCTGCCGGTTGCGGCCTTCGGTCAGCACAAAGCGCAGCACCGTCGAACGGTCGTTGCGTTCGACCTCGTCGACCTTGGCCGGCAGCGTCATGCCGTCGTGCAGGTCGATGCCTTCGCGCAGCCGCCGCACGTCCTCATCGGACGGGTGGTCTTTGATGCGTACGTCGTAGGTCTTCGGCAGCTTGCCGGTCGGCTGCAGGATGGCGAGCGCGAGGTCGTGGTCGTTGGTGAACAGCAGCAGACCCGACGAGTCGCGGTCGAGCCGGCCGACCGGCGCCAGCCAGGTCAGGTCCTTGGGCAGCAGCGCGTAGACGGTCTCGCGGCCGTGCTCGTCGGCCGCCGTCGTGACGTAGCCGACCGGCTTGTGCATCATCCAGTGCTCCTTGGCGCGCGCGCGCACGGCGTCGCCGTCGAGCACGACCTTGTCGCGGACGACGTCGACCCATGTCTGCGGATCGCGCACGACGCGGCCATTGACCTGCACGCGGCCCTGGCGGATCGCCGCTTCTGCCTGCCGGCGCGAGCACACGCCCAGACGGCAGATCAGCCGGTCGAGAGTGCGTTTGCCTGCTGCGGCCATGCCGACAACGATCGGGCAATCAGCCAGGTGGCGCAACCGCGCGGCTCGCTGGATCGGCGCGCCGTCGCGGGGTAGGAAGGTCGCCCCTGACGCATGGCTGCCGCTCCGCTGCTCGAATTCGTTCCCAACTTCTCCGAAGGCCGCGATCGCGCCAAGATCGACGCGATCGTCGCCGCGATGACGGCCGTGCCGGGCGTGAAGTGCCTCGGCGCCGAACTCGACGCCAGCCACAACCGCGCGGTCGTGACGCTCGCTGGCGAGTCGGCGGCGATCGCCGACGCCGCGGTGCGCGGCGCCAAGGCGGCAATGGCCGCGATCGACCTGCGCGGTCACAAGGGCGAGCACAAGCGCATGGGCGCGATGGACGTCTGCCCGTTCGTGCCGCTCGCCGGCGCGACGATGGCCGACGCCGTGGCGACCGCGAAGGCCGTCGGCGCGCGCATCGGCCGGGAGCTCTCGCTGCCGGTGTTCCTGTACGCCGACGCCTGCGCGCGCGAGAGCCGGCGCGTGCTCGGCAACTTCCGCAACAAGGAGTTCGAAGGCTTGCTGCCGCTCGTCGGCGCGGACCCCGAGTTCACGCCGGACTTCGGTCCAGCGACCATGCACCCCACTGCCGGAGCCGTCGCTGTCGGCGCGCGCAAGTTCCTGATCGCCTACAACGTCAACCTCGCGACCGAGGACGTGCAGCTGGCGAAGGACATCGCCAAGGCCGTGCGCGAGAAGGACGGCGGCTTCAAGAAGGTGCAGGCGATGGGCTTCTTCCTCGATGACAAGAAGCTCGCGCAGGTGTCGATGAACCTGCTCGACTTCGAGACCACGTCGATCCGCACGGTCTTCGACAAGGTCGCGGATCTGGCGGCGCAGAAGGGCGTGCAGGTCGCCGAGAGCGAACTGGTGGGGCTGGCGCCGGCGGCGGCGATCGACGCGGCGCTGGCTCGGCATGTCCGGCTGCCGCGCTTCGACGCCCGCGAGCAGGTGGTCGAGGCCAAGCTCGCAGCGATGGGCGGCTGAGCGTCAGGAGCCCGACCGCACGCTCTCACCCGGCGCCGTCAGCCGGATCGGCAGTTCGACCGGCTGCGGCTTCTCGGGCAGGCCGCGCACGACGGTGACCTTGACCGTGTCGCCGGGCTTGCGGCCGGCGAGCAGCCGCGGCAACTCGTCGAACGTGCGCAGCGGCTTGCCGTCGATGGCGACCAGCACGTCGCCGTACTGCTCGATGACCTCGCCGCGCGCGCCCGGCGCGATGCGGAACGGCCGCAGGCCGGCGGCCGCCGCGCCGTAGCCGTCGACGACCTCGGTGACGATCGCGCCCGAGGGATAGCCGAGGTCGCCGTCGAGACGGTAGCTGGTGTACTGCGTCTTCACGCCGAGGATCGCCGTCGTCGACTTGCCGCCGAGCAGCCGGGGCACGATCTCGTTGACGAGGTCGACCGGGACCGCGAAGCCGATGCCGGCGCTGGCGCCGCTCGGCGAGTAGATCGCCGTCGTCACGCCGACGAGCCGGCCGGCGGAGTCGAGCAGCGGGCCGCCGGAGTTGCCGGGGTTGATCGCGGCGTCGACCTGGACGAGCCCGTGCATCAGCCCGCCGTCTGGCTTCTCGAGGTTGCGCTCGAGCGCGCTGACGATGCCGGTCGTCATCGTCTGGTCGAAGCCGAACGGGTTGCCGATCGCGATCGCGGTCTGGCCGACCTTGAGGTCCGCCGAGCTGCCGACCGCCAGCGGCACGAGGTCGGCAACGCCGCCGCGCAGCCGCAGCACCGCGAGGTCGTGCGCCGGCGACGACGCGAGCACGTCGGCGCGGAAGTTGCGCCCGCCGACGCTGACCTGCACCACGCGCGCGTTCTCGACGACGTGGTGGTTGGTCACCACCGTGCCCGAGCGGTCCCAGACGAAGCCACTGCCCGAGCCGTGCTGCTTGGCGACGCGGCCCTCGCCGGTGCGCACCAGCGACGACGTGTTGATGTGGGCGACCGACGGCGAACAGCGCGCGAACACGTCGACGAACGTCTGCTCCATGCCGGCGAGTTCGCCGCGCGGCGTGATCGCGCGCGGTTCGGCAACCGGGGCGGGGGTGAAGAAGCCGCTGCGCTCCAGCACGAGGTAGCTCGCCAGCGCAAAGGCGGCGCCGGCGACGACGAGCGGCAGGGAGCTGGGGCGACGGGACGGGAACGGCGGGTAAGCGGTCATCGCAAGAGATCTTCCTGGTGGCCGGTTCTAGGCGGCGTCTGCCGGCGGTCACAGCCCTCGGCGCGCGCCGGCCGCCGGTCGGCCGGGCCGGCGCCGTTGGTCGTCGCGCGGTTCAGGCCGGGTTCGGCCACAACTCGCGCCAGTCGCCGGCCGGCTGGCCTTGCTGGGCCCGCAGCACGCCGAGCGCCTCGCCGTGCAGTTGCACGGTTTCGAGCGCCGTCTGCGCCAGCGCCTGGCCGCAGGCCTCGGCGATGCCTTCGCCGTGCAGGCCGTGGTAGCGGAAGATGTGCGCCGGGGTGCCCGACTTGCTGAACTTGACGACCGCCCTGGCGACCTGCGGCACGCCGACCAGCGAGCCAAGGTTGTCGAGCAGGCCGATCTCGCCGTCGTGCACGGAGACGATCGGCACGCGGCGGCCGGCGAGGTCGACGACGTCGCCAGGGCCGAGCGGGCCCGACGCGCCCTTGCCGGCTGGGCGCAGATGCAAGCGGCCGCTGACGCCGAGCGTCTGCACCAGGTGCTGGAAGCCGGTCTTGCGGCCGAGTTCGCCGCACAAGAGGTCAGGCGACGTGACGACGGTGACGTTGGCGTAGACGCCGCGGTCGAGCAGCAGCTTGCTGGCCTCGATCGCTTCGGGCACGAGCGCGCCCATGACGAACAGCTCGACGACGTTCTCGCCGGGCTGGTAGCCGCGGTAACCGCGCCAGTCGATCAAGCGGTAGCCGCCGGCGAGCACGTCGTGCTTGAGCGCGGCGAGGATCTCGGTGTCGCCGGCGTGCGGCACCTCGGCCTCGTGCAGCCCGCCGTCCTGGGCGGTGAGGCCGAGCTCGGCGCCGGCCGGCATTTCGCGCTTCCACTTCGCCTGCTTCTTCAGCCACTCGAACAGGTCCTTCTGGTGCAGCGCGCGCGTCACGGCGCGGACCAGCACGCCGCTGCGGCCCTTGTTGTCGCGGGCGAAGTGGCGGCGGATCGCGTCGCACAGGATCCACTCCAGCTCGAGCGCGAACGCCGGCTCCCACGTGACCAGGTTGGGGATCTGGATGTCGCTCTTCCAGCTGTGCTGCGCGCCCTCGGGCGCCAGCGTGATGCCGCTCGGCGTGCCGACGAGCACGAACGACGCGCCCCAGTAGAGGTCGTAGTAGAGCTGGTCGAGGGCGCGTTTGATGAAGAAGTCGTAGACCGTCATCATCGGCAGGAACGGGATGCCCGCGAAGGCGTCCATCTTGCCGAAGCTGCCGACGGCGCTCATGCAGTTGGCCTCGGCGATCTCGAAGCGGATGTGCCGTGTCCAGGCCTCGTCGGTCGGCGCCAGTTCGGGGCGCAGGCGCTCGTGCAGGTCGAGTTTCGACTCCCAGTTCTCGTCGTGCTTGGGGCCGAAGATCTTCTCGTCCATCGCCGGGTTGATGTTGGTCGACGTGCCGACGTCCGGCGCCATCGTCATCATCAGGTCGGCGAGCGGGTTCCACTTCGCCTCGTCGGCGGTCGGCGCCTTGCCGGCCTTGCCTTCGCGGCCGGCCTTGGCGAGCTCGTCGTAGACGCCGATGCGGATCAGCTTGGCGGCGAGCTGGCCCCACATCCACTGCGTGTGCGTGGTGGGCGCCAGCTTCAGGTTGATGTTCAGCGACTCCGGCATGCCGCCCTGTGCGTCGATCTGCGCTTGCACGCGCGCGCGGTTCGCCTTCGCCTCGGCTTCGAGCGCCGCGATGCCCTCGCGCACGGCGGCGCCGCGCTCGGCGAGGAAGCGCGCCTCGGGCGAGGCCGCGTCCCAGCGCACGAACGGCCGCGCGAGCGCGAGGCCGTGGCCGGCCAGGATCTCGGCGACCTCGCTCTCCTCGGGCATCGCCGAGTGGTTGCCGTTGGCGGCGACGCACTGCAGGCCGCGGCCCTTGATGGTGTGCGCGATGATCAGCGTTGGCCGGCGCGTGTCGAGCTTGCTGCGCTCGAAGGCCTCGACGATTGCGGCGTGGTCGTGGCCGCCGGTGTCGTAGAACAGGCGCACGAGGTCGGCGTCGGTCAGCGTGTCGAGCAGCGCCTTGCAGCTCTTGTCCTCGGCGAGGACCGCCTCGCGCATCAGCTTGCCGTCGCGCTTCCAGATCAGCGCCTGGTAGTGGTAGTCGGTGAAGCCGCGCTCGAAGACCGTGCGCAGCGCGTCGCCGCCCTTCTTGGCGAACACCTGCTCGCGGAAGCCGCCGTGGCGCAGCTGGATGACCTCCCAGCCGTTGGCCGCCGCGGTGCGCTCGATGCGGTCGGCGTCGGTGCCCTGTAGGCCGCGGTTGTTGGGGATGCGCGTGCCGTCGAGGTTTTGGCGGTTGTAGTCGACGATCCAGGTGACGTTGCCGAGTTCGCGTTCGGCGACCTCTGGCATGACCTCGAGCAGCGAGCCTTCCCGGAATTCGCTGTCGCCCATCATGCACCAGAAGTGCGGCTCGGCGACCGTCCAGCCGTGCTGGCGCGCGTAGCGATAGGCGAGCGACAGGTAGGCGGCGTTGACCGGCGGGATGCCGACCGAGCCCGACGGCAGGAAGCGCCAGCCGTCCGGATCGGCGTCGGCGTGGTAGCTCTGGAACACCGGCTTGCCGTCGTGCGAGAAGCTGCGCAGGCGGTGCATCACCGCCTCGGCCTCGCCGTCGTCGAACCAGCGGCCGTCGGCGTGGCGGAACAGGCCGAGTGCGTGGTTGAGCGCATGGTCGGCCGGCGAGGCGTGCGGCTTGCAGCAGACGAAGTCGCCGGGCTCGCGGACGACGAGGTGCAGCGCCGCCAGGAAGTCGAGGCTCGACGCGCAGGCCGCCGGGTGGCCGCCGACCTTCGGGTCGGTCTTGTCGGCATCCGGCCGGTTGTTGGCCGCGTGGATCATCGCCACCATGTGGGCGAAGGCGCGGCGGGTGATGCGATCGATGAGGGGGAAGTCGGGCTTGCTGCGGGACTTCATCGGCGTGGTGGTTCGGGACGCGGCGGCTGCGGCCGGCCCGGACCGGGCAAGGTATTGCGCGCGGCCCGCTCGTGCCAGCCGTCGGGGCCGTCGCGGCCCGTTCGGGGGGCGAAGAGAGTAGGCGGCGTCCGGGGAGCGGGCAACCCGAACCCAGGGCCTGACCGGGGTCCCCGCGCCGCGCGCCCCGTCAGCCGTCGAAGCCCCAGGCTGCCGGGTCGCCGGGCAGCAGCAGCAGCGCCTGTGCCGCCAGCGCGTCGATCGCGCCGCGGTCGGCGCCGACGACAGTGGCGTGGCCGACTTTGCGGCCCGGGCGCAGACCCTTGCCGTAGGCGTGCAGGTGCAGGCCCGGCAACTCGAGCAGCGCGCCGCGCTCCGGCAGGTCGCCGATCAGGTTGACCATCGTCGCTTGCCCGCCGCCGGCCATCGCCGTGCTGCCGAGCGGCAGGCCGAGGATGGCGCGCAGGTGGTTCTCGAACTGCGAACAGGCGGCGCCCTCGATCGTCCAGTGGCCGGAGTTGTGCACGCGCGGCGCCATCTCGTTGACCAGCAGTTCGTCGCCGCGCAGGAACATCTCGACGGCCAGCACGCCGACGTAGTCGAGGCGCTCCATCGCCGCGCGCACGAATGCGTGCGCGCGCTGCGCGACCGCCGCCGGCACGCCGGGGGCCGGCGCGCGGCTGCGGCGCAGGATGCCGCCCTCATGCACGTTCTCGACCAGCGGGTAGTAGGCGACCGCGCCGTTGCGCGCGCGCGCCGCCAGCACGCTCACCTCGCGGTCAAAGCGCACGAAGCCTTCGACAATCAGGCCGCCGTTGCGCGGGTCGCCGAGGTCCTGCCAGACCGCGTCGATCGCGGCGGTGTCGGCGCCGGCGGCGAGCCGCGCCTGGCCCTTGCCGTCGTAGCCCAGGCGCCGCGTCTTGACGATGCACGGCAGGCCCACCGCGGCGACCGCAGCGTGCAGTTCATCGCGGCCGCTCGCCGCGCGCCACGTCGGCGTCGCCATGCCGAGCTCGCCAAACAGCGTCTTCTCGCGCACGCGGTCCTGGCCGATCGCCAACGCCACGGGCGCAGGCGCCACGCGCACATGCTGCTGCAGCAGTTCGATCGCCGCCGCCGGCACGTTCTCGAACTCGAATGTCACCACGTCGACGCCGTCGGCGAGGCGGCGCAGGCCCTCGGGGTCGTCGTACGGCGCGACGACGAGCTCGCCGACGTGGCCGGCGACGGCGTGCGGCGACGGATCGAGGAAGCGGCAGCGCACGCCGAGCGGCAGCCCGGCGAGCGCGAGCATGCGGGCCAGCTGCCCGCCACCGAGCACGCCGACTTTCATCCGCGCGGTTCCACCCGCGGGTCGCGGTTGGCCAGCACATCGGCGGTGGTCTTGGCGCGGCGGGCGCGCAGCGCCTCGCGGAACTTCGGCTCGCGCGCGCCGAGGATCGACGCCGCCATCAGGCCGGCGTTGATCGCGCCGGCCTTGCCGATCGCGAGCGTGCCGACCGGCACGCCGCCGGGCATCTGCACGATCGCCAGCAGCGCGTCGAGGCCGCGCAGCGCGCCGTTCTCGATCGGCACGCCGAGCACCGGCAGCGCCGTCTTGCTCGCCGCCATGCCCGGCAGGTGCGCCGCGCCGCCGGCGCCGGCGATGATCACCTGCAGCCCGCGCGCCTCGGCCGAGCCGGCGTACTCCATCAGCCAATCCGGCGAGCGATGCGCACTGACCACCACGCACTCATGTGGCACGCCGAGCTCGGTCAGCGTGTCGCTGCAGTGCCGCAGCGTCTCCCAGTCGGAGCGCGAACCCATGATGACGCCGACGAGCGGCGAGCCAGCGGGGGCGGGAGGGGTCGGCATGTGGCCAGGAGAACTTCGCCGCACGGTCGGCGGGAGGCAAGCGAGAGACGGTGGGAACGGCACGGGCGGGGCGGCGTGTGTCGGCGCTTGGTCGTTGCCGCGCCGCAACGGCCGCTGGCAGTTCGCCGTCGGCGCGCAACGCGGGACCGCCGCCGCGGCGGCGCATCGGCGATGCGCTGGGCGACCGCGCAGCCGGTTTCCGGGCGCGGTAGTTGGTTCCAATCCTGCAACTGCACTGACCTTGAGTCGTCGTCGAGGTAAACAGGTACATACTGCGCGATTAGCCCGTGCTGATGTCGTCCATGCCATCATCGCTCCGTGCCAAGGCGCTATGCGCGCTCGTTGCCGTCCTCGCCGCCGCCGCGGCGCCCGCGCAGCATTGGGCGTTCGTGCCGCCGCGCGAAGCCGCGCCGCCGGCGGTCGGCGATCTTGGCTGGCGGCGCGATGCGCTCGACGGCTACGTGCAGGCAGCGCTCGCCGCCGCGG
>VGZG01000109.1 GCA_016872675.1 Planctomycetota bacterium
GCTGGCGCTGCCGCGCCTCACCGCCTGCGCCGGCATGCCGCTCGGCGATCCGTCGATCCTCGCCGCGCACGCGCTCTGCCGCGCCGCCGCGGCCGACGGCGTCCGCGTGCTGCTCGGCGGCGAAGGCGCCGACGAACTGTTCCTCGGCTATCGCCGCTACCGCGCGCTCGCGCGGCACGTCGCGCTGCCGTGGCTGCGCCCGTTGGCGCCGCGCCTGGCCAACAGCTACGCCGCCCGCTGGCTGCGCGCGGCCGTCGCCGCCGATCCGGCGGCGTCGCTGCTGGCGGTGACGCCGCCGGCGTTCGCCGACCTCGTGCTCGCCGACGCAGGCCGCGAAGCGACACCGCCCGCCGCCCCGGCCGGCGATCGCGTGCTCGCCGCGCAGGCCGCCGACCTCGCCGGCTACCTGCGCCTCGACCTGCTGCCGAAGGTCGACGTCGCCGGCATGGCCGCAGGACTCGAGACCCGCTGCCCGTTCCTCGACCGCGACGTCGTCGACCTCGCCCTCGCCGCCGGCCGCAAGGGTCTCGGCAAGACCTTGTTGCGCGCGGCGTTCCCCGACCTGCCGCCGGCGGTGACCAAGCTGCCCAAGCGCGGTTTCGCCCTGCCGCTCGACCGCTGGTTCCGCGGCGACCTGCCGTGGCTGGACCTGCTGGCCGAACCGCGCACCCGCGAGCGGCCGCACCTGCGCCCGGGCGGGATCGCGCGCGCCGTCGACCTGCACCGCGCCGGCCGCGCCGACCTGGGCCACGGCCTCTACCTGCTGGTCGCGGCCGAGACCTACCGGCGCTGGCAGGACGGAGAAATCCGCGCCTCCGCTGCGCCAGGGCCGGCGAACGGCGCGTAGACTCGCCGCCCCCGCAGGACGACCAGTCCGCGGCGAACCAACCCCCGACCCACCCACGACCATGAAGTCCTTCCTTTCGCTCGCTCTCGCCGCCGCCCTGTGCGCGCCGGCCTTCGCCCAGAAGATGGGCTCGACCAACAGCAACGCGCCGGCGCTCAGCCAGTCGATCACGATCGGCGACGCCAAGATGTCGCTCGACTACACGTCGATCACCTGGGCCGACGGCAAGACGATGACGGCCATCGCCGACAAGGACAAAGGCGCCCGCGCCCGCACGCGCGTGAACAACAGCGCCGCCAACGCCCCGCTCGGCAAATTCACGTCGTCGATCGACTGCACGTGCGGCGACGCCACGCTGGCCGCCGGCACCTACGACGTCTTCTTCACCATCGGCGACGACCTCGCCTGGAGCCTCAACTTCAAGTCGGGCGACAAGGTCACGACGACCAAGCTCGAGCTGAAGACCGGCGAGCACGAGAGCAAGCGCCTGCAGATGCTGCTGCACGCCACCGACAACGGCGCCGGCGCGTGGCTGTCGTTCGGCAAGATGTCGGGCATGCTCGCCTTCGCCCCGGCGAAGTGATCACCGCCGCGGGAGCGGCCGCCCCGTGTGCCGCTCCTGCCGCTGCCCGCGCCCCCGCGCTACCAGAGAAACGTCAGGGGCACCATGCGCTCTAGCGCCTCGTCGGACCACGGCGCGGCGAGCGGGCGACCCTGGCGCGCTGCGCGCCACCTCTGCAGCACGTCCTTGGCTCCCCGGCCGGACGTGATCTCGCCGTTGCCCATGCCGTCCGCAACCGCGCAGGCGAACGCCGCGGCCCACAGCGCGTCGTCGTCGACTTTGGCGACGGCGCGCTGCCACCAGAAGTCGGTCGCGCCGGCGCCGAGGACTGGCGTCGGCACGCCCTGCAAGACCGCCTCGACCTTGCGCGCCGGATCGCACCCGACCAGCGGCGGCTCGCCGGGCGGCAGGTGCGCGGCCAGGACATACAGGATCTCGCCGAGCGCCCACTCGACGTCGGTCGCGACGCCGAGTTCGCGCTTGTCGGTGAACGCACACCACCGCAGGCGCGCCCCCGGCGCGGTCCCGGCGCGACAGTCCGCTGGCCCGGCGTCCAACGTGCCAATCCCTAGCCGATGCAGCTTGCGCGCGAGGGCGCGGACGCATTCCGGCACGAGCTGGTAGGCGCAAACACGGTCGTACACGGGCAGGACGAGCGGCGGGGGCGGGTTCGCTGGCTGCTCCGCCCCCGGCGCGCCGGCAGCGTCGACGACCACCCCCGTGGCGGTGGCGTAGACGGCGAGCCCGCTGGCGTCGACCGCGAAGCGCCGCACCGGCACGACCCGGCCATCGCGTGCGGCCAGTTCCTCGTACTCGATGCGGAAGTCGGCCGGCGGCCAGGTCGTAGGCGCCAACTCCTCGGTCGCGCAGCCGACCAAGGTGGCGACCAGCGCAAGCGCGGCGCAGCTTTGGCAGGTTGTATGGTGAGCGGCGCGCACGCGGACGGTATCCTAGGCCGTCGATGGTCCTCATCCACGAGAAGATCACTGCTCTGCTCGAGCAGCGTCGCCTCAAGAAACGGGATCTCGCCAGGGCATTGGGCGTGTCGCCGCAGACGGCGACCGACATCTGCAAGGGTCGCTCGGCGATCACCTTGCCGCACCTGCGGAACCTCGTGTCGTTCTTCGAGGTGCGCGCCGAGTTCTGGCTTGACGACGAACGCCTCGTGCCCGAGGAGACCGACAAGCTGTCGGCCCGCGGCACGATCGCAGCGCTCGGCCGCACCGGCCTGCTGCAGGTGCAGGACCCGGAAAAGTTGCTGCGCCGCGTACGCACCTTCATCCAGCAGAACCGCGCGCACTTCCTCGCGTCGTTCCCTGACCTGACGCCGCAGGAGCGCCGCGTGCTCGGCTTCACCGAGATCGAGGCCGGTTCGATCGGCCAGATCGCCAGCGCCAACGGCTGAGGCCACCAACGCGCGCGCCCGCATGACGCAGACGTGACGCGCGGCGCGAGCTCAGCATTGCGCCGCCCGGGCCGCAGGGCCAGCATGACGCCATGCAGCGCCCGCTCTGGCTGTCCGCCCTTCTGGCCCTCGCCGCTTGCGCGACTCCGCCGTCCACGACCGATGGCGACGCCCCGGCGAAGCCGTTTGTCGTCGCCGCCGGCAAGCCCGCGCCGGCGCGCACCGACGAGCCGCACCTGCGCAACGTCCGCCAGCTGACCTTCGACGGCGAGAACGCCGAGGCCTACTGGTCGCACGACGGCACCAAGCTGATCTTCCAGCGCCGCGACGCGTCGATGCCCGCCGACCAGATCTACGTGCTCGACCTCGCCGCCGGCAACCAGAAGCGCGTCAGCACGGGCACCGGCCGCACGACCTGCGCGTACTTCCTGCAGGGCGACCGCCGCATCGTCTTCGGCTCGACGCACCACACCGGCGACGCGCCGCCGGTCGTGAAGATGACTGGCCGCGGCTACGAGTGGGCGGTGCACCAGGAGTACGACATCTTCAGCGCGACGCCGGACGGCGGCGACCTCGTGCCGCTCACCAAGACGCCAGGCTACGACGCCGAGGCAACGGTGTGCCCGGTCACCGGCGACCTCGTGTTCACGTCGGTGCGCGACGGCGACCTCGAGCTCTACACGATGGCCGCCGACGGCAGCAACGTGAAGCGCGTCACCAATCGCCCCGGGTATGACGGCGGCGCGTTCTTCTCGCACGACGGCACGATGCTCGTGCTGCGCTCGGCGTTCCCCAAGGACGACAAGCAGGTGGCCGACAATGCGGCGCTGCTGACGCAGCAGATCGTTCGCCCGTCCAACATGGAGATCTGCGTCTGCGACCGCGACGGCGGCAACTTCCGCCAGATCACCAAGAACGGCGCCGCCAACTTCGCGCCCTTCTTCCTGCCCGGCGACAAGAAGATCCTGTTCGCCAGCAACATGAAGGGCATGGAGCAGGCGGCGAAGACCGGCGACCGCAGCGCCGCGCGCCGCTTCAACCTGTTCCTCGTCAACGTCGACGGCAGCGGCCTCGAGCAGGTGACCTTCAGCGAGGAGTTCGACTCGTTTCCGATGTTCTCGCCGAGCGGCAAGCACCTGGTCTGGGCGAGCAATCGCTACCACGCCAAGGACGGCGAGACGAACCTGTTCATCGCCGAATGGGTCGACTGACGGACCCGCGCGCCGGGCTCACCGCCGCGCCGACGCTGACGCTCACAGCGGCTGTAGGTCGAGCCGACGGAACTCGCAGCGCGCGCCCTCGGCCTGGATCGCGATCTGGCCGCGGTCAGCCGTGCAGTCCGTGCCCTGATTCACCAGCTGGCCGTTGACCCAGATGGTGATCGTGCGGCCGCGGCACTCGATCACCATCTCGTTCCACTCGCCGAGCGGCTTCTCGCTGCCGTCGGTCAGGTTCTTGATGCGGCGCGCGTGCTGCTCGTCGGCGCCCCACTTCTCCTTCGGGCCGCGGCGCGCGACCATGTCCGGCACGGCGATGTCCTCGCCGATGCACCAGAAGTCGCCGGCGTTGCCGACGTGCAGTTGGCACTCGATCGACTGCGGGAACTGGCCGTAGAGCCGGCGCAGCTTGGAGCTGTGCACCAGGATGCCGCAGTTGCCCGGCTCGCCCGGCCAGCGCCATTCGACCGTCAGCCGGTAGTCGCGGTGGACCGCGTCGGTGATCAGGTGGCCTTCCGGCTTGCCGCAGCTGACGAGCATGCCATCGACGACCTCGAACGACGGCGCGACCTTGGCGCCGCCGTCGGCTGCCGGCACGTCGGCGTGCCAGCCGGCGAGGTCGACGCCGTTGCACAGCTCTACGACGTCAGGCGCGGCCGGGCCGGCGGCGCAGCCGGCGAACAAGGCGAAGAACGGGACGGCGACGAGGCGTAGCGGTGTCATGCGCGCACCCTACGCCGCGCCGTCGGCGCGGGGAAGCGCGCCAACGCGCCTCAGGGCGCGAGCCGCTCGCGCGTCCAGCCGCCGCCGTCGCGCCGGTACCGCAGGCGATCGTGCAGGCGGCCATCGCGCCCCTGCCAGAACTCGACCGACTCGGGCACGAGCCGGTACCCGCCCCAATGCGCCGGCCGCGGCACCGGCCCGTCGCCGACCTGCGCGGCGAGCGCGTCGACCATGCCTTCCAACTCGGCGCGATCGCGCACGACGCGGCTCTGCGGCGACGCGGCGCTGCACAGCTGCGAGCGACGCGGCCGGCTGGCGAAGTACGCGTCGGACTCGGCTTCGGCGCAGATCTCGATGCGGCCGACGAGCCGCGCCTGCCGGTTGCGCGGCGCCGGCCACCAGAACGTCGCCGCCGCGCGCGGATTGGCGGCCAACTGCGCGCCCTTGTCGCTCTGCCGGTTGGTGAAGAACGCGATGCCGCGTGCGTCCAAGCCCTTGCACAGCACGACGCGACAGTGCGGCTGGCCGTCGCCGTCGACGGTCGCGAGCGCCATGCCGTTTGGCTCGCCGACGCCGGCGGCGGCTGCTTCGTCGATCCAGAGGGCGAGCAGTCCGGTCGGCTCGCCGGGCGACGTCTCGAACGGTAGTGGCGCGTCGCCGTACTCTAGGCGCAGGCGCGCGAACGGGTCGTGGCTCATGCCGGCAGCGTACGCGCGTCGCCGTCTGGCGGGCGCAGTTGTCGTCGCAGTCGGCGGACTCCGGGTGGCCGTCGGCGAAGTAGGCGAACGGTTGCGGCCGAATGTGCTGTTCGGCACGCGCCATAGGCCGCTCGCGTGGCGCCCAGAAGCGCCGCCGGCCGCGCCGCCCCGAGGGACGACGCGGCCGGCGATGCGGCGTCAGGCGGCGCCCGACGCGTTGGCGACGTCGCTCAGAAGTCGCCGATCTTGCCCTGGATGCCGTTGGCCGTGATCGCGCCGAATGCGTTGACCGGGGGGAACTGGAACACGGCCGAGGTCGTGTACAGGTTGAAGTTGAGGAGCGCCGGGTTGGTCGGGATCGGCAGGCTGAACGTGTGCGTCGTGCCGGTCCAAACGTTCATCACATCCAGCGACGCGCGCAGGCCGCAGCCCGGGGCGCCGAGCGAGGACAGGTCGTTGATGCCCGGGTCGCTGAGGCCGATGACGTCGACGCCGACGAGTCCGGTCGCCGGGATGTTGCTGACCTGCAGCGTCCAGGCTGTGCCCAGGACCGGGCGCGAAACACCGGAAACGGCCAGCGGCGCGACCTCTGGGCTCTGTGCCAACAACTGCGTCGCCGACCCGGTCGCCAGCGGCACCGTGCCCGGATTGTTGGACGGACCGGGCGCCGACACGCCGATCACGTGCGCCGAGCCATAGGCGCTGGTCACGTTGCTGTCGACGCTGACGAAAACGAGGCGGACGATGCCCGTCGCGAGGTCGAACTGCGCCTGCACAGTGCTTGGGTTGGCGGTCTCCGGGCTGGCATAGCTCTCGACGCCGTTCCAGGTCAGGTAGAGCACGCCCTGCGCTTCTTCGGCGAGGATCTGGCCGCTGCCCGCCTCGGTGACGTTGTAGTCGTGCCAGAAGTACACGCCGCCGAGCGTGCTGTTCAGCATGGCGCCGGGGCTCGGCGTGTAGCTGTTGCTGCCTGGATAGTCGATGGCAGCGCCGCCCCAGGCGACGATGCCGTTGCCGCTGACGAGCAACTGCGTCTGCGGCCCCTGCGCCGTGGCAAACGCGCCGGACGCAATCGGGTAGGCGACGACGCCGTCGTCGCCCGTGGCGAGCGCGACGCCCGCGACCGGCGGCACGAAGAACGCGCTCGCCGAACCCGGTAGCCACGAGCCCTGGTAGCCCGAGGCAGTCGGGATCAGCAGCAGCACGCCGCCGGTCAGCGCCGTCGACGCCGGCAAGGCAGTTGCGAACGATTCGTAGAACGAGTTGTAGGCGGCGACGCAGCCATGGCCGAGGACGGCATTGGTCGCGAGCACGCCGTTCGCCGACGGCGACGTTGTCACCAGCACGCGGCCGATCTGGCCAGTGGTCGGCGCGAGGTACGTGCCGCTCGAGCCATTGCCAGCCCACGTTGGGTCGCCGATGTCCCACTGCCAGCCGCAGCGCATCAGCGTGTGCGGCACGCCTTCGATGAGCGCCACGTACGGCGCCGCGCCGGCGCCGGCCATCCCCGAGCCGTAGGAGTTGCGCGCCGAGAAGCTGCCGGCCGCCGCCGCCGACCAGTTGGCGATGACGTCGACGAGGTCGCCGGGCGCCACCTGAATGCTCGTCGCGATCTGGCCGGCGTTGCCGACGCTCCACAGCGCCGTCGCGCCGTTGACGCGCACGAGGTAGCTCGCCGTGTCGCCGACCTGCCGCGCGATAGTCGGGAGATCGAGCGCGGTGATGTAGAACGACGTCTGCGCGGCGAAGTGCAGGCCGCGGCTGTAGCCGTTGTAGACGTTGTTGTGCGCCGGGATAGCGATCTGAGCGACGGTGACGCTGGCGGTGACGACGAAGGCGGCGGCGAGCAATGGGTGGCTACGCATGGTTCCCCTCGGACAACTGGATCAGTCGACCAAGCCGAGCAAACCTCGCGGATTGTGCGCGTGCGGCCGGCGGGACCACCAGCGTCCCCAAGCGGGACGCAGACCTCAAACCGACGCGCCTCACCGCCGATAGCACGGGCGGAACCGCGACCGATCCGACGGCGACGACGATAGGTCGCCCGGCTCAGGCCGTCACAGATTGCCGATCACGCCCCTTGTTGCCGTTACTGGTGATCGCGCCGAGCGTGGTGACCACCCGCACTTGGGACACGGCGGAGGTCGTATACATGGTGAAGTCGATCAGCGCGGGGGCGTTCAGGATCGCCAAGCTGTGCGCGTGCGATGCACCGACGGCGAACCACTCCGTACGGACGTCCAGTGACGCGCGCAGGCCGCTGCCCAGGGCGCCGACAAAGAACAGGCGTTGACGCCCGGATCGCTGACGCCGAGCGGATCGCGCTTGGCGCCGCCGTCGCCGCTGGCGCTGCGCCGGGTCGCCGCGGACGGCGCGCAACCCTGTAGCCAGCCCATCAGCCCGACGAACGGACTGGCCCCCAAACCGCCTGCGCCCGCCGCAGGATTTTCGCGCCGGCCGCGTGCGTTCCGCCGCGGACCGTCCTTCCGGGGTGTCACCAACCCAAAGGACACTCCAATGCGCCTCGACTCCCTTCTCCCGTTCGCCCTCGCCGCCACCGCCGCCGCCCAGCACGTCGTCACCTACGACCCGGCGCCGGCCGGCACGGGCATGTTCTTCGAGACCCAGATCCTGTCGCCGATCGTGGCTGGCGTCCTGCCGCCCGACCCGGGCTACATGATCGCGACCCCGCTGCCGGCGGTCGTCGGCGCCAACGCGCCGGCCGGCGACGCCACCTACGACGGCTTGCGCAACCGCATCTGGCACACCAACGGCCTGATCCTCACGTCGCAGAGTTCGCCCAACTTCGCCCTCGGCGGCGCGCCGGGCCCGACGTTCCCGATCGCAGGCGCCGTCTTGGCGATCACCGGCGGTCCGATCTGCGGCATGGCGCTCAACCCGGTCGCGAACATCCTCTACGTCGCCTCAGGCGGTGGCATCGTCGTCGGCATCACGCCCGTGCCCGGCACGCCGATCGTCGTGCCGCCGTTCGTGCTGCCGTTCCTGCCGGCGCCACTCAGCGGCATGGACTACGACAGCGTCACCAACACGCTGTTCGTCTGCGACACCAACGGCCTCGTGTTCAACTGCACGCTCGGCGGCGTGCTGGTCGCGCCGCCGATCGGCCCGATGGCGATGCCCGGCATCGCCGGCGACGTCTGCATCGACAAGACAACGCAACTCAACGCCTTCGGTCTGCGCGCGATCTACGTCTGCGCCGGCCCGGCGATGCGCGACGTCTCGACGCCGGCCGCGCCGGTCCGTCCCAACGGCGGCATCGCGCCGACCGGCCTCGCGTTCATCGGTCGTGCCGCCAGCCAACCGGGCCCGAGCGGCACGTGTGGCGGCATCACGCCGACCTACATGACGACCTCGCCGATGACGACCGGCAACGCCGGCTTCGGTCTGTGGGTGAGGAACCTGCCGCCGGCAACATTCGTGATCTTCGCGGTCGACTGGGTGTTCAACCCGGCGGGCCTGCCGATCTTCGGCGGCAGCCTGCTGCACCTGATCCCCGGCTCGGCGAGCCTCGTGACCTTCGGTGCGATCACCAACGCCGCCGGCGAGGCGGTCCTGCCGATCAACCTGATCGGCGTGCCGCCGGGCACGGGCCCGCTGTTCACGCAGGTGGTCTGGCAGTGCGCCGCGCACCCGACCGGCCTCGCGATCACCGAGATGCAGTCGATCCAGGTGACCGGCCACTAAGCCGGTTTGCCTGCCCACCGGCGCCGACCGATCGGCGCCCGCGCCCCGCGCCCGACCC
>VGZG01000110.1 GCA_016872675.1 Planctomycetota bacterium
CGCGACCGCGACCGTGTTGTCGACGCTCGCGCGCGCCGGCGCGCACGGCGACAACCTCGTGGCGGCCGACGCGTTCACGCGCGGCGCGACCGCGCTCGGCCCGACGCTGCGCTTGCAGTTGCGGCCCGCGACCGCGTGCACGACGACAGCGCTCGACGCCGCCATGGACGCGCTCGCCGACGTCTCGCCGCTCGGCAAGCGCAACCTGCTGGCCGCGTGCGCAGTCGCTGCTGCGAGCGATGGCGTGCTGTCCAGCGACGAGACCGACCTGCTGCGCGCCTTGGCAGCCATCTGGGATCTGCCCGTCCCGTTGGCCATCGCCGCGTGAGCCTGCGGGACTTCCCGCCGCCGAGGGCGAGACCGTCGTTGCGCCGGCCCCGGTCGCCGTTCGATGATGCGGCGATGCGCGGCCGCCGCTGCCTTCCGTCCCTGATCGCCTGTGTCCTCGCCGCGACCGCGCCAGCGCAGGCCGACCTGCCGGCGCAGCCCTTCGTCAACCGCAACGGGTCGTTCCACATCAAGCTGCCGGCGGACTGGCGCCAGATCGCCCCGAACGAAGCACGCAAGGTTGGCGAACTGCCGCAGTCGCCGACGAAGCTCGGACTGGCGCAGCCCAATCACTTCTACGCCGTCGGCCCGATCGAGCGCTGGCTCGCCGGCGACTTCGCCAACAGCTGGCTGTACGTCGTCGAGCAGGATGCCGAGTGGTTCGTCGCCGACGCGTGGCAGGACGACCTGCGTGCCATGTGGGACGCCGAGGGCAAGGCCAGCGGCTGCTCGCACCGGCTCGAGCGGCTCGAGCGCGCCAAGGTCGGCAGCCAGGAGGTCGATGCGCTGACCGCGGTGCGCGTCACCGTGCCCGCCGACGGTCGCCAGCCGACGACGAGCTTCGACGTCTACGCGCCGGCGGGCGGCAAGCAGCTTTCCCTGTCGTTCACGTGCCTATCGGAGCGCTTCGAGGCCGAACTGCCGGCGTTCCGCGCGGCGGTGGCGACACTGACGTTCGCGCGCGCCGCCAAGGCGCAGGCCACGCTTGGCGACCGGCTGTGGACACCACTGCTCACCGGCGGCGGCGTCGCGATCGTGCTGCTGCTGATCTACAAGCAGACTCGCGGCCGCCGTTGAGCCGCCGCGCCGGCCGCCCTAGACTGAGACCCTTCGCGGTACGGGACCCGATGCCGTTGGCGGTCCGCCGCGGCACGTGGGCACGGGCCGCACTCGCCCCCCCGCCCACTTGAAGACGTCCTCTCAGCCGAAGTCCGCGCGCAATCTCGACAAGTTCTTGTTCGAGGCCGGTCAGCAGTGCCACAAGCGCCTGTGGCTCGACTACCACGAGCCGGCGGCCGAGCCGGTCGGACCGATGCGCGAGGCGATGTCGGCGGTCGGCGCGCAACTGCGGTCGCTCGCGCGCTCGGCGTTTCCCAAGGGCGTGACGATCGCTGCGAACGACATCGCATCCGCCGCCGCCGAGACCAAGGAGAAGATCGCCGCCGGCGCCACCGCGCTGTTCGACGCCGCCTTCGTCGCCGATGGCGTCGAGGTGCGCTGCGACGTGCTGGTGCTGCACCGCGACGGCCATTGCGACCTGTTCGAGATCAAGTCGGGCACGAAGGTGAAGCACCGCTACGTGAACGACCTCGCCATGCAAGCGCACGTGCTCAGCCAGTGCGGGCTCAAGATGCGCGCCGCGTATCTGCTGCACATCAACCCCAAGTACGTGCACAAGGAAGGCGCTGACTACCCGGCGATGTCGCTGCTGCGCAGCAGCGACATCACCGCCAAGGTGATGAAGCAGCTCGATCCGACGAAGCGCCGGCTACAGCAGTACCGCGCCGCGATCGCCGACGAGGCCGTGCTCGGCCTGCCGATGGGCACCTTCTGCGCCAGCCCGTTCCCATGCCCGCACCTCGCCCGCTGCAGCAAGGAGGCGCCGGCGCTGCCGCTGCGCGAGTTGCCGGAGCTGACGCGCGAGTTGGAACTCGAGCTGCACAAGGAGGGCGTCGAGGACCTCGCCGGCCTCGACCCAGCGCGTGAGGGTCTGACCTTCCGCCAGCGGCGCACGCTCGCCTGCGTCAAGCAGGGCGATCCGATCGTCGAGGCGTTCGTGCGCGACGAGTTGCGCCAGTGCAAGAAGCCGCTGCACTTCCTGGCGCTCGTCTCGATCACCGAATCGCTGCCGCGCTTCGAGGGCCAGCGGCCATGGCGACACCTGCCGTACGCGTGGGCCTGCACGACGGTGCACGACGGTGGCCGCGTCGAGACGTCGTCGTTCGTGCACACCGACCGCACCGATCCGCGGCCGGGCTTCGTCGACAGCCTCGCCAAGCACCTGGAGATCGGCGGTTCGATCGTCTGCTGGGACGACGAAGGCCTCGAGGAGCTCGACTCGTTGCTCGAGGACCTCGTGCCGATGAAAGCGCAGGTGCGCGCGATCACTTCGATGCCGCACCTCGACCTGATGCAGCTGCTCGACTCCGGCGTCTTCCACCCGCAGTTGCGCTCGCACGCCGACCTGCGCGCGAGCGCGAACACGTTGGTCGGCGACGCCAGCGGCGCACAGATCGAGCCGTGGGGCGAGGACGCGTTCTTCGGCGCGCTGCAAAGGGCGCAGGCGCTACGCGTGCGGGCCACGACGCGCGACAAGATCGGCGCCGAGCTGGTCGCGACCCTGCAGTGGAGCTGCGAACGCATCCGCCAGCTATTCGCCAGGTACGCCGAAGAGGCGCCGCCGGAGCAAAAGCCCAAGGCGCCGGCCGTGCGCAAGGCGGCGAAGCCGCTGCCGAGGCCTCTGCCCGGGGAGAGCTGAACACCCCCTGCCGCGGCTCAGGCAGCGGCGTAGGCCGACAGCAGCGCGCCCATCTCGCGGTCGGCCGCGAAGCGCCGCTGGAAGTCCTCGCGCACGCGCACGCCGAGCGCGCCGGCAGCGGCGCGGTTGCGATAGAGCGCGTGGATCTGCTGGGCCATCTGCTGCTCGTCGGCGAACAGCAACCCGGTCTCCTTGTGGCGCAGCAGGTCGCGGTTGCCCGGCACGTCGCTGGCGACGATCGGGCGGCCGAGGATGCCGGCTTCGAGCAGCGTCGGCGCCGCGCCTTCGCCGAGCGAGGTGTTGAGCACGACGTCGGCGTCGGCGTAGGCCGCGCCCATGCGGTCGTGCGCCAGCGCCGGCAGCACCCTCACGCCGGCGTGCTGCGCGGCGAGCGCGCGCACCTCAGCGGCGTAGACCGGATCCTGGTCGGGTCCGGCGACGATCATCTCGACGTCGGCGCCGGCGTTGCGCAGCACGCCGACCATGGCCATGGCGCGGTGCTGGCCCTTGATGGGCCGCAGGCCGCCGGGCAGGAACACGAGGAAGCGCTGCCGCGGAATGCCGAGCGACCGGCGCAGGTCGGTGCCGTCGGTCGGCAGGCGCACGGCGGCGCGCGGCACGACGTCGATCTTGCCGACGGCCTCGGGCACGCGCTGTTCGACCAGCGCAGCGGCCTCGGGCGACGGCGCCAGCACACGATGCGCGCGGCGCACGACCTCGCAGACGAACCCGCCCTGCCACTCGTCGAGCATGTCGGCGTGCAGATCCTCGCCGCTCAGCGACACGACCCAGGGCGTGCGGAGGCCGAGCAGCCGCACGCCAGTGCGCAGGGCGTCGTGGGCGTGCACGATGTCGGGCCGGAAGCGGCCGAGCGTGCCTTCGAGCGATTGCTTGAGCCCGCCCTCGTTGGTGCTGCCAAACAGCTCGCACAGATGCCCACGTCCCTGCAGACCGTCCCGCCAGCGCGCGACCGTGGCGATGCTGCCGAGATGCAGATGGGTCGGCGCAGGGGTCATTAGCAAGACCTTCACCGGGCGTTCTTCGGCATCCCGACGGCCCCGGCTTCAGGCGCGCCGCGGCGGGCAGGCGGCGCGCAGCGTCCGCGCGCGCCCGACGTCGACCGGTTCGGCGAGCCGCCCGTCGCGCTTGCACCACGTGCCAACGATCGCGCCATCGCATCTGGGCCACAGCGTCGCCGCATTGTCGGCGGTCAGGCCCGAACCGAGCCAGATCGGGAACGCCCCCACCGCCGCGCGCACGGCGTCGAGCAGGCCGGCGTCGACCGGCTGGCCGGTGCGCGCGCCCGACAGCACGAGGCCGTCGGCGCCGCTGCGCTCGGCGATGTCCTTGGCGCCAGTGGCGACGTCGATCGGCGCCAACGGCGCAGCGTGCTTCACCAGGTAGTCGGCGAGCAGCATGCCGTTCCAACCGAGCCGCCGCCGGTAGCCAGCGAGTCGCGCCGCCTCGCCTTCGATCACGCCCTGGTCGGTGACGTATGCGCCGGCCAGCACATTGACGCGCACCCACCGCGCGCCGACCACGGCGGCGACGCCGAGCGCGGCCATGCCGTCGTTGCGCAGGCAGTTGACGCCGACCGGCAGGCCGGTGGCCGCAGCGACCTGCGCGGCCGCGACGGCGAGGCCGGCCGTGGCGTCGGGCGGCACGGGATCGCCGATGGTGCCCTTGTGGAACGGCGCATCGCCAAAGTTCTCGATCACGAGGCCGTCGAAACCGGCGGCGGCAAACGCACGCGCGTCGGCGACGGCGCTGGCGATCACTTCGGCCATCGAGCGATGACCGCGCGCTGACGGCAGGGGCGGCAGGTGGACGACGCCGAGCAACGGGCCACTCATCGCCGCATCATGCCCGGAACAAGCTGCGCAGTCGCATGCGCACGGCCTTCCATGTGCACGCCAGTCCCTGCGCCTCGCGGATCATCGCCACGCCTTCACGCCGCCGGCCGGTCGTGATCAGGTCCCACGCCAGGTCCAGGCGGACGTCGGCGCGCCGGCGGCGGATGAGGTTCTGGAAGTGCGCCTCGCCGACGTGTTGCGTGGCGACGCGCGCGAGGATGCGGTCGATGCCGCGCACGAAGCGATCGTTGTTCGACAGGCTGCCCTGATGCGCGCGGTAGAACGTCAGCGGCTCGCCGAGGTAGGCCAGCGGCTCGCGCTCGCTCATGCGTAGCCAGAGGTCGAAGTCCTCGGTTGCGATCAGGTCCGGGTGCTCGTCGAAGCCACCGACCGCCAGCACGGCGGAGCGGCGCGCGATGACGGAACTACAGATCACCGGGCTGGCCTTGAGCAGCCGCTCGGTGGTCAGCACCGACGGCACGTGGCGACGCTGGTTCTTGCGCCCGTGGATGCGGTCGCCGCGCACGACCCAGGCGTCGGTCGCAAGGCACGCCGCCGACAACTTGTCCAGCAGGCCGATCGAGCGCTCGAGCTTGTCGGGCGCGTACCAGTCATCGGCGTCGAGGAAGGCAACGAATTCGGTGGTCGCGTGCGCGACGCCACGGTTGCGCGCCGCGCCGGGGCCGCGCCGATCCTGGCGCAGCAGCGTCGCGCCGCCCTCGATGGCGATTCGCGGCGTGTCGTCGGTCGAGCCGTCGTCGACGACGATGACGGACTCCGGCGGCGTCGTCTGCGTGCGCAGCGATTCCAGCGTTTGGGCCAGAAACTCGGCCGCCTGCCAGGCGGGGATGACAACCGTGACCCGGGCGTTGCGGCTCATGCGGAGCGGCGCCGCAGCTTTCCCACCACGGCGGTGAACACCTCGGCAATGTAGCGGAAGTCAGCGGGATGCACGACGAGGCAGCGCCACGTCGGCGTGCCGGTCTGCTGCGCGTACGCCACGACGGTGAAGACCGTGCCGGCGAGGTAGGCGACCGTCGACGCCCACGCTGCGCCGGGCGCACCGTCGCTGGGGATCAACAACGCGTCGAGCGCGAGCATGACGACGAAGACGATCCCTTGCGCCCACACGCAGGTGTTGAGGTGGTTGCGAGCAGCGAGGTCGGCTTGCAGCACCTTGGAAACGGTGTAGGCAACGGTGCCAGGCGCCAGCACGAGCAGGCACTGGCCGACCGTGAGGCTCCAACTGCGGTACCAGACAGCGTCGCTGCCGCGCGCCAACTCGGTGACGAGGCCCATCACCGGATCGACCAGGAACAGCACGGCCGCGGCGCCGACCAGCGACACGAACAGGCCCAGCCGCGCCAGCACCGGCGTGCGCGCCCGCGCCTCTTCTTCGGTGCCGCCGGCGACCTTCGAGAAGAACAGGTCGCGCATCGCCTCGGGGAAGTGCCAGACCAACTCGGCCCAGGTCACCGCCATCGAGTAGAAGGCGACCTGCACGTTGGCGGCGACTTTGGCGTCCGCCGGTTCCAGTCCCTCTAGGCGCCGCGCGCGGAACACCAGCAAGCCGAGCACGATCAGGTCGAGGCGGTGGTTCAGGTAGTTGAGCGTCGACGTCAGGTTGGCCCGCCAGCCAAAGCGCAGCGCCGCGCCGAGGAACGGCCGATGGACGCGGACGCGCACCTGCACGACCTTGCGCACGAGCCACAGCGCCAACGCCGCTACGGCCAGCGTCGAGAGCAACCGACCCCACGCCACGCCGAGCGGCACCTGCTGCTTGGCGACGTCGCCACCGAGCCAGAAGAACACCCCGAAGAACGCCGGCAGGAAGGCCAGCGAGGTGACGAGGTGCACGACGCCGTAGTCCCGAACGCGGTCGGTCGCGAGCTGCGTGCTGTTGGCGTAGCTGGCGACCAGCAGCAGCGGCACGGCGAGGCAGATCGGCAACAACAGCCACGGGTCGATGCGCCAATCCGGGTCGATCAGCGGCAGCGCGTACACCACCACGCACCAGGCCAAGGCGGCGACGAACGCGCCCCAGCCGAGCGCGACCGCCATCGAGGTCTCGAAGCACTGCTGCGCGGTGAAGCGCTTGCGGCGCACGAACCAGACCAGCGCCGTGGCGAGGCCAAGGTTGGCGACGGCGCCGAGCACGAACGGCAGCGACCCGACGATGCCAGCGCCGCCGTGCTGGTCCGGCTGCTCGGCGGTCAGCAGGTAGAGCACCAGCCCGCCGCCCTTGTCGATGAGCACGACGAGGGCGTGGATCAGGAACGTGAAGACGACCCCGCGGCGGAAGTTCACGCCGCCGCCTCCGGCCGGGTCAGGCGACGCTCACCACGGCATCTCGGCTTCGGCGAACTCGCCCAGCAGCGTCGGCAACGTCGCGGCGACCACGTCAGCAGACAGGCCGGTCGACGCGTGCACGGACTCGTCGAGTGGCGCCGGTTTGGTGCCGACGGTCGACGGCAGATTCGCCTGCCACGCGAGACGGTCGGCGAGATGGACAAGGGAGTTGAGCGAGTGGTGGACGTTATCGCAGCTAGGCGCGTGGTGATACCGGATGGCCGCTGTCAGTTCTTCTGCGAGCGACCACTTCTGGGCCAAAACCGCGCCAACATCGGCATGCGTGAAGCCGAAACCGGCCGTCTCGGCCTCGGCGTCCGGGCATCCTGTCGCCACGGCGTGGCGCAGGGCCTCGAGGTAGTGCGCGGTGCGCTTCTCCAGCAGCACGATCTTGCCGAGGTCGTGCAGCAGGCCCGCCATGTAGGCGTCCTCCGGGTGCGTCTCGGTGGACGGGTGCGCGACGCTGGCCAGCGCGCGAGCGGCGACGCCGGTGAACACCGCGTGCTTCCAGAACGCGATCGGGTCGAACTGCGCGATCGGCTCGCGGCGCTGCGCGAACACCGTGAACACCGCGGCGCGCAGCGCAACGCGCCGCGTGGTCGTGAAGCCGAGCACCGAGACGGCGAGTGGTATCGACGACACCCGGACCCGCAGGCCGTAGTAGGCCGAGTTGACGATGCGCAGCATGTTGGCGGCGATCGCCGGGTCCGATTGCAGCACCTTGGCGACGTCCCCGGCCGACGCGCCCTCGTGCGCCAGCAGGTGGCCGAGTCGCGCCAGGACGATCGGCATCGTCGGCAATTCGACGGTGTTCTGCACGAGCCTGACGACGTCGCTCGTCGCGGCCTCGATCGGGGGCGCCATGCGAGGCTTGTATCGGGCGCAAAGGGGCCGAAGCTTGATGGACCGCCGCGTGACCGAGCCCGCCCAGAGCCCGCGCATCGTGTTCCTGTGCCAGCGCGTTCCGTACCCGCCGGACCGCGGCGACCGGATCACGACCTGGCACTTCCTGCAGCGCTTCCTCCAGCGCGGCGCGTCCGTGTCCGTAGGGTGTTTCCAGGAAGAGGCGCGCGACGCCGACGGAGTCGCCTTCCTGCGCGAACGCTGCCGCGACGTCGTGGCGCCGCGATTGTCGCGATCGCTGGCCAAGGCGCTGAGCCTGCGCGGCCTGCTGACCGGCGAAGCGCTGACGCTGCCGTTCTTCCGCAGCGGCGTGCTGCGCGCGGCGATGCGCGGCTGGTGCAAGCCGACGCCGCCCGACCTCGTCTGGGTCTACTCGTCGTCGATGGCGCAGTACGCGCTCGCGGCGCCTGCGCGCGCCAAGGTGATGCAGTTCGCCGAACTCGACTCCGACAAGTGGGCGCAGTACGCGGCCGCGTCCTCGGGACTCGGTCACTGGGTCTACGCGCGCGAGGCGCGGCGCTTGCTGACCTTCGAGGACCGCGTCGCGCGCGCCTTTGACCGTTCGCTCGTCGTCAGCGACGTCGAGCGCGAACTGTTCAAGGCTCGCATCCCCGGCGTCGTGCCGGACGTGTTGCCCAACGGCGTCGACGTCGCGCACTTCACGAGCCGCGGCGACGGCGAGCGCCATCCGCGCACGGCGATCTTCACCGGCGTGATGGACTACGAACCCAACGTCGATGGCGTGTGCTGGTTCGTGGCCCAGTGCTGGCCTGCTCTGCGCGAGCGCTTCCCCGACGCCCGGTTGCTGGTCGTCGGCAGCCGGCCAACGCCGCGCGTGTTGGCGCTGGCGGCGACGCCGGGCGTGACGGTCACCGGCCGCGTGCCGGAGACGCCGCCGTGGTTCGACCGCGCCGCGGTCGGTATCGCGCCGCTGCGGCTGGCGCGCGGCGTGCAGAACAAGGTGCTCGAAGCGATGAGCATGGGACTGCCGGTGGTGTCGATGCCGCAGGCGGCACAAGGCCTTGGGCCAGCGCCGGCTGCGGCCATCGCGATCGCCGACGGTGCCGCGGCCACGGTCGCAGCGGTCGCGCGCTGGTTCGCCGACCCGGCGGCGGCGCGCGCCGGCGGCCAACTGGCAGCCGACTGGGTGCGCGCGACGTGGCGCTGGGAACGCATGTACGAGCGCTGC